>NZ_JBSHBL010000039.1:0-110129 GCF_053611985.1 Streptomyces sp. NPDC054770
GCACCCGGGTGCGGCTCCAACGCGGCCAGGGTCGCGGTGAGATGGGCGGCGGCCTCCTGGAGGACGGCCGCGGCGACCGCGTCCTGCTCGGCCGCCGCCCGCGGCACCAGGGGCGCGAGATCGGCCAGCCGCACCGGCGGGCGGTCCATCACGGCCGGCAGGAGACACGCCCGGTAGGCGGCCCGGAGCTCCGGCGCCCAGAGCTCGCCTTCGGCCGGGGGAAGCACGCCTGCCGGGATTCCCAGGGCCTGCCCGACCGCCGCCGTCAGTGCCGTCGGTCCGCCCCTCCCGTCAGCTGCCCGCAGGGCCGCCCGGGCCGCCTCACGTCCGATCCAGAATCCGCCGCCGTCGTCCCCCAGCAACCAGCCGTCCCCGCCGGACGTGGCGACCAGTGCGCGCCCCTCGATCCGGGCGGCGACCGCGCCGGTGCCGGCCACCAGGGCGAGTCCGTCGGCCGGCTGCCCGGGCGCGCCTGCGAAGGCCGCCTCGATGTCGCTGTAGACCTCGACCGCCTCGGTGCCGATGCCCAGCCGGGTCAACGCGGTGGTGAGAGCGGCCCGCGCCCGCACCCGCCCCGGCTCCTCCTCGGGAGCGCGGGCGGCCCCCGCGAAGCCGCCGACCACCGCGGCGACCCGCGCGCGCCCCGCCTCCGGCACGGCCGACGCGACCGCCTCGGCCAGGTGGTCGGCGAGATCCGGCGCCGACACGGCCAGCGCGTTGCCCGGCCCGGCCAAGCCCTCCCCGAGAACGCGCCCATCGGCGGCGTCCGCGAGGACGGCACGGGTCCGGGTGCCGCCTGCGTCGATCCCGACGACCCACCGGGATTCCGGATTCAGATCGCTACTCATTGTCACCCATGGTGGTCGGTACATCCGCGTCGGACATTCCCACGACGTGGACCGGAGCCTCGCCGACTTCCCCGAACTCGGTTACGCCTTGGGCCTGTTCGACTCGGCTTGCCGCCCCAACCCGTCACGTCACCCATCAGGAGGGTGACGACTTCGCGAGGTGATCCGCGTCCACGACCGCCTGCGCGAACGCCTCGGGTGCCTCCTGGGGGAGGTTGTGGCCGATGTCCGCCAGCGTGCGGTGCCGGTACGCGCCCGTGAACCTGTCCCGGTACGTGCTGCCGTCGCCCGGTGCCGTGAACGGGTCGCGTTCCGGGTCGAGGGCGATGGTGGGCACGGTGATGAACGGCCGTGCGGCGAGCCGCTTCTCGAGGTCGTCGTAGCGGCGCTCACCGTCGGCGAGGCTGAGCCGCCAGCGGTAGTTGTGGATGACGATGGCCGCGTAGTCGGGGTTGTCGAAGGCCGCGGCCGTACGGTCGAAGGTGGCGTCGTCGAAGTGCCAGGTCGGGGAGACCTCCTCCCAGACGAGCCGGGTCAGGTCACGGCGCTTGTCCCGGTCCTCCATCGCCTTTCGGCCGCGCTCGGTGGCGAAGTAGAACTGGTACCACCAGGTGTGCTCGGCCTTCGCCGCCAGCGGCTCCAGGTTGGCCTTGAGGTTGGTGATGAGGTACCCGCTCACCGACACCAGCGCCCGGCACCGCTCCGGCCAGAGCGCGGCGATGATGTCGGCGGTGCGCGATCCCCAGTCGAAGCCGGCCAGCACGGCCTTCTCGATCTTGAGGGCGTCCATCAGGGCGACGATGTCCAGGGCGACGGCCGACTGCTGGGCGTTGCGGAAGGTGCGGTCGGAGAGGAAGCGGGTCGTGCCGTGACCGCGCAGGTAGGGGACGATCACCCGGTAGCCCTGCTCGGCGAGCAGCGGGGCGACGTCGACGAAGCTGTGGATGTCGTACGGCCAGCCGTGCAGGCAGACGACCACGGGACCGTGGGCCGGACCGGCCTCCGCGTAGCCGACGTCGAGCAGTCCGGCTCTGATCCGCCTCAGCCGCGCGAAGGACGTGGCGCCCCCGGACTCCGGTGACGTGCCGCCGAAGGCGGACGGGAGCATGTGCGGACCACCCAGCGAGACAGTCGCCGCACCGGTTCCCAGAGCCGTGCCGAAGGTACGCCTGTTGATCACGTGAAGCCCTCCTCGATCCAGCGTTCACCGCCACTACCCGTCACCGGTCCAACCGGTGACGCATCGAGCATCCTGTCACAACACCCGTGGCACGCAGAGGCGTTCGGTCGACGACGCGCCGACGTCGTCGCGCGGAGGTGTGAGGATCCGCACTCCCCACGGCATTGCGCCGGCCGGGCCGGCACGCAAGAGTGTTCCAACCGCCGTACCCAGTCGAGCGAGATGCTTCCGTCGACCGCCGCACACGGTGGCCCGGGCGAAGAGGAAGAGAAGCGCGTGAGCCGCATATCGGTCCGGGGAATCGCGGTGGCGTCGGCCACCGCGGTCACCGCTGTCGGAAGTGTCGTCGGTGTCGCCTCGGGCAGCAGCGCGCAGAACAACGACGCGGAAGCGACGGCGACCGATGCCACCCTGCTCGCGGATCTGCCCGCGGGCCAGCAGGCGCAGGTGCAGACCGCGTCGCTGACGCAGCAGGCCGACGCCATGGCCGTGCAGGCGGACGTGAGCGCCACGAAGGACGCCGAGCGGGCCGCGCGCGCGGCGGCGGCCAAGGCCGCGAAGGCCAAGAAGGCCGCGGCCCAGGAGCGCGCCCAGGCCAAGGCCGCGGCCGGCGATCCCGCCGCCAGCTTCACCGTGCAGAGCTCCTACACGGTGGCGCAGATCAAGGCGATGGCCGCGGAGATCGTGGGCAGCAGCCAGTTCCAGTGCTTCAGCAACATCGTGGATCACGAGTCCACCTGGAACTACCTCGCGGTCAACCCGTCCTCCGGCGCCTACGGTCTCGTCCAGGCCCTGCCCGGCAACAAGATGGCCTCCGTCGCCTCCGACTGGCAGACCAACCCGGCCACGCAGATCAAGTGGGGCCTCAACTACATGAACACCACCTATGGCAGTCCCTGCCAGGCCTGGGCGTTCTGGCAGGTCCACCACGCGTACTGAGGACGCGGCAGGCGGCCTCGGACCACCGTTGCCCGGCGAGACGGCTAGGGGCGGTTGTCCCGAAGCCAGGCCAGGACCTGACCGGCGTGCTCGTTCGGGGGGAAGACCGGATAGAAGGCGTGCTCGATCACGCCGTCCCGGACGATCACGGTCAACCGCTTGTAGAGCGTCAGCCCGCTGGTCTCGAACGTGGGCAGGGCGAGTTCCCGTGCCAGGCTCCGTGCAGGGTCGGAGAGCATCTGGAACGGCAGATGCAGCCGCTCGACCACCTCACGCTGGTAGTCGGTCTCCTGGCTGGAGAGGCCGAACACACCGTCGGCACCCGCGGCGAGGAGTTCCTGGTAGTGATCGCGGAAACCGCATGTCTCGGGGGTGCACCCGCGCGCGCCGGGGATCGAGTCCCAGCCGTCGGGCAGGTCGACGTCCGGGCGGCCGGTGAGCGGGTAGACGTAGATCACGGTGCGTCCCGCGCCGAGCGCGTCGAGGCGGACGGCCGCGCCGTCGGTACCCGAAAGTTCCAGGCGGGGCATCTTCGTGCCGGGCAGGTGGTCGGCTGCGCCGTCGTCCTCGGGGACGGGCAGGTCTGCGGGCAGGCTGGTGTAGTCCGTCATCAGGTCCTCTCCTTCGTCGACCGGTGAGAGCCGGCTGCCCCGGTGGGCGGCCAGTTGCAGGTGCGAGACCAGTACCGCCCGACGGGCGGTGAGCCCCTCGATCCGCTGGGTGAGCTCGTCGATGGCGTCCCGGTAGGTGGCCAGCGAGGCCGGACACTCGTCGGCATGCCGGTGGCCGGCCGTGAGGCACTCCAGGAACGGGCGGGTGCGCTCGACAGGAATTCCGAGCCTGCCGAGCGCCCGGATCTCCTGCGTGAGCCGTACGTCGTGCTCGTCGTAGTCCCGGTAGCCGTTGGCCAACCGCTCGGGCGCGATCAGGCCCAGCGACTCGTAG
The DNA here is from genome assembly GCF_053611985.1 of Streptomyces sp. NPDC054770. Classification (NCBI taxonomy): domain Bacteria; kingdom Bacillati; phylum Actinomycetota; class Actinomycetes; order Kitasatosporales; family Streptomycetaceae; genus Streptomyces; species Streptomyces sp. NPDC054770. Next base: position 3,913 of record NZ_JBSHBL010000039.1, read on the forward strand.
TAGCGCACCGCCTTCGTCGTCACACCCGCCCGGCGGGCCAGCTCACTGATCTGCATGCCTCTCACCTCGAAGAACGCTAAACCTTGCCCCCAAGGGTAAGGTCAAGCCGAGCCGGAGGGACTGTTCCGGCGAGGGCCGCACAGGGCGCCGGCGCCCGCCGCCGAGGTGCGACAAACGCTGTTGCGTGGGGAGAGGGGCGCTTGCATCATCCCTTGATGGACGACACACCAAGCACATTCCCCACCGCTCTGCCCGCGCTGCGCGAAGCAGCCCACAAGGCAGGCTTCACCAGGTCGTGTGAGGAGCGAACCGGCAGCTTGCTGGCCGTACTCGCGGCTGCCCGGCCGGGTGGCCGCATTCTCGAACTCGGCACCGGCGTGGGCGAAGGCACCGCTTGGCTCCTGAGCGGGATGGACGGAGCCTGTCGTCTGGTCACGGTCGAACTCGACACTGCTGTCCAGGCGCTTGCCCGCGAGCAGTTGGGGGCTGACCCGAGGGTGACCTTTGTGGCCGGAGACGGCGGGGAATGGCTGGAGGACTATGACGGGGAGCCCTTCGACCTGGTGTTCGCGGATACCTGGCCCGGCAAATTCACCCATCTTGAACGGGCGTTGGAACTCGTGGCCCCTGGTGGCACCTACCTGATCGACGACCTGCTCCCACAGCCTGGGTGGCCGGAGGCCCATGCGGCCTCCGTGAAACGTCTCCTGGCCGAACTGGAAGGACGGCACGATTTCCGATCCGTCCGACTGGCATGGGCAAGCGGACTTGTCATGGCTGTGCGGGGGGCGTAGGAGCCACGGACTAGGCCGCCGACTTCACGGTCAGGTCGCCGCTCGTTGTGGACAGGTCCAGGCGGTACGTGCCTGACGGGTCGTTCTTGAACGCCACGTTCTTGTCGCCCTGGGAGTCGTCCGCCGAGATCCGGTACTTGGCAGGTGGTGCGGTGACTGTGAGGTTGCCGCTGGTCGTGCGAACTCTGATGTTCTGGGGTGTGGCGGCCCGGATCGTCACCTCGCCGTTCGATGTCTGTGTGTCGATGCCGCCGCCCCTGACGTCCTTGACGTCGACGTCCCCGTTGGACGTGCGTAGCTTCACGGGGCCCGTGGCGTTGGTCACCGCGATCTCACCGTTGCTTGTGTGTACATCGACGGTGCCGACACCGGTCAGTGCGAGGCCGCCGTTGGACGTGCCTCCCGTCACCGCAAGCCCGGCAGGCACCTTGACGGTGTAGTCGACGCCGCAGTGCTCGCCGCAGCCGGACAGCACCAGGACGCCGTCCCTGACGTGGAAGGACGTGCCACTCGGCTTGTCACCGCGGTAGTTGACCTTGCGGTGCACGGAGATCGTGGAGGCGTCGGCCGAAGCGTCCACCTTCACATCTCCGTTCCTGTTGTCGAGACGGATCGAGGTGATTCTCCGGGACACCTTGGCGTCGTCCTCGAAGGTCTTCTGGCTGAGCACCGAGCACGCGGACAGCCCGCTGACCGTGAGAGCAGCCAGAGCCACAACTGTAAGGACGCGCGTCTGTGGGCGTCGCATGAAAGTCCCCCCGTGTGAAGCGAGTTGAATCGCCTGATCAGTCATCGCGATCCTACGCAGCCGCTCTCCCGCCTTCACTGGGGAAAACCCCCCAATAACCAGGAGTGGGCCGTCCGGGTTCCACCGGAAGGGGGGCAGTGGCCCGCCTCGCACGGCGTGGTCTGCCGCCGCGCGAGGCCTCGTGCCGTCGTCGCTCCGCTCGCCGGCTAGCCGCACGTCAGTGTCGGTGTCCCCCAGTCGCCGTGGTCGTTGCCGTTGCCGTCGCCGGCGTCGCCGACTCTGAGGTCGAGCACCTGGGTGGCGCTGACGTCGACGTCGATGGGAACCGCGGCCTGTTTGCCGCGGATCGTCGGTGTGGTCACCAGGGTCCTGCCGTCGGCGATCACGGAGAACGTCACGGTGCCCGCGCCGCTCGTCTCGTCGTCGACGCCGACCTGCGCCGTCAGCCGCGAGCAGTTGCCGGCCAGGTAGAGCTGGACGTCGCTGACCGAGTTGGTGCCCAGGCCCTTGGCGTAGCCGACGCCCGCGATGGTGATCGGACGGCCGTCCCCGGCCGCCTGTTCGCCGACGCTGGTGTCCCGCTCCACCGGGCCCCACCCGTTGGTGGACGACAGGAACGGCAGGTCGCTCACCGCGCTCTCGCCGGCCGGCGGGGCCGGCGGGATCCCGCCGACGATGCGCTCGTCACTTCCGGTGGCGTGCCGTCCGCTCTGTATGTAGTCCACCGTGGCGGTGAGTGCCGAGGCGGAAGGGAGGGTGCCGTCGGGCGGCTGGACCTTCCAGGTGAAGGTGGCCGAGCCGCCCGGCCGTACGCGCGGGACCGTGGCGGGGCTCGTGGCGGTCGCGCTCCAGCCGTCGGGGGCGGCGAGCGAGGCTGTCAGGCGGGTGGCGGACGGCCGGTCCTTCGGCACCCGCACCGTGGCCTCGGCCGTGAAGGCCTGTGCGGGCTGCGCGGTGTCCGGCACGGCCAGGGTGACGTCCGTTCCCGGGCGCTTCGGCATCGCGTACTTCACGGGGTCGTAGCGGGGGCTGTCGTTCTGTGCGACGCGCAGGGAGGAGGCGTAGCTGCCGTAGTCGGTGAGGGAGACCTTGCCGAGTCCACCGGTGCTGCCGTCCAGGTTCCACACGGCGATGGCGATGCTGTTGTGGCCGTTGGGGTTGAGGATGCCGTTGGGCACGGGGAAGGTGTGCTGCGGGCCGAGGTAGTTGACGTAGTTGCCGACCTGCCAGCCGTTCACGAAGATCGTGGCACGGTACCTGCGGGACGGGTCGTCGGTGAACGTCAGCCCGATCGAGGTGTCCTGGCCGTGCGGCAGGTCCAGGTCGGCGTCGGTGCGGTACCAGGAGACGCCGGGGCGGGTGTCGGTGGTCGGCAGGGACACCTGGTTCCAGCTCTTGTCCGGGTAGCCGGGCAGGGACCAGCCGGCCCGCTCGCCGTACAGGCCGCCCGTGGAGAGCGGGCCGCGCACCGTGTCCTGGAGGTCCTCGCCGCCTCGTACGCCCTGCACCCGCCAGGTCACGGAGGACAGCGGCGCTCCGACGAGGGAGGCGCTGGTCAGGCCGCGTGCGGTCTTGTTGCCGTTGGTCGAGTTGTAGTCCTCCTCGTGTCCCATGTTCACGGTGAGCACGGAGATGACGTTGTCGCCCGACGACTTCAACGCGCCGGACGGGAAGGTGAAGTCGGCACTGCCGGTGGTGGAGCTGCCCAGGAAGGTGCCGTTGAGCCAGGCCGAGAACGCCTGCGCGTCTCCGCCGGAGTCCGAGACCAGGTGGACGCCGGTCTCCTTGCCGGTGGTGCGGAAGCGGCCGCGGTACCAGGTGTTGCCGGTGTGGAAGCCGTAGTCGTCCGCGTAGAGCACCGGCAGGGAGTTGGTGCCGGAGACACTGTTGGTGGTCGTCTTGTCGGCCACCTGCCAGCTTGAGTCGTCGAAACCGGCGGCCGACTCGGGGGATTCGTCGGCGTGCTTCCAGTTCGTCAGCGTCGGCAGGTCGATCGGGGCGGCCACCGGGATCGTCCCGGTGCGGCTCGCCGTGTCGGTGGCCTGGGTGCGTACCGTTCTGCCGTTCCAGGTGACGCGGTCGGCGGAGGTGAACACCTCGACGTTCTTGTCGTCGGCGTTGTCGCCGGTGAGTGCCACGGTGTGGCCGCCGTCCAGGCTGGTGGCCGTGCGCAGCAGGTGGGTGCCGCGGACGAGTACCGGGCCGGTGGCCGTGTCCTGGCGCCAGAAGGTCTCCGCCGTGGCCTTGTCGCCGACGAGCAGCAGGAGCGGGCGCTGTCCGGCGCCGCTGATGCTGATGCGGATCAGGCCCTGGTGGGTGTAGTTCAGCCGCAGGTCCCCGGTGGCCGCGTCCCAGGTGGTCGTGACCGCGCCGCCGGTGGCGGTCACGGTGGGCTCGGATGTGTAGCGCAGGACGGTTTCGCCGTCGCTGTCCTTGTCGCCGTAGAGGACGGCGACGTCCCGGTTCCCGATCGTCGCGCTGGTCATGATCTCCGACGTCGAGTACTGCAACTGGGTGTCACCGAGCCGGTAGTTGGCGACGATCACGTGCGAGTCGCGGCCGTCGAGGGTGATCGCGGTGCCGGGCTGCTGGGGCACGACCGGGTAGGTCGGCTCCGAGGCCGAGTCGCCGGTCGGTACGTCGATGGCGTCGACGGCCACGTAGTTGTCCGTCGAGGCCGAACCGTGGTTCCCGTCGACGACGATCTTCAGGGTGTGCGCGCCCGGTGTCAGGCCGGTCTTCTGGAAGAGCACCGCCTGGTTCTCGCTGCCGGAGTCGTCGACCGTGGCTTCCTTGGTGCCGTCGAGGTAGACGTCGGCGTAGCCGTGGTTGCCCGTCTTGGAGCCGATCCAGCGGATCGCGGTGCCGTCGAAGGGGACGGTGAGCGAGTCACCGGCCGTTTTCGAGAACGACTCGGTGTGCTTGTAGTCGCCGCCGGTATAGCTGGTGTTGGCCACGTGCGACCACGAACCGGTGTACTGCAGCGCGGAGTCGGGGTCGTCCCAGGTGTAGGTGGTGTCCGCGGCCGGCTGGGCGTTGAAGTCCAGGGCGATGTGTGTCCTGTCGACCGCGGTGGACGTGGAGTTGCCGTGCCGCAGGACGTGGAACTGGGTCCTGGTGTCGGGGTTCATCCGGGCGGTGTCGACGACCGCGGAGTCGTCCGGCGGGGTGGCCCTGATCGCCTCGGTCTTGGTCAGCGGGGCGACGGACTGGGTGAAGTACCCGATCAGCTTGTCCTCGTAGTACTTCGGGTCGAGCTGGCGGGTCTCCCGGATCGCGGCCCCGTAGTCGTACGACGTGTAGTTCTCCGGCATGCCCAGCCAGCCCCAGTTGGTGCCGCCGTACGTCATGTAGAAGCTCTGCGCGGTGGTGCCGACGGCGATGTTCTGTTTGTAGAAGACGTCGGCGAACTGGTCGTTGATCAGCTGGGCGCACTTGTCGTAGCCCGGTCCGCCCCAGGGATCGAAGGCGCCGCCCTGGAACTCCGGTGAGTACAGCGGTTTTCCGGCCGGGTGGTCGTAGCTGATGTCGGGGACGCCGTTCCACTTCGAGGGGTTCGAGCAGTTGAAGCCCTGCGGGTAGGAGTCCGGGCCGTCGACGTCGAGGGCGCCGGTGCCGGAGTTGAAGGTGCCGTTGTTGTTGCCGGTCAGCGGGACCGTGATGCCGTCGGCGCGGGCCTTGTCCTCCAGGTGCTGCATGTAGGAGCGGCCGGCGGCCGAGCCGTTGTAGTACTCGTTCTCGACCTGGTAGGCGATGACCGACCCGGTGCCGTTGGTCAGTTGGTGGCGGGCGATGATCCGATCGATCTGCGTCAGCCACTCGTCCGCGTACTTCAGGAACCGCGGGTCGTCGCTGCGGTTGTTGCCGGCCTTGGTGGTCAGCCAGCCGGGCAGGCCGCCGCTGTCGACCTCCGCGTTGATGTACGGCGCCGGGCGGGCGATGACGTAGAGCCCGGCCTCCTGGGCCATGTCGAGGAGCTTGTCGACGTCCCGCACCCCGGTGAAGTCGTACACACCGGGTTTCGGCGAGTGGTATCCCCAGTCGAAGTACAGCGAGGTGGAGTTGAATCCTGCGGCCTTCATCTTCTGGAAGATGTCGCGCCACAGGTCCTGGCTCGGCAGCCGGAAGTAGTGGAACTCGCCGGACCACAGGTAGGTGCGTTTGCCGTCGACGAGGAACGAGTAGCCGTCCAGACTCACCGTGTGCGTCTGCGGGGCGGCGGTGGCCGCGGCGGCGGACGCCTGCGTGCCGATGTCCTGCGCCGCGGCCGGCGCGATCACGCCCGCGGCCAGGGCGATGGTCGCCGCCGCCGCGAGAACGGGCCGCCACCACCGGCCGCCACCGGGTCTCGCAGCCTCTGAACCGATCCGATCACTCCGCACCGCGGCCTCCAGACCGACTGAGCAATCAACACCAAACAGACTCGGGCAAAGTCGAACAGTAAGGGGGTGCAAGGCTCAACACAATGGGGCGGAAGAACACCGTCGAGAAGGCAGAGGCGGCGCGTGACCCCCGCTGGACGAAACATCACTGACATAAAGTCACCTCCGTGTGCCCCTGGGCATGTTGACGCCGGGAGAACAGCCGATCTACGGTGAGCGCGAGCTACGAGTTCCGGTGATCAAGCCCTGGCTGGCCGGACGGCAACCCTCGACGCAGCGGGGTGCCCCAGGTGACGGCTCGGCGGATCTCTTCTTTCTGCAAGTGCGCTCACATCGGCCCCGAGGCGGGCCAGAACCCGGGAGGACGGCATGGCCAAGGCCCTGATGCTGTGTTCCCGGCTCCATGTCGACCTGCTGCTGGTGTCCAGCTGTCTGTGTCAGGGCTGATCCCGCCCTCCCCGGGTCGGCACATCTGCCGCTCGTCCGTGTGACCCGCTCCCCCCTGTTTCTCACGTGACCCTCGCACGCCATGGCGCAGCCTCGCGCCACGGCTGCCTCACGCACCCCTGATGCGGAAGTAGAGACTCCTGATGGCATTCCACACCGGTCCGACGCCGTCCAGACCCCTTCGCCCCGGCCTCGGCGCGATATCCCTCGGCACGGCGTTCCTGGTCGCGCTGACCGCCTGCACCAGCAGCAAGGACGGAAGCACCGCGAGCTCCGGCTCGGCGATCACCGTCGGTACCACCGACCAGGTCGCCAGCCTCGACCCGGCCGGGGCGTGGGACGCGGGCTCCGGCACCATCGAGAGCGAGGTCTACGCGACCCTGCTCAACCAGCAGAACGGCTCCGCGGACGTCTCCCCCGACCTGGCCACCGGGATCAGGCCGACCGGGCCCAAGGAGTACACGGTCACGCTGAAGAAGGGCCTGAAGTTCGCCAACGGGCATGAACTGACCTCCTCGGACGTCAAGTTCAGCTTCGACCGGGACCTGAAGATCGCCGACGAGAACGGCCCGTCGTCGCTGCTGTACAACCTCGCCTCGGTCGCCGCCCCGGACCCGACCACGGTCGTCTTCACCCTCAAGTCGGCCGACGACACGCTGTTCCCGCAGGTGCTGTCCACGGCCGCCGGCTACATCGTGGACGAGCAGGTGTTCCCCGCGGACAAGATCCTCGACGACAAGGCGATCGTCGCGGCCAAGCCGTGGAACGGGCCGTACGGCATCAAGAGCTACGACAAGAACTCACTGGTGTCCTTCACCGCCAACGCGGAGTACAAGGGGCAGCTGGGCGCGCCGAAGACCGAGAACATCCAGCTGAAGTACTACACGGACGCAAGCAATCTGAAGCTCGACGTCCAGCAGGGCACCATCGACGCCGTCTACCGCACGCTCACCACCGCCGACCTGGACGACCTCGGCAAGCAGAAGGACGTCAAGGTCCACACCGGCTCCGGCAACGGCATCCGCTACATCGTCTTCGACCTCGCCACCCAGCCCTACGGCACCAGGACGAAGAACGCCGACGCGAAGAAGGCCCTCGCCGTCCGGCAGGCGGTCGCGGACTCCGTCGACCGGTCCCAACTCGCCCAGCAGGTCTACAAGAACACCTACCAGCCGCTCTACAGCTCCGTCCCGGACGGCCTGACCGGCGCCACCCCCTCCTTCAAGTCGCTCTACGGCGACAAGAAGGGCGGCCCCGACAAGGCCGCCGCGGCGGCCCGGCTGAAGGCGGCGAAGGTGAGCACCCCGGTGACGCTCAACCTGCAGTACAACAGCGACCACTACGGGTCTTCCTCGGCCGACGAGTACGCGCTGGTCAAGACCCAGTTGGAGGCCACCGGGCTGTTCAAGGTGAACCTCCAGTCGACCGAGTGGACCCAGTACGGCAAGGACCGCGTCAAGCACCTCTACCCGCTGTACCAGCTCGGCTGGTACGCCGACTACCTCGACGCCGACAACTACCTCTCGCCCTTCTACTCGGCCAACAGCTGGGTCGCCAACGGCTACGACGACCCCGCCGTGCGTGCGCTGATCAAGAAGGAGGAGACCGAGACGGACGCCACGAAGCGGACCGGGCTCCTGAAGCAGGCGCAGGACAGGGCCGCCGCGCAGGTGCCGCTGCTGCCGCTGCTCCAGGGGTCCACCGCCATCGTCACCCGCAGCGACGTCAGCGGGGTGCCGGCCGAGCTGGACGCGAGGTACCAGTTCCGCTGGGCGGGACTCTCGAAAAAGTGAGCACTCTGACGCAGGAGACCCCCGGCGCCGTCGCCACCCCGGCCGACGGCGCCGCCGGGTACGGGTTCGCCCGATACCTGGTGGTCCGCTTCCTCCTCATCATCCCCACCGTGCTGATCCTGGTCAGTCTGGTCTTCTTCCTGATGCGGCTGACCGGCGACCCGATCAGCGCCGCCTTCGGCGACCGGCTCACCCCGGACCAGCTCCAGGCCAAGCTCCACCAGGCGGGCTACGACCGGCCGTTGCTCACCCAGTACCTGGACTACCTGCGCTCGCTGGCCACCGGCGACTTCGGCCGTACGGTCACCGACAACCAGCCGGTGACGCGTGTCCTCGGCACATACGGCGCCGCGACCGTCGAACTCGCCTGCTACGCACTCCTGGTGGCCCTGGTCATCGGCGTCCCGCTGGGCATGGTGGCGGCCGCCTACCGCGACCGGGCGCCCGACGTGGTCCTGCGCCTGTTCGCGATCCTGACCTACGCCACGCCCGTGTTCTTCGTGGGCCTGCTGCTGAAGCTGGTCTTCGCGATCTGGCTGGGCTGGCTGCCCGCGTCGGGCCGGGCGAGCACCGGTGTCCAGCTCTTCCTCCAGGACCAGACCAGCACGACCGGCGTGTACCTGGTCGACGCCCTGCGCAGCGGCGACGGCACGGCGATCACGGACGTGCTCCGGCATGCCGTGCTGCCCGGGGTGGCCCTGGGTCTGCTCGTGGCCGGCGTGCTGCTCCGGCTGGTGCGCACGAACCTGATCGGCACGCTCTCCGCCGAGTACGTCGAGGCCGCCCGCTCCCGGGGCGTGGCCCCGCTGCGCCTGGTCACCCGGCACGCCACCCGGCCCGCGCTGATCCCCGTCGTCACCGTGCTGGGGCTCCAGGTCGCCGGCCTGCTCGGCGGCGCGGTTCTCACCGAGACGACCTTCGAGTGGAAGGGCCTCGGCTACGAGCTCGCCCACTACCTGACGGTGCGTGACTTCCCGGCGGTGCAGGGCATCGTGGCCCTGTTCGCCGTCGTCGTGGCGGTGACCAACTTCCTCGTCGACGTCGTGGCCGCGCTGATCGACCCGCGAGTGAGGTACTGAGTCATGGCGCTGGTACTGGTACGACGGCTGCCGCTGCGGCTGCGGACGGGCGCGGGAGTACAGCGGGCCATGCTGCTCACCGGCCTGGTCCTGACCGTGCTGTTCGTCCTCACCGCACTGCTGGGACCGTTCCTCGCCCCGCACGGGTACGCCCAACTCCGTGACACTCACGGCCTGTTCGGCTCCCAGCAGCATCCGAGCGGCGCCCACCCGCTGGGCACGACCATCGCCGGGTACGACGTCCTGTCCCGGACGGTCTGGGGCGCGCGGACCGCGCTGCTGATCATCGTCGCCGCACTGCTGCTCTCGGTGGTGCCGGGCACCGTGCTCGGGCTGGTCTCCGGCTACCTCGGGGGCCGGCTGGACCGGCTCCTCGTGGGGCTGGCGGACGCGCTGTACGCCTTCCCGCCGCTGCTGCTCGCCATCCTCATGTCGATCGTGATCAGCGGTGGCCGGTCGAGTCTCGTCGGCGGTCTCGGGGCGGCCGCCTGCTCGGTCGCGGTGTCCTTCGTACCGCAGTACTTCCGGGTCGTACGGGCCGAGGTGATCCGGGTGAAGGCCGAGCCGTTCGTCGACGCGGCCCGGGTGATCGGCACCGGGCCGTGGCGCATCATGACCCGGCACGTGCTGCGCAACTCGGTGCGCACCCTCCCGCTGATCTTCACGATCAACGCCTCGGAGGCCATCCTCACCCTCGCCGGCCTCGGCTTCCTGGGCTTCGGCATCGAGCCCAACTCCGCCGCCGAGTGGGGTTACGACCTCAACCGCGCGGTCGCCGACGTCACTTCGGGCATCTGGTGGACGGCGATCCCGCCCGGCCTGGGCATCGTGCTCACGGTGCTGGGCACGACCCTGCTCGGCGAGGGCCTCACCGACCTGGCCGACCCGCGGCTGCGGCGCCGGACCGGCGCCCCCGCCCTTCCCGCGGACGGAGGCGGGGACGATGACTGACCTGCTGCGCATCGAGGACCTGCACGTCGGCTTCGCCACCGACACCGGCGCGGCGCCCGCCGTCCGCGGCGTCAGCCTCGCCGTCGCCCCCGGCGAGGTGCTGGCCCTGGTCGGCGAGAGCGGCAGCGGCAAGACCGTCACCGCCCGGTCCGTCCTCGGCCTGCTGCCCGGCACCGCGACCGTGCGCGGCCGGGTGCTGCTCGGTGACGGCATCTCGGATCCCGCGGAGGACGTGCTCACCGCGTCCCCGGCCCGGCTGCGCGCCCTGCGCGGCACGCACGCCGCGATGGTCTTCCAGGAACCCTCCACCGCGCTGAATCCCGTCTTCACCATCGGCTGGCAGCTCACCGAGGGCTTGCGCGCCCACGGGCGCGGCGGCTCCAGGGCCCAGCGGCGGGCGCTCGCCGTGGAATGGCTGGACAAGGTCGGCATCCCCGACCCGGCCACCCGCGTCGACCACTACCCGCACCAGTTGTCCGGCGGTCAGAAGCAGCGCGCGGTCATCGCCATGGCCCTCGCCCTGGGCACCCGGCTCATCGTCGCCGACGAACCGACCACCGCCCTGGACGTCACGGTGCAGGCGGAGATCCTGGAACTGCTGCACCGCTGCCGCACCGACTTCGGCACCGCCGTGCTGCTCATCACCCACAACATGGGCGTCGTCGCCGACCTCGCCGACCGGGTGGCGGTCATGCGGGCCGGAAAGGTGGTGGAACAGGCGCCGGTGCGCACGCTGTTCGCGGCGCCCTCGCACCCGTACACCCGGGAACTCCTCGCGGCCGTACCGGACTTCGGTAGCGGCGGACGCGCGCGGCCGTCGGTCGCTGCGGACGGGGAGGAACATCCGGTCGTACGTGCCTGCCGACTGGTCGTCGACTACCCCGGACGGCTGGGGAGCAAGGGCTTCCGGGCGGTGGACGGGGTGAGTTTCGAGATCGGGGCGGGTGAAGTGCTCGGGCTGGTCGGTGAGAGCGGCAGCGGCAAGACCACCATCGGGCGGGCCATCGCCGGGCTGACCGCGGTGACGGGCGGCCAACTGGAGCTGTTCGGCGATCCGTTGACCCGGAGGCGGAAGGGAACGGCCGGTCGGATCGGCTATGTCTTCCAGGACCCCGCCACCAGTTTCAATCCCCTGCTGACCATCGCCGAAAGCATCGCGGAACCGCTCGTCGTGCACCGCCGGGAGCTGGGTGCGAAGGAGATCCGGGCGCGGGCCGAGTCGCTGCTCGAAGCGGTGCGCCTGCCCCGCGCCTACGCGGACCGCTACCCGCACGAACTCAGCGGCGGCCAGCGTCAGCGCGCCGGCCTCGCCCGGGCGCTCGCGCTGCGGCCGAGGCTGCTGATCGCGGACGAGCCGACCTCCGCGCTGGACGTGTCCGTGCAGGCCAAGGTGCTGGACCTGTTCGGCGAGCTCCAGCGGGAACTGGGCTTCGCGGCGCTGTTCGTCAGCCACGACCTGGCCGTGGTGGAACAGGTCGCCGACCGGGTGGCGGTACTGCACCGGGGACGGATCGCCGAAGAGGGTCCCACCGGCCGGGTGCTCGGCAGCCCGCAGGACGACTACACCCGCAGGCTCGTCGCCGCCCTGCCGGTGCCCGACCCGGTCCGGCAGGCGAGACGTCAGCAGCGACCCGTGGAGGAAGGAGTGGCCGGCTCATGAGCGACGGCACACTGATCGAGGAAGTGCTGCGCAGTACACCCGTCTTCGACGGGCACAACGACCTGCCGGTGGCGCTGCGCGCGCGGGCCGGTTACAGCGTGGAAGGGCTCGACGCCGGCCGCCCGGAGTTGCACACCGACCTGCCCCGGCTGCGCGCCGGCGGGGTCGGCGCGCAGTTCTGGTCGGTGTACGTCTCCTCCGGGTTGCCCGAGCCCGAGGCCGTGGTGGCCACCCTGGAGCAGATCGACGCCGTCTACCGGCTCGCCGCCCGCTACCCCGGCACCCTGCGGATCGCCTACACGGCCGCCGACGTCGAGCGGGCGTTCACCGAGGGACGCATCGCCTCCCTGCTCGGGGTCGAGGGCGGGCACAGCCTCGCCGAGTCGTCCGGGGTGCTGCGCTCGTACGCCCGGCTGGGCGTGCGGTACGTGACCCTCACGCACAACGACAACACCTCCTGGGCCGACTCGGCCACCGACGAGCCGGTGGTCGGCGGTCTCGACGACACCGGCCGGGCGATCGTCGCGGAACTGAACCGCACCGGCGTGCTCGTGGACCTCTCCCACGTCGCCGAGTCCACGCAGCGCGCGGCCCTCGCCGTGTCCACCGCACCGGTCCTGTTCAGCCACTCCTCGGCACGCGCGCTCAACGACCACCCCCGCAACGTGAGCGACGAGGTGCTGGAGCTGCTCCCCGGCAACGGGGGCGTGATCCAGCTGACCTTCGTGCCGTACTTCGTCTCCGCCGACGTCGCCGCCTGGGGCCGGGCGCTCCAGGACGAGCGTGCCCGCCTCGGTCTGACCGCCGTGCCCTGGAGCTGGCCGCGCGCACCGCGCCCCGGCGAGGACCCGGCGCGGGTCGCCGAGGAGCACGCGGAGGCGTTCACCGTGGCTGCCGACGAGCGGTTGAAGAGCTGGCTCGATGCCCACCCCCGCCCCGAGGTGACCGTCGCCCAGGTGGCCGACCATGTGGAGCACGCCCGCGAGGTGGCCGGGGTGGACCACATCGGTCTCGGCGGCGACTACGACGGGGTGGACCATCAGCCGACCGGCCTCGCCGATGTCTCCGGTTATCCGGTCCTGCTGCGCGAACTCGCCGACCGGGGCTGGTCCCGGCCGGAGCTGGAGGCCCTGACCGGCCGGAACGTCCTGCGGGTCCTGCGTGCCGCCGAGGAACGGGCCACCGAGCCGCTGTGGCCCACGACCCCGCTGCGCTGACGCGCCGGTGGCGCCGGTGTGGGCCGCGTCGCTTGTTCTTGACATCCGCCGGGGCGTGCGACGTACGGTGAACCGATCGGTTTCTGACGGGTGGAGGCCCTTGATGCACGTATCCGGCGCGGCACCGCGAGGTGGGCGCTGTGGCGTGCGACTGATCATCCGCCGGCATGTCGACTACTGCCGCACCTGCTCCGCCGTCTGTCTGCCCGGACACCTCCTCTGACGCCTGCGGCCCGTCCCGCAAGCCAGTACCGCGCGCCGGTCGCGCAGGCGCGTCCCGCAGCTCGGGTACGCCGTGGCCGCGCCGGGTCCGCACGCCGTCGTCCCGCCCAGCACCCGTAGTCGCCACCACTCCCGCCTCGCGCGTCGTGGCTTCGCCCGGCTCTCGTCCCCTGCCTCTGCCTCTGCCCGTGGCGTCCGGCTCGCTCGTCGTGGCCGTGCGTCCGCCGAGTTCCCGTGCTTCCCGGAAGGAACGTCCATTGTCCGGCCCCGCCCTGCACCTCGCCGTCGAGATCGACGGTGACGGCGCCCACCCCGCGGCCTGGCGCCGCGCCGCCCACGCACCCGACCAGTTGCTCACCCCGCGCCGTGCGGCCGGCCTCGCCGCCGTGGCCGAGAACGCCGGCTTCACCCTGATCACCCTGGACGACGGGGTGCTGCCGCCCGGTGCCGCGCCGGATCCCGTCGGCCGGATCGGCGCGGTGGAGCGGGCGGCCTTCGTCGCGGCGTCCACGAGCACCATCGGGATCGCGCCCGTCGTACCGGTCACCTATGCCGAACCCTTCCATGTCTCCAGCCAGTTGGCGTCCCTGGACCACATCTCCGCCGGGCGCGCCGGGTGGGTGGTGGCGGAGGAGGAGCAGCCCGCGGCGGCCCGGGTCTGGGGGCGTCCGCTGGTCGGCGACGCGGCCGGACGGGCCCGGGAGTCCCGGGACGGGGTGGAGGTGGCCCGGGCCCTGTGGGACTCGTGGGAGGACGACGCGGTCATCCGGTCCGTGGCCACCAGCCGCTACCTCGACCGTGACCGGCTGCACTACATCGACTTCACCGGGGAGACCTACGCCGTGAAGGGCCCGGCGATCGTGCCGCGCCCGCCGCAGGGGCAGCTCGTCGTCCTGGGCCGCGCGGACCGGGTGCCCGCCGATCGGCTCGACGTCGCCCTGGTCGAGGGCCGCGACCCGGCGTCGGTCGCCGCGGCCGCGGCCGGCACCGGTACGCCGCGCGTCTTCGCCGAGGTCGAGGTGGCGCTGGACACGCCGGACGCGACCGGCGCCGAGCGGGTCGCCGACCTGGCGCGGTACGCGCCCTGGACTGACCGCGGACGGCTGCGGCACGTCGGCTCCGCGGACGGACTGGTCGCCGTTCTCGACGAGTTGAGCCGTCACGTGGACGGGGTACGGCTGCATCCCCTCGTCCTGGACGAGGACCTGCCGGTCGTCTCCCGCCTCGTCCTGCCGGCCCTGTCCGAGCGGCGCCTCACCGCCCGCCCGCTGCCCGGCACGTCCCTGCGCTCGGCCCTGGGGCTGGAGCGCCCCGCCAACCGTTTCGCCGCCGCGGCCGTCCAGGAGGAAGCCCGATGACCCGCACCGACCCCCTCGACGTCCCCCGGCCGCATGCCCAGCTGCACTTCGGGGTGTTCTTCCAGGGCGTGAACCACTGGACCATCTGGTCCGCCCCCAACAGCGGCTCGCAGATCGACCCCGCCTCCTTCCGGCGGGTCGCCCAGACCGCCGAACGGGGCCTGTTCGACGCGTTCTTCCTCGGTGAGGGACTCCGGCTGCGCGAGGTCGACGGCAGGATCCACGACCTCGACGTGGCCGGACGCCCGGACGCCATCACCCAGCTCGCGGCGCTGGCCGCGGTCACCCGCCGGATCGGCCTGGTCTCCACCTCCAACTCCACCTTCAACGAGCCCGCGGACCTCGCCCGCCGCCTCTCCGGCCTCGACCTGCTCTCCGAGGGCCGGGCCGGCTGGAACGTGGTGACCACCGACAACGCCTGGACCGGCGCCAACTTCCGCCGCGGCGGCTATCTCGACCACGCCGACCGCTACCGGCGCGCCGACGAGTTCCTCACCGTGGCCCGCGCCCTGTGGGACGGCTGGGACGACAAGGCGGTCGCGTCGTCCGCGGCCGCGCCGGCCTGGTCGGTGCCCGGTGCTGTACGCCGGGTGAGCCACCGGGGAGCGCAGTTCGACGTCGACCTCGCCCCCACCCTGCCGCGCAGCGCCCAGGGCCACCCGGTGATCTTCCAGGCCGGGGACTCCGGCGAGGGGCGTGACTTCGCCGCCCGCAACGCCGACGTCATCTTCTCCGCGCACGGCAACGACTTCGACGACGCGCTGGCCTTCGCCGAGGACATCCGGCGCCGCCTGCTGGCGGCCGGGCGGCCCGACGACGACCTGCGGATCCTGCCCGGCACCGAGATCATCATCGGCGCCACCGAGGAGGAGGCACAGGAGAAGAAGCGCTGGATCCGGCTCCAGCAGGTCACGCCCGCCACGGCCCTCGGAGTCGCCGGACTGCTGTGGGGCATCGACCTGTCCGACCGCGACGCCGACGGACCGCTGCCGGCGGAGGACCCGGTCGTCACCGAGAACGACGGCTCCTTCGGGGCGCGGCGGATCGCCGACCCGCGCACGGTGGTGGCCGAGTGGCGGGCGAAGGCGCAGGCGCACGGCTGGTCGCTGCGCGAGACCGTCATCGCGCTCGGCCCGCAGCGCGGACACGTCGGCACTCCGTCCGGCCTGGCCGACAGGTTCGCCCGCTTCGTGCGGCACGGCGCGGTCGACGGCTTCAACGTCACGCCGTACCTCATCCCCGCCGGGCTCGACGACATCGTCGACCTGCTCGTCCCGGAACTCCAGGAACGCGGGGTCTACCGCACCGAGTACACCGGCACCACCCTGCGCGAACACCTCGGCCTGCGCGAACCGCTCACCCACCGCGCCGCGCCCGAGCGGCGGGAGGCGGGCTGAGCACCCCACTGCCGGGACCCGGTGCCAGGACCCGGTGCCGGGACCGTCCGGGTCACCGCCGGGCCCGGCGCCGTACGGACGGCTCGTGGTCGCGCTGCCGGTCGAGTACGTCGTCGGCCGGGCAGCGGCCGCGGCGGACGTAGCGGTCGGCGTAGGCCGCGACGGCGTCCGTGACGGCTGTGCCGGCGCCCAGCCGGGGCAGGGCGTCCAGCGCCGCGGCGAAGCAGGTCACGGCGGCGCGCCGCAGTTCCGGGTCGGCGAGCCCGTGGCGCGCCGCGTCGGTCCACAGCGGGTTGTGCGGCGCCGGGGCCCCGGCGGCCCGCCGCGCCAGGGGCTGCGCCGCCCGGTGCGCGGTCTCGGCGGCACCCGGGTCGTCGAACAGGGCCGTGACCACCGCGAGGGGCACGGTCCACCCGTCGTCGCCGGGCTGTGCGTCGATCATGCGCAGTTCCAGGTGGCCGCGCGGCCTGACGGGCGGAAACAGCGTGCTGATGTGGTAGTCGAGGTCCGCACGGGTCGGCGGGCGCATGGTGTGCGAGCGGGTCCAGGCGCGGAAGCTCACTCCGTCCGGCACCTCCCAGGGGCCGTCCCGCCGTATGCACATCACCGGTGCGTCGAGGACCCGCCGGGTCCAGGCACGGCGCGGGTCGGAGGCCGGGGAGGGTCCGCCGGCCCGCCCCGGATCGAGTTGCGCCCATTTCAGTTGCCGTGTGGACAGCCAGCCCGTGGCGCGGCCCTCGGCCATGGGCGAGTTCGCGAACGCCGCGACCAGGACGGCGCCCAGGTGGTGCGCCAGCCACCAGCGGCGGGCGAATCCGGTGGCGCCGGGTTCCTCCTGTCCGGCGTCGAGGCACACCTGGACGGAGGCCGAGGTACACATCAGGGTTCGCCCGGCCGGACCCGTACGGTCGAGGCAGGCCTCCATGGCGTCGTAGCGCCGCTCCCGCAGGAACCGGCGCGGCGGCTGCCAGGGGTCGACGCCCATGCCGGCCAGGGTCAGGCCGTGCCTGCGCAGTGCGGTGCGCACCGCCGCCAGATCGGCCGAGACCTCCGAGACGCACCGGGCCAGCGACGGGGCCGGCCGGGAACTCAGCTCCACCTGACCGCCGGGCTCGACGCTCAGCCCGGACGTCAGCGGCAGGGTCCGCAGCTCATCGTGGGCCGCTGCCAGGTCCTCCCGGCGCACGGCGTCGTGCGGTGCACGCTCCCGGTGGACGAGCCACTCCACTTCGACCCCGACACTGCGCGGCGGGCCGGTCTTGAAGCAGATTCCCTCGACCAGCGCCTCCGCCTCGTGCTCGGTCAGGGCAGGGCCGTCCACGCCGCACTCCGGTGAAACCGACATCCGGGAGCCTCCTGAGCCGCCTCAGGGCCGTCGGGGATCCGACGTCCGGTACGCGTACCGCTGTGCCTGCTGCCAGAGTCCGCCGTCCCGCCCTGTCATGACAAGGGCGCACTTTCCAGACAGCCGGGCACTCGGTGACTCGCATGGCAACCCGGAAGCCCGGGCCGCCCTCAGCCGTCGGCGACCCGCCGCCGGTGTCCCGGCGCACCTCCTGCCGGATGCGCGTGTCCCGGTCGTGTGCGTGGTGCTCCAGCATGCGCAGCCGGGCCGTCTCGGCTGTAGCGGAGTTGCTCCGTGATGCCGTCGAAGGCATCAGGGCCGACTTGCCCTTGACGTGCGCGTCAGGGGTTAGCTTCTGCGCTCCGGCAGCCCGGCCGAATCCGGCTGCCCCAGCCCTCGCACACCCCCGCACCCGTTCAGGAGCCCCGACATGGCCGTCGACCTGCCCTCCACATCCCGCGAGATCCTGCTGGCCGGCACACCCGGCGGGCTGCCCGGGCCCGAACACCTCACGATCACGCCAAGGCCGGTCCCCCACCCCGGGCCGGGGCAGGTCCTGGTCCGGAACCAGTACTTCCTCGTCTTTCCCGGACTGCGCACGCTGATCGGCGACGAGGCCGACGGCATGCCGCTCCCCCGCATCCACCCCGGAGACACGCTGTACGGTCCCGCGGTGGGTGAGGTCGTCGCGGCCGGCCCCGGCAGTCCGTTGCGTCCGGGGGACACGGTCACGCATCTGCTCGGGTGGCGCGAGTACGCACTCGTCGCGGCGACGGACTGCACTCCGCTCGGCGACCTCCTGCCCGACCCGGTGGCCCACCTCTCGTCCGGATCGGCCGCCTACGGGGCGTTGACCCGGCTCACCGAAGTCCGCCCCGGCGACACGGTGTTCGTCACCGGAGCGGCCGGAGCCGTGGGCACGCTGGCGGGCCAGATCGCCCGGCTGCTGGGCGCCGGGAGGATCATCGGGAGCACCCGGTCGCCGGCCAAGGCCGAGCGGCTGCGGGCCGAACTGGGCTACGACGCGGTCGTGGTGCCCGGGACCGGGCCCGTCGACGACCAACTGGCCGTGGCGGCACCGGACGGGATCGACGTGCTCCTGGACAACGTCGGCGGTGAGCAGCTGACCGCGGCCGTACGCGCCGCGCGCCGGGGCGCCCGCTTCGCCCTGGTGGGCGCGCTGTCAGGACAGTTGTCGCCGAGCCGCGGCGGTGGCAGTTCGCCCGCGGAGATCGACACCTTCCGCCTCGTCTGCCAGGGCATCTCGCTGCACGGCTACAGCGGACAGGACCATCCCGACGTCGGGGCGGAGTGGACCAGGCGCTTCGGGGACTGGCTGCGCTCCGGCGAGATCACCTTCCCTCACGTACGGATCCTGGGCATGGATCGGGCCCCTCGGGCGTTGCAGGAACTGTTCGAGGGGCGGCACTTGGGAACCGTCGTCGTGGAGTTGCCGCCGCGGTGACACGTCGGCGCGCGGTCGCGGCGACGGAGGCTGAGGCTCGGGGGAGGACATGCGGATCGGGGATGCGGCGGCAGCGGCGGGGACGACCCCGCGGGCACTGCGGTTCTACGAGGAACGGGGGCTGCTGCCACCACCGCGGCGCACGGCCTCCGGGCAACGCGAGTACGGACCGGACGAGGTGGCCAGAGTCCGTGTCATCCGTGAACTGCTGGCGCTCGGTCTCACCGTCCAGGACCTGCGCAGTCTCGCCGACCGGCTCGCGCTGCTCGGCGAGCTCCCTCCGGGGCGATGCGGGCACCCCGACAGCGACCGACCCGGCTTCGGGGTGATCGCCCGCAGGCTCGCGGCCCTGGACGCCGAGATCGACCGGCTGACCCGGCTGCGCGAAGGACTGGCCCAGCGCACCTTCGGTCAGCCGTGACGACACGTCATCGTCGGCGGGGTCGGCGCCGGTTCTCAGTCGGGGTACAGGGGCCCGACCGCCGTACGGGCGCCGAGCGCCCTGCCCTTGCCCCAGCCGAGTTCGCGTCGGTATCCGCCGAGCAGGCCGGACTGCTCCAGCTCGGCCACGTCGCGGAAACGCGAACCGGGAGCGACCGCGCTCACCAGCGGTGCGACGAACAGGGCGTCGGTGGGGCAGTACGCCTCGCACTGGAAGCAGGTCTGGCAGCTGTCCTGTCTGGCGATCACGGGGACGCCGTCCGGACCGCGGTCGAAGACACGCGTCGGGCAGACGTCGATGCACAGGTCGCATCCGATGCAGCGGTCCGGTTCGACGATCTCGATCATGCGGCTCGGCCTCCTGCGACGGCCGCCGCCCGGGGCGCGGACTCCGGACGGCTCCAGACCTCGTCGAGCCCGCCCGTGAGCAGCCGGTAGTGCTGGGCGGGGTCCTGACCCGGCCGGTCGATGCGCTTGTGCATGCCGCGCGACTCGGTCCGCTGCAGGGCCGCGTGGTACATCCAGCGGCCGTGCGCCACCATCGCGGCCGCTTCCCTGGCCCGGAACAGGTCCTCGCCACGGGCGCCCAGACCTTCGCGCACCGCGGACCACGTTCCGTGCAGGGAACGCAGGGCCGGTCCCAGACGGTCCGCGTGCCGCAGGTAGTTGCGGTCGTACGGCAGCACCTGGCGCTGTACGTCGGCGACGACCTCGCGGTGGCCGACCGGCACGGCACCGGTCGGCCGCAGACCGGCCGTGCCGACCGCCCGCAGCCCGCGGCCGGGACGACCCCGGCGGGTGGCGAACGCGGCGGCGCCCCGGCCCGCCCAGCTGCCCGAGGAGGCGGCCCACGCGGCGTTGTGGCTGCCGCCCCCGGTAAAGCCACCGCAGATCAGCTCGCGTGTCGCGGTGTCGCCGGCCGCGTAGAGGCCTGGCACGTCGGTCGAGCAGTCGGCGCCGGCGATGCGTACCCCGCCGGTCCCCCGTACGGTGCCCTCGGCCAGCAGGGTGATCTCGAAGAGGTCGGTGAACGGGTCGATGCCCAGCCGGTCGAAGACCAGGAAGGTGTTCGGCTGCCCCTTGCGCATGGCTCGCCGGTCGTCGGGCGTCGCCCGGTCGAAGCGGGCGTACACCGGCTCCTTGAGAAGCGCCCGCGCGATCGCCGACCTGCCGCCCTTGCTGGCCGCGCCTTCGAGCACCGAACCGTCGGCGCGGTAGAAGCTCGCCCAGGAGTAGTAGGCCGTCTTGGTCAGTGACGTGCCCTTGGGGGCGATGGCGTAGGCGTTGGAGAACTCCATCCCGGACAGCTGTGCTCCCGCCTCCACGGCCAGCAGTGCGCCGTCCCCGGTGTTGACGTCACAGCCGAGGGTCTTGGACTGGAAGGCGCACCCGCCGGCGGCGAGCACCACCGCGGCCGCCTCGATGCGGACGGTCTCACCGGTCGTACGGTCCACCGCCCGTGCACCCGACACGACCGAGTCGGAATCGACCAGCAGCTCCAGCACGGGTGTGTGGTCGAGGATGCGTACGCCCAGGCGCTGTACGCGGGTCCGCTGCCGGCGCATGTACTCCGGGCCTTGGAGGTCGCTGCGGATCTGACGGCCGTGAGCGTCCACGGGGAAGGGGTAGCGCTGCACCCGGGCGAGCTCGTCCATGCGGGCGTGGGTCTCGTCGAGGACCCGGGCCATCCAGTCCCGGTCGGCGAGGTGGCCCCCGAGGCCCTCCCGGCTCGCCATGGCGGCCTCGCGCAGTTCGGGGACGTCGTCGACGTACCAGATGCCGGTGCCGACCGACGCGGTCGCTCCGCTCGCACCCGTGTAGCCCTTGTCGGCCAGGACGACGTCGGCGCCGGCCTCGGCGGCCTTGATCGCCGCCCAGGTGCCGGCGGGGCCGCCGCCGACCACCAACACGTCGGTACGGAGGGTCTGTTCGGAATCGGTGCTCGTCATGGCATGCGTTCCTTCCCGCGCCGGGGATCAGGGGATCAGGGCTTGAGGCGGCCCGTGGCGAACATGGCGGCGGACCACACCGAGAGCACGGCGGCGAGGGCCCAGACCACGAGCAGGGCCCAGCCCGCGCCGACGTCGCCCCGGCCGAGGAAGCCGATCCGCTCCACCTGGACCAGCCAGAAGACCGGGTCGAGGTGGCTCAGGACGTCCCAGACCGGCGGGAGCCGGCGGACCGAGTAGAAGACGCCGCCGAGGAAGCCCAGCGGCAGCAGGACGATCGACTCGATGGAGTAGACGTGGTCGAGGGACTTGGCGAGGCTGCCCGCGATCACGCCCACCTGCGCGGCGACCAGGAGCACGCCGAGAGTGCCGAAGAGCAGGACGAAGGGGCGGGCGACGCTGCCGCTCCCAGTGAGCGGGAGGGCCACGGCCAGAACTCCCCCGCCCACGACGGCGCCTCGGGCGATGCCGCCGCTCACCAGTGCCGCGTTGATCTCCCACCAACGCAGCGGGCTGGCGAACACGTCGTGGATGTACCGGTCGCGCCGGGCCTCGAACAGGCTCGTCGTCCCGTTGAAGAAGCCGACGTTGACGATCGCCTGCGCGAGGAGACCGGGCACGATGAAACGGCCGTAGGAGACACCGTCGATCGTGTCGACGTGGCCGCCGAGGGCGGAGCCGAAGACGACGACGAACAGCACGGTCGACAGCACCGGGCCGACGACGCTGTAGCGCCAGATGGTCAGGAAGCGCAGGATCTCCCGCTCCAACAGCCACAGGAACGGGGACCGTTCGGGCTTGAAGGGCTGGTCGTACGACGGGAGGGCAGCCGCGTCCGCCGGGGTTCCGGTCACGCCGCCCCCTCCCCCGTGATCACCCGGTCGTAGACCTCCGAGATGTCCCGCGCCGCGTAACGGCTGCGCAGGGACGCCGCGGAGCCGCGGTCGACGATCCGGCCGGCCCGCAGCAGGGCGATCTCGTCGCACAACGTCTCCGCCTCCTCCAGGTAGTGCGTGGTCAACAGGACGGTGGTGCCGGCCGCGTTCAGGCCCTTGACCAGCCGCCAGATCTCCGAGCGCAGCTCCACGTCGACACCGGCCGTCGGCTCGTCGAGGATGAGCAGCCGGGGGCGGTGCATGAGCGCCCGCGCGATGACGAGCCGGCGCTGCATGCCGCCGGAGAGCTCGTAGGCGCGGGCGTCGGCCTTGCCGTCGAGACGGAACACCGCGAGCAGTTCGTCCGCGCGCCGAACCGCCGCCCGCCGGCCGATGCCGTGGTATCCGGCGTGGTAGATCAGCATCTGACGGATCGACAGGAACCGGTCGACGTTGATCTCCTGCTCGGCAAGACCGAGCAGCCGCCGGGCCTCGCGCGTCCGGTGGTCGTGACCGAAGACGGTGAGCGTGCCGGTGGTGGGACGGACGATGTTGCACACCGAGCCGATCAGCGTGGTCTTGCCGGCGCCGTTCGGGCCGAGCAGACCGAAGAAGGCCCCGTCGGGGATCTCCAGGTCCAGCCCGGCCACCGCGGTGAAGCCGTCCTCGTACGTCTTGCTGAGCCCCTTCACGCGCAGGGCGGGAGGCCCGGTGTCAGCCATCGGAGCGGTGGAACTGGTTGGCCGGTACCGGCAGTCCGTAGTGCTCGCGCAGCGTCGTGCCCTCGTACTCCTCCCGGAACAGGCCCTTGCCGCGCAGGATGGGCAGCACGTGCTCGACGAAGGCCGCCAGGCCGGACGGCAGGGCCGGCGCCATGATGTTGAATCCGTCGGCGGCACCGCCCTCGAACCACGCGATGATCGTGTCCGCCACCTGCTCGGGCGTGCCGATGAACTCGAAGTGGCCGCGGCCGCCGCCGAGTCGCGAGATGATCTGCCGGACCGTCAGCTTCTCGCGCACGGCGAGCTCGATGATGAGGTCGGAGCGGCTCTGCGAGCCCTCCAGCTTCGGCCGGGCGAGGACGAAGTCCGGCAGCGGGGCGTCGAGTTCGAACGCCGACGGTTCGGTCTCGAAGATCGATGCCAGCTGACGCAGCCCGTACTCGGGTACTCGCAGGTCGTCGAACTCCTTCGCCAGCGCCCGGGCCTCCGCCACGGTCGACCCGATGTACGGGACGATGCCCGGCAGCACGATCACGCCGTCCGGGTCACGTCCCGCGGCGCGGGTCCTGGCCTTGATGTCGGCGTAGAAGGCGGCCGCGCGCTCGTACGTCCGGTGCGCGGTGAAGATCGCCTCGGCGTGCCGGGCCGCGAAGTCCTTGCCGTCCTCGGAGGAGCCGGCCTGGACGAGCAGCGGGTAACCCTGCGGCGGGCGCTCGACGTTGAGCGGACCGGCCACCGAGAAGTGCGTACCCCGGTGGTCGAGCCTGTGCAGCCGCGCCGGGTCCGCGTAGCGCCCCGTGGCCTTGTCCGCCACGACGGCCTCGGACTCCCAGCTGTCCCAGAGCGCCTTGGCGACCTGGAGGAACTCGTCGGCCCTGGCGTAGCGCAGGGCATGGTCGGGACGGTTGACGAGGCCGAAGTTGGCCGCCTCGTCGGCGCCCGCCGAGGTGACGATGTTCCAGCCGGCCCGGCCGCCGCTGACGTGGTCGACCGAGGCGAGGCGACGGGCGAGGTTGTAGGGCTCGTTGTACGTCGACGACACGGTCGCGATGAGGCCGATCCTGCTGGTCGCCTGGGACAGGACGGTCAGCAGCGTCAGTGGTTCGAGCTGGCCCGGCGGCCGGAACTCGCCGGTGCCGTTCAGGGCCGGGCCGTCGGCGAGGAACAGCGAGTCGAACTTGGCGCTTTCGGCCAGCCGGGCCAGTTCGATCCAGTGCCGCAGGTCGAAGTCCGCCCGCGGGTCGCTGTGCGGGAGCCGCCAGGCGGCCTCGTGGTGGCCGGCCTCCATGAGGAAGGCGTTGAGGTGGAGCCGGCGTGGTCTCTCGCGCACGGGGTTCACGAGGCTCATGACGTGACCTCCAGCTTCGAGCTGTCGTACCCGGCCGGGAGGAGGTTGTCGGTGATCGACCCGACGTCGACCGTCTTGGTGATCTGGCCCGCGTCCAGGAAGGCGTCGGCGAGCTTCTGTTCCGCCGCGATGTCCGACTTCTCGACCGGGGTGACCCGGGTCTCGAAGGTCTTCAGGGAGGCCTTCGCGTCGTCCAGGGGGATGCCTTCCTCCTTGGATATCGCCTCCGCGTACCTGTCCTCGTGCTTGATGGCCCAGGCGAACTCGTGGGCCAGTCGCTTGAGGACGTCCGTGAGGGCCGCCCGCTTCGTCCTGTCGTTCAGCGACTTCTCGCTCGCGACGTAGTAACTGCTCGTCTGGTCGATGGGCGGGAGGCCCTTCGCCAGGATCCGCGCACCGTTCTTGACCGCGATGGCCGACTGCGGGTTCCAGATGGACCAGGCGTCCACCTTGCCGGTGTTGAACGCGGTGGCACCGGCCGCCGGATCCAGGAAGACCAGCTTCACGTCCTTGGGGCCGAGACCGGCGCTGCTCAGCGCGTTCAGGGCCAGGCCGTGGGCCGAACTGCCCTGCGGGACGGCGAGTTTCTTGCCCTTGAGGTCCGCGAGCGTCTTCAGGGTCGAGCCCTTCGGCACGATGATGTTCTCGTTCGCCTGGTCGGGCCTCAGGGAACGGTTGACGGCGACGACCTTGAAGCCGTACTCCTTCGCGGCGCCGGTGATCGGCGGCACGTCGCCGACGCTGCCCAGGTCGATGTCGCCCGACGCGGCGGCCTGGACGAGCGGCGGGCCGTAGGTGAAGCGGGCGAACTTCACCTTGTACGGCGCGTTGTCGAAGACGCCGGTGATCTTCGCCAGCTCCTGGCTGCCGTCGCCGCCGTTGTCCCCGATGGTGAACGTGTACTTCTTCCACTCGGGATGGCTGTCGGCGCTCGATCCGCTCACGTTGCTCAGCGGTGCCGCCGCCTCCGACTCCGATCCGCAGGCGGCGAGGGGGCCCGCGAGGGCGAGCAGGCCGAGGGCTCCGACGATACGGGAGGATCTTGTGGGCATGGATCTCACGTGCTTTCTGTGCAGGGGACGGGAGCAAGCGGGGGTGGATGACTCGCTTGGATGCGGTCGGATCGGCGGGATCCGGTGGGATTCAGCGGGATTCAGTGCTGGTTGGCGAGACCGAGGTCTTCCAGGAGCGCGGACCGGAGTTCCTCACGGGCGACACTCGCCTCGCGGTCCGCGGCGGACAGCTCGACCAGGTGCGAGGTGCCGATGCGCCCGTTGCTCATGACGACGACGCGGTCGGCCAGCGCGATCGCCTCGTCGACGTCGTGGGTGACGAGCAGCATGGCCGCGTGGTGCTTGCTGCGCAGCGCCCGCACGAGGTCGTGCATGCGCAGCCGGGTGATCGCGTCGAGTGCCGCGAACGGCTCGTCGAGCAGCACGAGTTCCGGCTCCGAGACCAACGCCCTTGCCAGGGAGACCCGTTGGGCCTCGCCACCGGAGAGCTCCTTGGGCCATGCCTTCTCGCGGCCCGCGAGTCCGACCTCGGCGAGCACGTCGAGGGCCCGCTGGTCGGCGTCTGGCCCGTGCAGGCCGAGGGTGACGTTGCGCAGTACCCGCTGCCACGGCAGCAGCCGGTCGGCCTGGAAGACGATCGCGCGCCTGGCCGGGACCTCCACCCGCCCGCCGTCGGGCCGGTCGAGACCGGCGAGCAGGCGCAGGAGGGTGCTCTTGCCGCAGCCGGAGGGGCCCAGCAGGACGACCAGCTCCTCGTCGGCGATGGTGAGGTCCAGCTGGTCCAGGACGACCCGGTCGCCGAACCGCCGGACGACCTTCTCCACGACGGCGCCGGACTGCTGCCGGAGCCGTGTCTGGGCGGTGGTGCTCATGACGCCTCATAACTGGGACGCCACCGCAGCAGCACCCGCTCGAGAACCCGGACGAACTGGTCGGCGAGCAGACCGAGCAGCGAGTAGATCACCAGCCCCACGAAGACCTGGTCGGTCTGCAGGTACGTCTGCCCTTGCGTGATGAGGAACCCGAGGCCCTTGTCGGCGTTGACCGTCTCGGCCGCGACCAGGCCCAGGACGCTGTAGGCGAGCGAGAACCGGAGGCCCACCAGGAATCCCGGCAGGGCGCCGGGGACCAGCACCCGTGTCACCAGCCGCCAGGTGCCCGCTCCCGTCGTCCGCGCCATCTCGATGAGTCGCTGGTCGACACCGCGGATCGCCGCGAAGAGGTTGACGTACATCGGGACACCGGCACCGAAGGAGATCAGCAGCACCTTCGTGAGCTCGTCGATGCCGAACCACACGATCATCAGCGGCAGCACCGCCAGCAGCGGGATCGTGTTCAGGATCTGCACGACGCCGTTGAACAGGTACTCGCCGCTGCGCAGCAGCCCGCCCAGTACCCCGCTGCCGATGCCCACCGTCAGTCCGATGGCCAGGCCGATGCCGGCGCGCTGCAGCGAGATGGCCAAGTCGGGTCCGAGCACGCCCTGTTGCCACAGGTCGACGGCGGACCTGACGATGGAGGTCGGCGCCGGAGCATACGTCTTCTGCAGCACTCCGGCCCTGGCGAGGATCTCCCAGGCGAGGAGGACCACGACCGGAGTGGTGTAGATGCCCAGCGGCCAGCGCAGCCGCTCGCGCAGCGTGCGCAGTGGGGTCCGGCGGCGGGCGTCGCCCGGCAGGAACACCTCGCGTCCGGACGCGTTCGTCGACTCGGCGACCGCCGGGACGACGGCCGGCGCCTTGAGACCGACCTCGGTCATGCCGCCACCTCCAGCACCTTGCTGTAGTGCGAGGCGTCGCCGACGAGTTGCTCGCTGCGCCGGCCGTCGACGCCGACCGGCACGTCTCCGGCGACCGTCACCCGGTTGAGGCGGCGCGGGTGGTCGTCGTAGTTGTCGACCCCGTAGTGCTGGGTGATCCTGTTGTCGAAGATCAGCAACTGGCCTGGGCCCCAGGTCCAGCGCAGGATGTTCTCGGGGCGGGTCACGTACGACTGGAAGATGCGCAGCAGATCGGCCGAGTCACTGTTCGACAGGCCGGCGATGCGCTTGGCGAACCCGCCGATGAACAGGCCTCGTTCGCCCGTCAGCGGATGCACGCGCACGAGAGGGTGCTCCGTCTCGTACGGCGTCGAGACGAAGACCCGGTCGTACTCCTGCCGTTCGGCGGTCGTGGCGGCGGGGCGCGCGTAGTCGTACTGGTTGGTGTGCACGACCCGCAGCGAGTCGGCGAGGGCGCGCAGCGGTTCGGGCAGGTCGCGGTAGGCCGCGGCGGAGTTCGCGATGAGCGTCTCGCCGCCGTAGGGCGTGGTCACGACGGACCGGAGCGTCGTGAGCTGCGGCGGGTTGAGCACGAAGGTGACGTCCGTGTGCCATTCGTTCGCCTTCGACGTCTCGCTGTCGACGGCGAGCACGTTCGTCGTCCCGTCGGTGGCCGGCACGTTCGGGTGGGCGGTCGTCAGGTCGCCGAACCAGCCGGCCACCCTCTCCTGACCGGCGTTGTCGAGGTCCACGCCGTCGAACACGATCGCCTTCTGCTCGTTGAGGGCATGACGGAGCGCCGTGACGGTCGAGGGATCGGGGGGCGCGGCGAGGTCGACGCCGTCGACGAGCGCGCCGATGCGGCCCGTGAGCTTGCGGATGGTCGGAGGCATGAGGAGGTCCCTCTCCAGGATGGGGCGCACTGCCGGTTGCTGGGAGTCGGGGTGAACGGGTGACCAACGGCGATGAAGTGCCGGACGAAGGTCAGACGGGGGCACGGTTCGAGGTGCCTCGGGGAAGTCCCGCCCAGCCCGTGCCACTGGTACGGGAGGTCCTCACCCGCAGCTGACGGCACATGAGGACAGCAGGAGCGGGGCGAGGGCGGCCGTGCGGCGGATGCCGCGGTTCCTCGGGGAGGACACCGCTGCGGCCGAGGCTTCGCCCCGCCCCTTCCGGAAGTACGCCTTCGGCGCACAGCAGTCGCTGCCGAGAGCCGCTTGGGCGGATCGGCGAGACGCCTACCGGATCAACGACAACAGAACGCGCTGGAGACGTGCGCCAGGTCGATGTGGCGCCTCCGGGTCAGATCCATGCGCGGTGTCATGGAAAGTGAGTTGAGCAGACGCCCACCCCACCGGTCAATGAATTCCGGCCAGGTCTCACATTGCCGAAACACCGGAACTCGTAGCTCGCGCCGATCGGCTTGCTTCCGCCGTGCCGCCTCCCCGATCCCGGACGCCGTGCCCGTGATCAGGACCGCCGCCGGCACGGCCTCACCGTTGCCCCGTGAGCGCGCTGCTGAAGTGGGTGACCGGGCGCTGAAGGCGTTCGCCGTCGAGGGTGATGTCGACGGCCTCGTTGTAGAAGGCGAGGAGCCCCTGGACGGCGCCGACCGCGGGCAGCGGGTCCGGGTAGCTCCAGACGATGTTGGGCGGGACGTCGGCCTCTCCGCGCCACGACCAGTACTCGGCGGTGCCCTTGTAGGGGCAGCCGGTGTGATGGTCGGCGGCTTCGAGCAGGTCGAGGCGGACGTCCTCGCGCGGGATGTAGTAGCGGGTGGGCAGCCCGGTCTCGAAGAGCAGGACCGGCCGGCGGGTGTCCGCGACGACCGTGCCGTCGATCTCGACCACGAGGTGGCGGCTGCTGGGGATGGCGTCCACCCGCTTGTGCGGGTCACGGGGGTGGACGAAGATCTCTTCCTCCTCCTCGTACCAATGGTCCAGGCCCCGTCCGACGCGCCGGAACCACTCGAAGGCGATGTGGTCGGCCAGGTCGGCGGCCGGGAAGGTCCAGGCGGCGTTCTCCAGCAGCTCGCCGTCGACCTCGACGTCGTAGAAGATCCGCGAGCCGGTGTGGGTACCGGTCGGCGGGTTCTTCGCGGGCCGCAGGAGTTCCTCGCGTACCTCCGCGCGGGGGAACGCGTACAGCGGTACGGGAACACCCGGCTCCCAGACGAGGACGGGGTGGTGGCTGTCGACGACCGTGACGTCACCCTTGCGGCCGCGCACCCAGCGCTCGCTCGGCTCCCACAGGAGCCCCTCCGGGGTGGTCCGCACGGCCTGTGCGGTGGGGAACGTGGTCATGGGCGGCTCTCCTTCGGCTGGTTCACGCGGTGACTTCGGCGACGTAGGGGCGGTTCTCCCGCCGGGCCGCGAGCTGCTCGGGGCGCCCGAAGACCCGCAGGTACTCCTCGACGTTGCCACTGGCACGCTCCCACACCGACACGGGTTCGAAGTCGGAGCGCCATCCGGGTCGGCGGAGGCCGGCAGGTGTTCCAGCACCGTGTCCAGGCCCGGGTGGACGAACACCGCGGAGGAACGGCGTGTCACCGTGCCGCCGGTCACCACGCGGTGCCGTCCGGGGCGCAGCCTGCCGTCCGGGGTACCGTCGGGACGCCGGCTCTGCAGGCCCGCGTAGTCGCCCTCCTGGTGGAGCACGGTGAGCGCGGAGCTGTCGGCGTGTTCCAGGAGGAGAAGCTTCTCGTCGTCGGAGACGCCGTCGTACGGCCACTTGGGGTAGTTGTTGAC
This sequence comes from Streptomyces sp. NPDC054770, assembly GCF_053611985.1. Taxonomy (NCBI): domain Bacteria; kingdom Bacillati; phylum Actinomycetota; class Actinomycetes; order Kitasatosporales; family Streptomycetaceae; genus Streptomyces; species Streptomyces sp. NPDC054770. Next base: position 33,625 of record NZ_JBSHBL010000039.1, read on the forward strand.
GACCGTTGTCGTGTAGACGTCGTCGCCGAGCGGGAAGGTCTCCGCGGGCACGTCCAGCACGCGTGCGTACAGGCCGAGGACGCGGCGGGCGACGTCCACGAACGCGTCCTGGTGTGACGGTCAGTCATGGGGCCTTCCGTCGGTGGACGGTTCGCGTGACGGCTGGTGATCGGTGGCGGGCGGGCAGCCGGCCGGCGCCGCCGCGGACGTCGACGCGGACCGGAAGCCGGGCGGTACGGGAGGCAGGGTCGACACGGGCGGTACGACCGACACGGGCGGTACGACCGACACGGGCGGTACGACCGACACGGGCGGTACGACCGACGCGGCCGCCACGGGCGACGCGGCAGACGCAGCCGGGGCCGGCGTCGAGCGTGATCTCCGCGTCAGCCACAGCGTCACGCCGAGCGCGGCCAGCACGGCGGTGGCCGCGCCCACGGCCAGCCCCCAGCGCACCCCCGCGTGCTGGGAGACCCAGCCGATGACGGGGGCACCGACCGGACTGCCGCCCATGGAGATCACCGTGTAGACCGCCATCACCCGGCCCCGCATGGCGTCACTCACCTCCGACTGGACGAAGGCGCTCACCGCCGTGTTCAGCGTCATCAGCGTGAAGCCGGCGGGCAGCAGCAGGGCGAGGAAGGCGGGGTACGTGGGCATGACCGCCGCCAGTGCCTCGAAGCCGCCGAACAGCAGCGCGCCGGCCACGACCGTCCGTACCCGGGGCGAGACACCGCGGGTCGCGGCGACCGTCCCGGCGACGGTGCCGACGGCCAGTGCGGTGTTCATGAGACCGAGTCCCCGGGAACCGACGTCGAAGACGCGCCCGGCGAACAGGGTCAGCGTGGTGGGGAAGTTGACCGCGAAGGTGGCGGTCAGGCCGAAGACGGTGAACACGCCGACGAGTTCGGGCCGGGCCGCCACATAGCGCAGCCCCTCCGCGCCCGCCCCGGTCCACGGCGGCCGGGAGACGGCGCGCGTCTCCCGGGCCGCCCGCGCCCGTGGCCGGATCGAAAGCAGACCCGCGAGGACGACGGTGAAGGACACCGCGTTGAGGGCGAAGACCCAGCCGGTGCCGATCGCCCCGATCAGCACACCGGCGATCGCCGGACCGATCAGGCGGGCGGCGTTCAGGGACAGGATGTTCAGACCCGCGGCCTTCGGGATCAGTGCCCGTCCGACCAGCTCGGTGACGAAGGACAGGCGTGCCGGGTTCTCCACCGTGAACACGCAGCCCAGTCCGAAGGACAGGACGTACAGCAGCCACAGCGCGGCATGGCCGGAGAACACGATGACCGTCAGGAGCAGTGCCTGGCCCGCGTACAGCGTCTGCGTCCACAGCAGCAGGGTCCGGCGGTCGTGGCGGTCGGCAAGGACCCCACCCCACAGGCCGAACAGCAGCACGGGGGCGAACTGCAGCCCGGCGACCCAGCCGAGCGCGGTTCCGCTGTGGGTGAGCGTCAGGACGAACCAGTCCAGCGCGACGCCCTGCATGGCGCTGCCGATGTTGGACACCAGGCCGGTGCTCCAGTAGATCCGGTAGTCACGGACCCGCAGCGCGGCGAACGCCCCTGTCGGAGCGGTGCTGTTGACGGCCATGCCTCTCTTTCCGGCAAGTCACGACGAGTTGGGACGCACAGGGGCGGGAACGGCCGCACGGCGACGGCGTGTGCGCGGCTGGAGAAGGGTGAAGGGAGCGCGAGTGGTCAGCGACAGGTCTGGTCGAACTGATCGGCGCGGCGGCCCGCCCAGAACGGGTCCAGCCGCACGGTGCGTGCCTGACCTGCGGTCTCCATGGCCGGATCAAAGCACACGGCACAAGGTGCGTCCACCATGCGTCCCGGCATTGACGTACGACAAAACCGGTCCGTACGATCGCCAACGGCATTGAGTGTCAGCGTCAAGCCCTGGCTCGTTGACCGGCAACCCTCCCACGCGGTGGGGTGCTCCAGGTGAAAGCCCGGCGGGGTCAGCGACGACTCCCGCAAGCGCGTGGCCCCGTGACCGGGGCCGGAGAAGGGAGGACCGGTATGCGGCACAGCGACGATCCGGCTGTCTCCCTCGCCGACGCCTCGGCGTACTCCCGGCTCTCGCGTCGGCGCCACATCGATCTGAAGCGCTCGACCAGCTGCCTCTGTCGGGTCTGACCGGCCCGGCTGCCGCCGGTTGACCCCCTGTCACCGGCCACGGCCCCTTCGCGCCGCCCTTCCCCCGCGCCACCGGTTCCCGGTGCCGTCTGCCTGCCACCCCCTTGTCTCTGCACAGCGCCACCCCGGCCGGTTCCGATCCGGCCGGGGCCGCACGCCCCTGCACGGCCGTGCCTCGCTGCCCCGTAGCCCGGCACCCCGTGCCGGGTGACACGAGTAGGAGAACTCCCTCCGTGACTGCACTCCCGGATTTCAGACCCTCCCGATGGGCGCCCCTGGCCGCGCTCCTGACCACCAGCGTCCTGCTGACCGCGTGCGGTTCGGGCGACGACGGCTCCGGCGGCAAAAGCGGCCCGGCGAAGTCCGGCGGCACCCTGACCTTCGCGGTGGGCTCCGACTCCGGCTGCGTGGATCCGCAGCAGGTCGCCAGCAACGAGACCATCTACTCGGTGCGCCAGATCGTGGACTCCCTGACCGACCAGGACCCGAAGACCGGCAAGATCGTGCCGTGGCTCGCCAAGAGCTGGGACATCAGCGCCGACGCGACGACGTTCACTTTCCACCTGCGCCCGGGGGTCACCTTCAGCGACGGGTCGAAGCTGACCGCGCAGGTGGTCAAGGACAACTTCGACGCGGTGCCGAACCTCGGCGCCCTGGGCACCCTCGCCGAGGGCTATCTGAGCGGCGTCAAGAGCACCACCGTGGTCGACCCGCTCACCGTCAAGGTGACCTTCAAGCAGCCCAACGCCCAGTTCCTGCAGGCGACTTCGACCCACTCGCTGGGCATCGAGTCCTCGGCGAGCGTCAAGAAGACCCCGCAGCAGAAGTGCAGCGACGGGGTGGTCGGGTCCGGGCCGTTCGTGCTCAAGCAGTACGTGCAGAACCAGTCGATCACCCTGGACAAGCGCACCGGATACGACTGGGGCTCCTCGCTGTGGTCGAAGAAGGGCGAGGCCTACCTGGACAAGCTGGTGTTCAAGGTCGTGCCCGAGGCCGGGGTGCGGGCCGGCAGCCTCCAGTCCGGGCAGGTGGACGTGATCAGCAGCGTCGGCAAGGCCAACGAGGCGGCGCTCAAGGGCGGCCAGGTCGCCCTGCAGAACCGGGCCAACCCCGGTGTGGTGTTCGGTCTGGGGCTGAACAACTCGCGGCCCCTGCTGAAGGACGCGAAGGTGCGCCAGGCGATCCTGGCCGCCGTCGACCGCAAGCAGATCGCCGACACCGTCTTCCCCACCGGCACCCAGCCGGCGACCAGCGTCCTGGCGCACACCACGCCCGACTACACCGACCTCTCCACTGACCTCGCCTTCGACGCGGCCAAGGCCAAGTCCCTGCTGGACGAGGCCGGTTGGCAGGCGAGCGGCGACGGCATCCGCACCAAAGCCGGCAAGAAGCTGAGCCTGACCATCACCTGGTTCCCCAACGCGGCCACCAACCAGCCCGCGCTGGAGCTGGTCCAGCAGCAGCTCAAGGCCGTCGGGATCGACGTGGTGCTCAAGCAGCTCCCGGTCACCCAGTTCGCCACCACGCTCCAGTCGGGTGACTTCGACGTGGTGTGGGGGAACGCGACCCGCGCCGACCCGGACATCCTGCGCAGCTCCTTCTCCACCCGGCTGGCCAACTTCTACCGCTTTCCCGCCAGTTCGCTGGACACGGCCCTTGCCGCGCAGGCCGCGACCCCGGACACCGCGAAGCGCAGACAACTGGTCGCCGAGGCACAGCGGTTGATCGTGCGGAACGCGTACAACGTGCCGGTGGTGGAGCTCCAGACCCAGCTCGGCGTCTCGAACAAGGTGCACGACCTGACATTCGACTCCGGCAGCCGCGTCCAGCTGCACGACACCTGGATCGGCTAGCGGATGCGCCGCTATGTGATCAAAAGGCTGGCGCAGGCGGTCGGAGTGCTGTGGGCGGCCTACACCGTGTCGTTCCTGGTCCTGGACTTCCTGCCCGGTGACCCGGTCTCCGCGATGGCCGGGGCCGGAATGGACTCGGGTCAGACGGATCCGGCCCAACTCGCCAGGCTGCGGCACGAGTACGGCTTCGACAAGCCGGTGCTGGTCCAGTACGCCGAGTATCTGGGCCGGGCGGTGCGCGGGGACTTCGGCGACGCCGTCTCCACGGGCCGCCCGGTGACCGCCACGCTGGCCGACGCGCTGCCGCAGACACTCCAGCTGACCGGTGCGGCGCTGCTGCTGGCGGTGCTCCTCGGCGGCGGGCTCGCGGTGGCGGCGACGTACACCTCGCGGCGGTGGCTGCGGCAACTGCTGCTGTCGCTGCCCCCGTTGGGGGTGTCGGTCCCGACGTTCTGGGTGGGACTGCTGCTGGTCGAGGCGTTCTCGTTCAAGCTGCACTGGTTCCCGGCGTTCGGCAACGACGGGCTGCGCGGCCTGGTGCTGCCGGCCCTGACACTGGCGGTGCCGACCGGCGCGCAGGTCGCCCAGGTGCTGGCCAAGAGCCTGCTGACCGCGCTGGACCAGGCCTATGTGGAGACCGCGCGGGCCAAGGGCGCCGGCCGGTGGCGGGTGCATCTGCGGCACGCGCTGCGGAACGCCTCGCTGCCCGCGCTGACGGTCGTCGGCCTGCTGGTCGGGCAGCTGATCGCCGGTTCGGTGGTGGTGGAGACGGTGTTCTCCCGCGACGGTCTGGGCCGGGTGACCGCGGAGGCGGTCACCACCCAGGACATCCCGCTGGTCCAGGGGGTGGTGGTGTTCGGCGCGCTGATCTTCGTGGCGACGAACCTGCTCGTCGACCTGGTCTATCCGCTGCTGGACCCGCGGATCGTGGTGGCCTCGGAGAGAAGGGCGAGCCTCGCATGAGTCAGAGCCTTGTCGACGACCAGGCCGAGGCCGCCCTCGGCCTCGCCCGGCCGGTCGGGGACGGAACGCCCGCGGAACCCGGCCGCCCCGCCGGGATCCGCCGGGTGCTCCGCTTCCTGCTGCGCCGCCCCGGTCTGCTGCTGTCCGCCGCCGTCATCGTGCTGGTGGTGCTGGCCGCCTTCTGGCCGGATCTGTTCACCTCGCAGGATCCGCTGAAGGGGGTGCCCTCCCAGAACTTCCGCGGCCCGAGCGGCAGTCACTGGTTCGGCACCGACGAACTGGGCCGCGATGTCTTCTCCCGCGTGGTCCACGGCGCCCAGCTCTCCCTCAAGGCCACGCTGATCGCGGTCCTGGTCGCGTTCGTGGTCGGCGGTCTGCTCGGCGTGGTCGCCGGGTTCGTGGGCCGCTGGGTGGACGACGTGCTGATGCGCTTCGTCGACGTGCTGCTGTCCATCCCCGCGCTGTTCCTGTCGCTGGCCCTGGTCACCGCGCTCGGGTACGGGACGGTGAAGGTGGCCGTCGCGGTCGGCATCGCCAGCGTCGCCTCCTTCGCCCGGGTGGCGCGGGCCGAGGTGCTGCGGGTGCGGCAGGCGGTGTTCGTCGAGGCGTCCCGCTCCTGCGGGGCCCGCTGGTACTCGGTGCTCGGCCGGCACGTCCTGCCCAACGCCGCGGGGCCGGTGATCGTGCTGGCCACCCTGGACTTCGGCTCCTCGATCCTGGCCGTGTCGGCGCTGAGCTTCCTCGGCTACGGCGCACCGCCGCCCGCCCCGGAGTGGGGCACGCTGATCTCCGACGGCCGCAACTACCTGGCCAACGCCTGGTGGCTGACCGCACTGCCCGGACTGGCGATCGCCGCGACCGTACTGGCCGCCAACCGCGTCGCGCGGGCGCTGGACGGCGAATGGGCGCGGCAGCGATGACCGACGACGCGCATGAGACCGGTGACGCACGCGGGAAACGCGACGCACGCGAGAACGGTGAGAACGTGACCACACCACTCCTGGAGATCCGCGGCCTGTCCGTGTCGTACCGCACCCGGGGCGGCACGGTGTCGGCCGTACGGGGCGTGGACCTCGACGTATGGCCCGGGCAGGTGACCGCCGTGGTCGGCGAGTCCGGCTCCGGCAAGAGCACCACCGCACACGCCGTCACCCGGCTGCTGGCGGCGAACGGGACCATCGACGCGGGCACGGTCCGCTTCGGCCGGCACGATCTGGCCACCCTCTCCGAGGCGGAGCTGCGTACCGTGCGCGGCGCGCGGATCGGGCTGGTGCCGCAGGATCCGACGGTGTCGCTCAACCCGGTCAAGCGGATCGGCGAGCAGGTCGCCGAGGTGCTGCGCATCCACGGCCTGGCGACCCGGCGTACGGCGGCGGCCGAGGCGGTCGCCGTCCTCGACCGGGCCGGACTGCCCGACGCGGCCGTCCGGGCCCGGCAGTACCCGCACGAGCTGTCCGGCGGTATGCGGCAGCGGGCCCTGATCGCCGTCGCGATCGCCGCGAAGCCCGAGCTGATCATCGCCGACGAGCCGACCAGCGCCCTCGACGTCACCGTGCAGCGGGTCATCCTCGACCATCTCCAGCACCTCACCGAGGAGTCGGGCACCGCGATCCTGCTCGTCACCCACGACCTCGGGGTGGCCGCCGACCGGGCGCAGCGCCTGGTGGTCATGGAACAGGGCAAGGTCGTCGAGGCGGGCGAGACCCGTACCGTGCTGGCCGATCCCCGACACGAGTACACCCGGCGGCTGTTGGCCAGCGCCCCGAGCCTGGCCACGGCCCGCCCCCGTACCCCGGTCTCCGCCACCCCGGTCTCCGCCGGGCCGGCCGGCCCGACGGCTCCCCTGGTCGAAGCGCGCAACCTGGTCAAGGAGTTCAGGCTGCCGCGGGCCGGCGGCGGGGCCCGGACCCTGCGCGCGGTCGACGACGTCAGTCTCAGCCTGCGGCGCGGGCAGACCCTCGCCCTGGTCGGGGAGTCGGGCTCGGGCAAGTCCACCACCGCCCGCCTGCTGCTCCGCCTGGCCGACGCGACCTCGGGACACGTCCTGTTCGACGGCACCGACGTCACCACCGCCAGGGGCGCCGAGGTGAGGCAGCTGCGCCGGCGTGCCCAGCTGGTCTACCAGAACCCGTACGCCTCACTGGACCCGCGCTTCTCCGTCGGCGAGGTGATCACCGAGCCGCTGCGGGCGTTCAGGGTCGGCGACCGCGCCTCCCGGCTCGACCGCGCCCGCGAACTCCTCGACCGGGTCGCGCTGCCCGCCGCGACCCTGGAACGCCGCCCGGCGGAGCTGTCCGGCGGACAGCGCCAGCGGGTGGCCATCGCGCGTGCCCTCGCCCTCTCCCCCGACCTCGTGGTGTGCGACGAGCCCGTCTCCGCGCTCGATGTGTCGGTCCAGGCCCAAGTGCTCGGCCTGCTCGCCGAGTTGCAGGCGGACACCGGGGTGGCGTACCTGTTCATCTCCCATGACCTGGCCGTCGTACGGCAGATCGCGCACCAGGTCGCCGTCATGCGGGGCGGACGGGTCGTCGAGACGGGGCCGCCCGAGGACCTCTTCTCCGAACCCCGTCACGAGTACACCCGCGAGCTGCTGGCGGCGATCCCGGGCGGGCGTGTCCCCGCCCCCGCCGCCGAGACCACCACGAGCTGAGGACAGGCGACCCATGAGCACTCCGCGCATCACCTCACTGGCCTTCCTGACCCCCGGCAACTTCGCGGACGACGACCCCTACCCGGGCCTGGAGGAGACCCTCCGGCTGTTCGAGTACGGCGAGCGGCTCGGCTACGACGGCGCCTGGATCCGGCAGCGCCACCTCGAACACGGGGTCGGCTCGGCCGCCGTGTTCCTCGCCGCGGCCGGCCAGCGCACCGAGCGGATCGAGCTCGGTACCGCGGTCATCCCCATCGGTTACGAGAGCCCGTTCCGGCTCGCCGAGGACCTGGCGCTGGCCGACGTGCTGTCCCGGGGCCGGCTCCAGATCGGTTTCAGCACCGGCATGCCGCACGCCGACCTGCTCGGCGACCTCGTGTACGACGGCGACTGGCGCGGCTTCGACCTGTCGTACGGCAGGATCGCCCGGGTCGTCGAGAACCTGCGCGGCGACTACCTCGGCGGCCCGGACACGGTCATCCACTCGCCGGGCAACGTGCAGCGTCCCCGGCTGCAACCGCACAACCCCGGCCTTGCACGCCGTATCTGGTACGGCGGCGGAAGCCTGCGCTCGGTCCGCTGGGCCGCCGGGCAGGGTCTAGGTCTGCTGTCCGGCAACATCGTCACCGGTGAGGACAGCGACGACTTCACCACGGCCCAGCTGGGTCTCCTGTCCGCGTACCGCCGCGCACTCCCCGAGGACCGTACGGCACGCGTGGCCCTGGGCCGGGTGATCGTGCCCCTGGACAGCGCCGACGCGGCCACCCGCGCCCGCTACCGGGCCTACGCGGCGAGCCGCCACGAGCGCACCCTCGCGCCCCAGGGCCCGAAGCGCATCCTGTTCGCCCCGGACGTGGTGGGCACCGCCGAGCAGATCCTGGAACAGCTGACAGCCGACCCGGTGCTCGCCGGAGTCTCCGAACTGCGCCTGGAGTTGCCGTACGAGTTCCACCGGGAGGAGTACGAGCAGATCCTGCACGACGTACGGCACCTCGTCGCACCCGAGTTGGGCTGGCGGCCGGTCGTTCCGGCGGTTCAGGGGGCGGCGGCCCGGGACGGCTCAGTGCCCGGGCGACTGCTCGGACCGGCGGCGCACCGCCGAGAGGAGGCGCCGCATGCCGACCACGTGTCCGCCCGTCCCGATGACGAGCCGTCGGTAGAGGCCACCGGCCAGGCCGGGGAAGGCCGCCCGGCTTTCCGCGCGTAGCCGTGTTCGTCCCGGGCCGATGTCTTCGAGGCGGAAGACCAGGGCGTAGGACGAGAACCGGTGGCGGCCCCGGAGGGTCAGTTCCCGCTCCGGGAGCGCGGTGACCACCCGCCAGCCGGTGAGCGTCGAGCCTTCGGCGAGGGGCCGCGGCCCGGACGCCGTGCGGTCGGCGCAGCCCACCAGTCTCGTGTAACGGGCCCATGCAGGGCCCGCGAACGAGCGGTCCAGGGTCTCGGCCAGACCGCGCCAGACGTCGGCGGTCCCCGCCGCGACGACCGTCGCGTGTTCATCGAGGTACGGCAACGCAGCGATCGGCATCTAGGACTCCGCGAGGTCCGTCCGTGGGTTCTCCTCTTCCGGGACCCGCCCAGGGAGAAGCGCCCTTCCAGGGTGTCACACGCTGTCGGCCGGAAGGGCATACAAACCAGGCAGGTTGACCACGATCGCTTCCTGGGTGCTGCGGGCGATGACGACCACGGCCTCCTCGGCGGGGTCCGGGTTCTCCTCGCGGTGCGGGACGAACGGGGGTACGAAGATGTAGTCGCCGGGCGAGGTGCGCAGCCGTACCTCCTCGGGCTGCTCGCCCGTGTCGTCCAGGAAGACGAACTCGGGGTGCCCGCTCACCACGTAGATCGCGGTCTCGGACTCGCCGTGGTGGTGGTCGGAGCTGGCGGTCGCGGGGGCGACATGGGTCTGGCCCATCCAGAGCTTCTCGGAGCCGACGGTCCGTCCGCTGACGGCGGCGAACCGCCGCATGCCGCCGGACTGTGCGGTGTCGCCGTCCAGGGCGTCGGCGCGGATGTGGTGCAGCCGGGTGCGCAGGGGCGTCGCCGGGCGGTCCGGGGTGTCGTGGAGATGGGGGTGGAAGCCTTCACCGGGGTTCGTCAGCGACTCGCTCATGGCGGGGACGCTAGGACCGCCCCGGAAAGGATGTCAAGAGGTGTCCTTTGGGCTTCACCTGCGGCAACGTTGCCGCAATGAACGGACCTGGCGCGACGAGAACCTCCGTGCGGCGACCCGGGTCCGGCATGATGGACGTATGTACATCTCCGCGAAGGCGGACTACGCCGCCCGCGCTCTGCTGGAGCTCGCCCGACAGCCGGACCGCCCGTTGACCTGTGAGGCGGTCGCGTCGTCGCAGGACATCCCGTTCCGGTTCCTCAAGTCCGTGGTGGGCGAGTTGCGCCGGGCCGGTCTCGTCCGCAGTCAGCGCGGCTGCGAGGGCGGGTACTGGCTGGGCCGCCCCGCCGCCGAGATCACCCTGCTGGACGTCGCCCGGGCGGTCGACGGCGAGGTGATCACCCTGCGCGGGGAGGCGCTGGCCGGGCTGGACTACCCGGGGCCCGCCGCCGGCCTGCCGGAGGTGTGGCGACGGATCGAGGAGGAGGCCACGGCCGTGCTGGCCGGGGTGACCATCGCCGGTCTGCTGCTGCCGGAGACCGCCGGGCGGGCGCAGGTCAAGGGCGCCGCGTGACGGGCGACTCCGGCTTCGAAGTCGTCGAGTACACCGACCCGTTGTGCCCCTGGGCGTGGGGATCGGAGCCCGTCTTCCGTGCGCTGGGAACCGCGCTGGACGGCGGGTCCGCTGGTGGCCGACGAGCCGACGACCGCCCTGGACGTGACCGCGCAGGCGCAGATCCCCGACCCGCTGGGCGGTCTGGTCGCCGACGGTACGGCCCTGCTGCTGATCAGCCACGACCTGGCCGTGGTGAGCCGGCTCGCCGACCGGATCGCGGCGTACACGGCCCGGTGCGCGGCGACGGACACCCGCTGCCGTACCGCCCTGCCGGAGCCCACGGCCGGTGCGGACGGGCGTCTGACGCTGTGCTGGCACCCCGGCACCCCGCTGCCGACACCGGCCGTGCGCCGGACGGGCCCCGCCGCGGTCGACCGGGGCCGCGAAGTCTCCCGCGAACAGCCGCTGCTGGAGGTCCGGGAGACCTCCAAGCGGTTCCGGGCGCCGGGCGGCGGCTCCCGTACGGCGGTGAGCGGGGTGTCGTTCCGGATCGCGGCCGGCGAGACGTTCGGCCTGGTCGGCGAGTCCGGGTCGGGCAAGACGCCCACGGCGCGGATCGTGCTGGGCCTGGTGGAACCCGACGAGGGGACCGTGCGGTTCGACGGCAAGGCCCGCAGCGGGCTGCCCGAGCGGGCGCGCCGGGCCCAGCGGCCGCGCCGCCAGGTCGTACACCAGGACCCGCTCGGTTCCTTCGACCCCCGGCACAGTGTGCGGCGCGCCGTCGGGGAGACGGCGGGCAGCGGCAGCGCGTCGCGACCGCCCGGGCCCTGGCCACCCGGCCCCGGCTGATCGTCTGCGACGAACCCGTGTCCGCGCTGGACGTGTCGGTCCAGGCCCAGGTGCTCGACCTGCTGGCCGAACTCCGGCGCGAACTGGGCGTCGCCCTGCTGTTCATCTCGCACGACCTCGGCGTCGTCCACCATGTCAGTGACCGGGTGACGGTGATGAAGGACGGACGGCTCGTCGAGACCGGGCCGGTGGAGCGGATCTTCGGCCGTCCGTCCCATCCGTACACGCGGGAACTGCCGGCCGCGCTGCAGCGGCCGGACCGCGACCAGGAAGGACAGGGATCACGGGCATGACGACCGACCTCGACACCGAGCTGTGGATCCGGCGTTTCCATCCCGCCCCGGAGGCGGCTGTCCGGCTGGTGTGCTTCCCGCACGCCGGCGGGTCGGCCGGGTTCTACTTCGGGCTCTCGGCACTGCTGCACCCGCGGGTGGAGGTACGGGCCGTGCAGTATCCGGGGCGGCAGGAACGCCTGGCGGAGCCGCAGATCGCCGGCATCGAGAGCGTGGCCGCGACGATCGCCGGTGTGCTGGCGCCCTCCTGGGATGCGCCGACCGCGTTCTTCGGTCACAGCATGGGGGCCGTGGTCGCCTACGAGACGGCCCGGCTGCTGGAGCGTACGACGGGCTCCGGGCCGGTCGCCCTCTTCGCCTCCGGGCGGCGGGCGCCGTCCACCGTGCGTCCCGCCGAGCAGCTCCATCTCGCCGGCGACCGGGAGCTGGTCGCGGAGATCGTCCGCCAGGGCGGCACCCCGGCCGCGCTGCTCGACGACCCCGAGCTGGCCGCGATGTTCCTGCCGGCGCTGCGCGGCGACTACCGGGCCATAGAGCGCTACCAGCACCGGGCGGGCCCGCCGCTCACGGCCCCGGTCACCGTCCTGACCGGCCGTGCCGACGCCAAGGTGACGGCGGCGGAGGCACAGGCCTGGGAACGGCACACCACCGGTCGCACCGAGGTGCTGGCCTTCGGCGGCGGGCACTTCTTCCTCCTCGAACACCAGGAGCGGATCGCCGAGTCGATCCTGGCCCGGCTGTTCCCGCCCGCCCCGGCCGCCCCCGGACCGGCCTGACGTCCGGGCCGCCGCCCCGACCTCCATGGATGTCACCGACGGCGTTGACGTCCCCGGCACAGACAACGCCACCGCGACGTGGGAGATGTGGAGCCTGCTGTGGTCCTACTGGAACGTGAGAGCCAGGTGACGCGACTGCGAGAGATGCTGGCCGGCTGTCTGGCGGGCAGAGGCGGCGTGGCCGCGGTCAGCGGGCCGGTCGCCGGCGGCAAGACGGAGCTCCTGCACGTCCTCGGTGAAACGCGGACGCGGCCGGTGCCGTGGTGCTGCACGCGACGGCCCGGTGCTCGGAACAGCAGGTCGCGCTGGGGGTGGTCGGCCAGCTCTTCCGCCACCAGCACTTCTCGCCCGCCGACCGGGAGCGGGCGCTGCGCCTGCGCGCCGAGACGACCGCGATCGCGCCGTGCGACGCCGACCTCCAGACCCACGGTCCCACCCCCGCGCAGGTCTGCCAGACCCAGTGGCAGCTGCTGCGCGGCCTGTCGTTGCGCCGGCCGGTGGTGGTGCTCGTCGACGATCTGCACTTCGCCGACGCGGCGTCCCTGGACACCCTGACCTATGTCGGGCGCCTGCTGCGCACCGACCGGCTGCTGCTCGTGGTGGCCGAGCGGGACACCGTGTCCGGGTCGACGACCAGGGAGCTGTCCTGGCGCACGTCCCTGGTCCGGCAACGGCACTTCACCCAGCTCCGGGTGCCGCCGCTGTCCCCCGCGGGCACCCGGGAACTGCTGACGCAGCTGATCGGACCGGCCCCCGCGAGCGGCACCGCGGCCATGGCGTGGCACCGGCTGAGCGGCGGCAATCCCCTGCTGCTGCGGGCGCTCGCGGAGGACCATCACGAGCACGCCGCCCGCCGCCCGGCCGGGGCCCGGCCCGACCTCTCGGAACCGGTCGCGGGCGAGGAGTACGGCCGGGCGGCGGACGCCTGCGTCCGCCGCGCCGGAGAGGGCTGCCGGGACACCGCCCGCGCGCTCGCGGTGCTGGAGGCCTCGGGCTCGCACCACCGGCTGGCCCAGCCGCTGGGCCGGCCGCGGGCAGCCGTCGACGGGACGCTGGCCGCGATGGACGTGTTCGGCGTCCTGGACGGCGGGCGCTTCCGGCATCCGGCCGCCCGCGCGGCCGTGCTGGCCGGCATACCGGCCGCCGAGCGGGCGGAGCTGCACCGCACCGCGGCCCGGCTGCTGCACACGGTCCGGCGAGTCCGACTCGGCGATCGCCGTCCACCTGGCGGCGGCCCGGCACGGCCGGGAACCGTGGGCGTTCGCCGTGGCGCTGGAGGCGGCACAGGACGCGCTGCGCCGCGACGACACCTCGTTCGCCGAGTCCTGCCTGGACGTGGCCGAGGCGTCCTGCGCGAACGACGACCAGCGGGTGACGGTGACCATGCTGCGCAGCCTCGTCGACTTCCGCACCGATCCCGACACCGCCTGCCGACGGCTGCGTCCGCTGGTCGCGGCGCTGCGGGAGGGCCGGCTGTCGGGCTGCCAGATCGTGGCGCTGCTGGGCCGGCTGCTGTGGCACGGCGGCGGCGACGAGATCGCCCTCGCGCTGCGCAGCCTGGAGCGCTCCGCGGAGGCACTGGACTCGCGCTTCACCGCGGACTACCACGCGGCCCGGCAGTGGCTGCACGCCTCCCGGCCGCCGCTGCTGCCCCGGCCCACCGCCCGGGTCCGCCCGCGCCGGCCGGCCGCGTGGGGCACCGACGCGCCCCGGCGGATGGCCGACGCCCTGAACCGGCTGCTGCGGTCGGGGCCCGACGCGGAGACCTTGCGCGGCGCCGAACTGACCTTGCAGACGACCCTGTTGGACGACACCAGCTTCGACACGATCCACCAGGCGCTGTCCGTGCTGATCTACGTCGACCGCTGCGATCTCGCGGTGACCTGGTGCGATCTGCTGCTGCGTGAGGCCACCCGGCGCGATGTGCCCACGTGGCAGGCGCTGTTCGCCGCGCTACGGGCCGAGATCGCCGTCCGCCAGGGTGACGCCCGGCTCGCCGAACAGCGGTCCCGGCAGGCCATGGGGCTGCTGTCGCTGCGTGGCCGGGGCGTCCTGATCGGGTCCCCGCTGGCCAGTCTCCAGCTGGCCGCCACCGCGACGGGCACGGTCACGGACACCGGGAGCCCCGCGGTGTCGGCCCTGCCCGAGCAGCTGTTCCAGCGGGCGCTGCGCGACGGCGGCGCCGAGGGGCTGCGCGAGCGGGTCCGGGAGGCGGTGCTGGACGGGCAGCGGCTGACGGCCGACGAGATCCTGGTGGTCAGGAGGGGCGCGCTGCCCAAGACCTCCAGCGGGAAGGTGCAGCGGCGGGAGACGCGCCGGCGCTATCTGGCCGGCGAGTTCGGGACTCCCCAGGCGACCGGCTCGGGAGTTCGGCGATGACCGGCGTGCCGGCTCGGGCAAGGGCTCTGGAGCGGACGGAGGCGCGGGGGCTGACCGGTCCCACCGCGGTCCCGGGTGCGAGGATCCTCGGTCTCGGGGCCCACCGGCCCGCGCGGGTGGTGTCCAACGCCGAGGTCGCGGTGGCGATCGATTCCAGCGACGAATGGTTCCGGCGCAGGTCGGGCATCGCCGCCCGGCGCTTCGCCGCGCCGGACGAGTCGGTCGTCGAGATGGCCACGGCCGCCTCGCTCAAGGCGCTCGCCCAGGCGGGCGTCGCGCCCGACGCGGTCGACACCGTGCTGCTCGCCTCCATGTCCCAGCTGGAGCAGTCGCCCCCGGCCGCTCCCCGGGTCGCCCACCGGATCGGGGCCCGTGCGGCCGGTGCGCTGGACGTGGGCGCCGCCTGCGCGGGTTTCGTGCACGCGCTGGCCACGGCGGACTCCCTGATCCGGTCGGGCAACAGCCGGCACGTCGTGGTGGTCGGAGCGGAGCGGATGACCTACATCGTGGATCCCACGGACCGCGGCACGGCCTTCCTCTTCGGTGACGGTGCCGGCGCGGTGGTCGTCGGTCCGGCGGCGGAACCGGGGATGGGCCCGGTGGTCTGGGGTTCCGCCGGCGACCGTCACGAAGCCATCGCCCATTCCCGGCCCTGGCCCGTCCCGGGCACCCCGGCCGCCGCGGTGCCCACGCTGCGCATGGACGGGCCCGCCGTGTTCCGGTGGGCGGTGGCCACGGTGCCGGCGGCGGCCCGCGCGGCCCTCGGCGCGGCGGGCGTGGCCGCCGCCGACCTGGCCGCGTTCGTCCCGCACCAGGCCAACCTCCGCATCGTCGACGCGGCGGCGGCCGCACTGCGGCTGCCGCCCCATGTGGTGGTGGCCCGGGACATCGTCCGTACGGCCAACACGTCGGCGGCGTCGATTCCGCTGGCCATGGAGGAACTGCTCGCCCGGGGAGCGGTCCCGCGACGCGGCCTCGCCCTCCTGGTCGGCTTCGGCGCGGGCCTCGGCCACGCGGCCCAGGTGGTGGCGCTGCCTTGAGGAGGACCGGCGGGCGCGGAGCCCGTAGGCGCGAAACCGGCGAGCGTGGCACCGGCGTTGACGGAACCGGCCCGCCGGGTCGAGTACCCGGGCCTCCCACCGGCTCCCCCGATCCGGATGAGCGCCCATGCCCGGCCGGGCACCGACCCGGCGATGGCCATGAACATCGTCGGAACGGTCCGCTCGCTCCTGGCCGAACTGGCCGCGTCCGGACCGGACACCGTCGCCCCCGCTACGGCAGCCGGGCAGGACGGTCTGACCGACGACCAGTGGCAGGCGGTCGTGCCGCTGCTCCCGCTCGGCGAGCGCGGGCCCTATCCGGAGGGGCTGCGCGATCAGTTCGACGGAGTCATGTGGCGCTTCCGCACCGGCAGTTCATGGCGGAACATGCCCGCCCGCTACGGCGCCTGGCAGACCGTCCACCACCGCTTCCAGCAGTGGGCCCGGGCCGGCACCTTCGAGTCGCTGGTACGCGCCTCCGGGACGACGGTGACACGCCCTCAGCTCCTCGACCCCTTGCGCAAGGCGGCCGAGGAGGAGCGCAGACTCCGCACCCACTCCGAGGCGTCTCCGCCCGCATGACCGGTACTTCTATCACCGTCCGCCCGCCCGGCGGCAGCCTTCCGCAGCATCGGCCCGACTTCTCTCATTCGTATGCAGTTCTGTACACGGTTCGTGTGCTGGTTCACGCTCCCGCGCTTGTCAGCTTTCCGCCGCCCCGCCTGCCCAATCCCGTGCGGCCCGCTCCCGCGCCGCCCGGATCAGGCTTTTCTCCTCCTGGGTGAGCAGCCGGAGCAGCTTCTCGTTCTTGACCCAGTCGTTCATGAGGGCATGGGATCCGCCCAGACTCAGGGAATAGGCCCACATGCTCCGCCCTCTGCGTTCCCCGTGCCATTCCGCGGCCCAGGTGACCAGGTGGTGGATTTTCTGCTCTGACGTGAACTTCGAGATCGACATACGTGCCATCCGTCTACCTGTCGTACCGCGAAGGCAGGGGCGCCGGCTCTCCGTGAGGCCGGCCGGCGCCCCGTCTTCGCACCGGAGTCAGCGGCGGTGCGCTCCGCAGCGGAGAGCGTGCTCCACCGCTGCGGCCATGGCCTGCTGGCCCTGGGCATTGGGGTGGGCGGGGGCGGTCGGAGCCGCCGCCACCAGGGGTTCGATCCAGCGTTCGCCGGCCGGCCGGCACATGTCGTGTCCTGTGGTCGGGGTGTAGGTGTCGACGTAGCGGGCGCCGTTCGCCGACGCCTGCCGGGCGAGCATGGCGTTGAGCTTCTTCTCGGTGTCCCGCAGATAGCCGAAGTCACCGGCGGCCAGGGGCATCACGGAGCTGGTGCAGCCGACCCCGTCGTCCGGGAACAGGTCGGGATAGCCGACCACCAGGACCCTGGCACGGGGCGCCCGCTGCCGGACGGCGTCCAGCGCCGCGGCGATCTTCGGGGCGGTGTCCTCGACGCGCTGCTCCAGCTGGTCGGTGCCGTCGCTCGTGAAGAAGGTCTGGCACGGGTTGCCCGTCGGGTCCTTGGCCGCGAGCCCCGCGCAGGTGGCCAGGTCGCTGGAGAAACCGATGTCGTTGCCGCCGATGGTCAGGGTGACCACGTCCGTGTCCGCGCCCAGCGCGTCCAACTGCGGCAGCTGCGCGCCCTGGGGACCGGCCAGCGCGGTCGTCGTGGCGCCCGCACAGCTGACGTCGGTCAGCCGCGCGTGCGTGGCCGCCGCGAGGAGTGCGGGATAGTTCCGGTCGGACCGCGCGCACGCGGAGTCGACCTGGGTCGGGATGCCGGGGCCGGAGGCGTACGAGTCGCCGAGCGCGACGTAGCCCACGGTGTGCGCGGCGGGTGTCGCGGCGCTCGCCGGTATCGCCCCCGCGGTGGACAGCGCCATCGCGCAACACGCCACCGCGGCGCCTCGCAGCAGGCCCCGCCGCCCGGGGGATCTCTTGGTCTGCTTGTTGTTCAAGTCCGTCCATTCGTCAGGCCCCGGGAGAGCTCGTCGAGCCGCTCCGACGACAGTCGTCAGATGTGGGGCGATGTACTGACGTGAGATCAAACGAAACCCGGGCCAGGGAGGTTCACTCGCTCCGGAGGTTCCGCTCAGGACTGGGGGTAGCCGCGCTCGGCCAATGCGGTCCGCAGGGCCCTGAGGGCCAGGTGGGTGCGGGATTTGACGGTGCCGCGGGGTATGCCGAGGAGCTGGGCGGTCCGTGCCTCGGACTGGTCCAGGAAATGGGCGTGGACGAGGATCTCGCGGTGCTGGAGGGAGAGGTCCGCCAGGGCCTCGCGGACGATCTTCTTGCTGAGGGCGCGCTCGACGTGTTCGGGGCCGGGCAGGTCGGCGAGGGTGGCGTCGTCGGTCTCCGGGGGACGGGCCTGGCGGGCACGGTGGCCGTCGATGACGAGGTTGCGCAGGACGGTGACGAGCCAGGGCCGCACCCCCTCCGCGCCGGGGTCCAGGGAACCTGCATGCCGCCAGGCCCGCAGGACGGTCTCCTGCACCATGTCCTGGGCCTGGTGGGTGTCGCCGCACAGCAGCCCCGTCGCCACTCTCACCATGAACATCCCGTGCTTGTCGTAGAGAGCACGCACGAACGCCTCGTCGCCCGCCCTGTGCCGGCCACGGCCGCTCGGTCGCTGCTGGTCCGTGCCCCGGTCGCCTGTGCTGTGTTTCATGCCCGCGTTCCCCGCGCGCCGGTACCCGACGGAAGACGCGCAAACTCGTTGAAAGCTGAACGGGCCAACCCTTGGGGGGACTACTTGCCAACCACTTGCTGTCCGCTTAACGGGCACTCAGCTGCGAGGACAGCCGCGCGAAAGGGGAACCACGGCCCATGACAGGACCACGTGCCGCGCCGCTCGGAAAGCGCGCCGTCGGGGTCGTATGCCGTCGCCGTCGTATGCCGTCCACTGCTGTTACGGGGCGCACCGAGAAGGGGTTCACGGCCGGAGTTCGGTGAAGGCGGGACTCTTACGGTCTGTCCGCCCCGGTCTGCGTGCTCCGCTCAGCGGTGCCGGCCCGGGCCGTTCAGCACTCCGCTGAAGCAGACCATGACGAAGGGGTTGCCGGAGAGCCATTCGTGGGCCCGGTCCGCGGCGGTCTCCTGGCTGGGACCGGTCCGGTGGCAGGCGTCCAGCTTCTCCAGCAGAGCGCCCACCGCGCGGTGGGCCAGCGGTTCGAGCACCTGGGCGTGGGCCCGGTGCGCGCGCTCCAGCCACACCCGGACGTCGTCGGACGCGCCGGGGCCGGGTACGCCGAACGTCGCCACGACGGCCAGGCCGACGGCGGAGACGGCTCTGCGGTCGAGCGGCGCCATGGGGCTGTTCCAGACGGTGCTGAAGATCGTCCGCGCGTCGGAGAGACGACGCTCGTGGAGTGCGAGCACCGCGCGCAGGATGGCCGTCGCGGCCCGCAGATCGTCCGCACTCAGTTCGTCCGCGAGTCGGTCCAGCTCCGCCAGCCGTGCTTCGGCCGCGTCGAACGCCCCTTCCGCGATGTCCAGGCAGGCGATCCTGAGGGCGATGTACGCGTAGAGGGCTCGCGCGCCGATGCGGCGCAGGATGCGCGCGGCTTCGTTCCAGTGCTCCCGGGCCCGGTCCCGCAGGCCGCCGCTCTCCTCCGCGTCGCCGCAGGAGATGAGGGAGTACGCCCGCGCGAAGTCGTCGGACGCGGCGCGGGCCGCCGAGACGGCGGCCAGCCCGTGGCCGCGGGCGCCTTCGACGTCCCCGCGCTGGAGGCAGTGGATCGACCAGTTCACGTGGAGGACCGTGCGGTCCCAGTGGAACTCCGTGCCCGCGACGCCCTTCTCCGCGAGTATGAAGAGCTCGTCCACGTCGTCCTGCCCGTTCAGCATCGCGTGCATCGGCTCGAAGCAGGGCCCCAGGACGGCGAGGTCGGGGTTCTTCGCCTGCCGCCACTCCGTTCTGAACCGGTCGATGAACGCGCGGGCCTCGGCGTGCCGGCCGACCACATGGCTGAGCCAGACGAGCCAGGCGAGGGTGTAGAAGAGTGCCCGTTCGTCCTCCGCGGTGGGCGCCGCGGCCCGCTGCCCCTGTACCGCCGCGTCGTAGGCCTGAAGGCTGCGCTGGAGCCGCTCGATTCCCTCTTCCTCGCGGCCGCTGATGTTCCAGTAGTAGCCGAGCCGTGCCTCCAGCGACAGGACCTGAGTGTCCTGGACCTGTCCAGCATCAGGTCCGACGCCGTCCTGATGGTGGCGGACTCCGCGGTGAGCCGCCTGACCCATTCCCCCTGGTCACCGGACGCGATTCCGTCGCCGGCCTCGCGCACGAAGTCCAGGGCCCATGCCATGAGGCGCTCCTCCGCCTCGGCCGCCCTCCCCTCGTCCCGGAGCCGGGCCAGCGCGTACTCACGGACCGTCTCCAGCATGCGCAGCCGGTTGCCGTGCGGTGTCGGCACGGAGAAGACGAGGGACTTGTCGACCAGTTGCGCCAGCACGTGCAACAACTGGTGCCTGCACTCCTCGTCCAGTGCGACCGCCGTCTCCGCGACCTCGACGGAGCACCCGCCGACGTACAGGGCGAGTTCCGTCAGCACCCGCTGCTCGGTCCCGTCGAGCAGCGCGTAGCTCCAGTCCAGCACCGCACGCAGGGTCCGGTGACGGGCCGGTGCCGTCCGCTCCCCCTTCGTCAGCAGCACGAAACGGTTGTCCAGACGGTCCTCGATCTCCCGCACCGACAGCAACCGCACATGGGCGGCGGCCAGTTCCACCGCCAACGGCAGGCCGTCCAGCCGGCGGCACAGCGACCGGATGTCCCGCGCCGCCGCCTCGTCCCCCCGGAACGACGGATCGATCATCACGGCGCGTGCCGCGAACAGGTCCGCGGCCTCCGTGTCCGGCATCGGCGCCAGCTGGTACAGCACCTCGCCCCGTGCCCCCAGCGGCGCCCGGCTCGTGGTGACGACCGTCAGCGAGGGGCAGCTGCCCAGCAACGTCCCCACCAGCGGGGCGACCGTGTCCAGCACATGTTCACAGTTGTCGAGGGCGAGCACCGCGTCCCGGCCCGCGAAGAACGAGATCAGCCGGTGTGTGTAGTCGTGCGGCGGCTGATCCGGCCGTACCGACGCGTCGGACAGCCCCAGGGCACCGGCTACGGCGAGCAGCACACCCGCGTCGTCGGTCGAGGCCAGGTCCACCCACCACACGCCGTCGCAGGAGGACTCCAGCACCGCGCCGGCCTCCAGCGCCAGCCGCGTCTTGCCCACGCCCCCGGGCCCCACCACAGTGACCAGCCGCGCCCCGCCGACCGCCTCGCAGAGCCCTTCCAGGTCTCCCCTCCGGCCCACGAACGGGCCCAGCGGACGGCTCAGGTTCCCCTTCCGCGCGGGCGACGCGCCGCCGTCCACGCGCACCGCGTCCGCCGCTCCCGCGGCCCGGACCGACGGATCGTGCCGGACGAGCGCCGCGTGCAACGACCGCAGCTCCAGCGACGGAACGACCCCCAGCTCCGCCTTGAGCAGCCGGCACCCCTCCTCGTACACCTCCAACGCGTCGGCCAGCCGCCCCGAGCGGTAGAGCGCCAGCATCAGCCGCTCACGCAGCCGTTCCCGCAAGGGCCAGCCGGCCACCAGCGCCTTCAGCTCCGGCACCAGCTGTTCCGCACGTCCCAACTCCAGCCCCGCCGCCGCGGCATCCTCCAGCGCACCGAGCCGCAGATCCTCCAGACGCGACCGCTCCGAGCCGAACACCCGGCCTTCGAGATCGTCCAGAGCCCGGCCGCGCCACAGCGCCAGCCCTTCCCGCAAGGCTGTCTCCGCCTCGTGGTGGGCGCCTGCCTTGA
This sequence comes from Streptomyces sp. NPDC054770, assembly GCF_053611985.1. Lineage (NCBI taxonomy): Bacteria > Bacillati > Actinomycetota > Actinomycetes > Kitasatosporales > Streptomycetaceae > Streptomyces > Streptomyces sp. NPDC054770. The sequence continues at coordinate 55,027 of NZ_JBSHBL010000039.1, forward strand.
GGTAGTCGTGTCCCCGTCGGACCGCGGCCTCGAACCGGACCGTGTCGAGCGCGTCCTCCGGCCTCAGGTCGACCTGGTAGCCCCCGTGCCGTGACAGCAGCCGCTCGTCCTCGCCCTGCGCCGCGAAGGCCGCGCGGAGCTTGGTCACCTGGACCTGAAGGGCGTTGACCGGATCCTTCGCCTCGCGCTCCGCCCACAGGTCGTCGATGAGCGTGTCACGCTGGACGACCGCTCCCCCGGCGAGGAGCAGCCGCGTGACGATCGCGCGGGAGAGGGCGCCGGGAAGCACGACGGCACCATGATCGGAAACCAGTTCAAGGGGTCCGAGGAGCCGGAAGTGCATGACGTCCTCTTTCACGTTTCGGCCTGCGGGCCGGGGTCTCCCACGGAGCTGACACCGCGGGCGGTCAGGCTAGTCGCTCCGGGGGATGTCCCGGAGACGGCTCGCGGCCCGGGCCCGCGGCGGGACGGAGCCTCCTGCCCCGGCCGATCAGAATCCGGTGAGAGTCGTCTTCCCGATGGCGGCGCCGCTCTCCTGGACGCGGTGGGCCTCACGGAGGTTCGCGGCGTTGACCGGGCCGAGGTCGCGGGTGGCCGTGCCGGTGAGAATTCCGGCGTCGACGAGGCGGGCGACCTGGGTGAGGATGTGGTGCTGCATGTTCTGGTCCTTCGTGCGGAACATCGACCGCGTGTACATGAACTCCTGGTGGAAGGAGATGCTCTTCGCCTTGAGCACTCCGACGGGCAGCGAGTCGAAGTCGTCGATGGCGACGATCTGGCCGAAGGGGGTGAGCGCCTCGGCGTAGTCGGCCAGGTTGTGACCGGTGGCCGTGGTGCTGAAGACGAAGTCGATGCCCTCCGGCGCGACTTCGGCCAGCTGCGGGCCCAGCGGCCTGCGGTGGTCGATGACGTGGTGGGCACCCATCCGGCGCGCGAAGTCGACGCTCTCGGGGCGCGACGCCGTACCGATGACGGTGAGACTGGTCAGGGCACGGGCCAGCTGCACGGTGATCGACCCCACGCCGCCGGCGGCCGCGGTGACCAGCAGCGCGCCGGTCTGATCCAGGGCACCCGAGCGCAGCCCCAGCCGCTCGAACAGCCCCTCCCACGCGGTGAGCGAGGTCAGCGGCAGCGCGGCGGCCTCGGCGAAGGAGACCGTCGTCGGCTTACGGGCGACGATCCGCTCGTCGACCACGTGGTAGCGGGAGTTGGCGCCGGGGCGGTCCAGCGCACCGGCGTAGTACACCTCGTCGCCCACCGAGAAGAGTTCCACCTCGCCGCCGACGGCGACGACGGTCCCGGCCGCGTCCCAGCCGAGCACCTTCACCTCACCGCCCGGGTCGACGTTCTGCCGGAGCTTGTAGTCCACCGGGTTGACGGCGATCGCCTCGACCCGCACCAGCACATCCCTGGGCCCGGGCTTCGGGGTGGGCAGCGTGACGTCGACCAGGCTCTCGGCATCGTCGACGGGCAGCGACTTGCGGTAGGCGACCGCGGGCATCGTCGCGGGGATGTCGTACGTGTCGTTCATGGTGGTCCGGCCTTTCCACGTGTGCGTGATCCGAGAGCTGCGGACGGTGCCGCTCCGCTTCGGATTCATCGAGAGAACGTGGCCGCGCCGACAGGACACGCGCGGGCGGTTCCGCGACTTCGACCACGTCGGCGACAGTACGAAATGGATAGTGGTTACCCGCAAGGGCCCATGGTTCCCATTGGGTACTATTACTGCATGACGACGACAGCACACCTGTGTGACGACCCGAAGAGCGTCTATCTCGCCGCCTGCCCCTGCCGGGACATGCTGGATCTGCTGGCCAACAAGTGGAGCGCCCTCGCCCTGGGCGCCCTGGAGGACGGGCCGGAGCGCTTCGGAGCACTGCGCGCACGGCTGCAGGGGGTGAGCCCCAAGGTCCTCACCCAGACGCTGCGCCGCCTGGAGGAGCACGGCCTGGTCCACCGCGAGATCTACCCGGAGATCCCGCCCCGCGTCGAATACAGCCTGACCCCGCTCGGCGAGGACGCCTGCCGCCCCCTGGCCCACCTGCGCACCTGGGTGGAGGAGAACATCGAACGCTTCCCGGCGTCCCAGTGACACAGCGGCTCCCCGGCGGTCCCGCGTCGCCGTGCCGACGAGAGCCGGCCCCGGTGAACCGCTCCGGCCGCCCGCCCGTATCACAAGCGGCTGGGACTCTCCCTCGTTCCCAGCCGCTCCGGACCCGGCCTGTCTTCCCCCGGCGCGCGTCGGGTCCGGACCTTCTGCCGCACGGCCACGCCGCACGGGGAAGCGGGGAAGCAGGGAGTCGGATGCTTGCTCCGTGGTCGAGCCGCACGGTGAGGCGGTGCGGATAAATCGAACTGCCTCATGCGCGCCCAAAAGGGCCCGTCCTGACCCGCCCGGCGCGCGACCGACCGGGCGGTCCGCCGTGACCAGGGTGTTCGGCTTCGTCATGAACCTTTGGGGCCCGGTCGTCGTAGAGCAAGCGAGTCGCCGGGGGAACGGAGACCATTCCAGGAGACCGCAGCGTGAAATGCGAGCAGGAGAAGTCACAACTGGCTGCCTATGCCATGGCAGCCCTTGATTCCGAGGAGTCCGAAGGCGTCAGCAGGCATCTGCGTGCATGCCCGGGTTGCGCTGCCGAGACGGACGACATCCTCGCGACCTTGTCCAGTCTCCGCGACCTGCCCGAGGAGGAACTGCTCGGTGACTGGTCCGGGAGGATCCCCGATCTCCGGGAGGCCGCGGTGCGGGCCGTGCTGGCGGAGGCTGTCGTGGTGCCTCCGCTCGACCCGGTGACGGTGCGGAGGTCTTCGAGGGCCCGCTGGAGCTGGGCGGTCGCCGCGGGCGCCGCCGGCGTCGTGCTGGGCTTCGGTGTTTCGCTTCTGGCCGCACCGGATCGGCCCCCCGGCAGCGCCCCCGCCCGCCCGGCGGGCCTGTCGGTCCTGCGGGCGACGGGAGCCGACGGCATCGCGGCCTCGATCGAACCCCAGCGCACGGGTTGGGGTACGCGCGTGCTGCTGGAACTGAGCGGGGTCAGCGGCCCGCAGAGCTGCTCGCTGGTCGCCGTGTCCCACGACGGCAAGGAGGAGACGGCGTTCACCTGGCAGGTACCCGAGGGAGGGTACGGTCTGCCCGGATCGGCCAAGGAGCGGCTGCTGGGAACCGGCGGTGTCGGCATTCCGCCCGGCGAGGTCACGTCGTACGTCATCCGCACCGCACAGGGCAAACAGCTGCTCAGCATCGCGAGTTCGGCCGCCACCGCCTGAGGGAAGCGGGCGAGGGGCGGTTCCCGGCGCTGCGTGGGCACCGGTGAACCACCCCTCTCGGCTGTCCGACGGATCTTGCGGCGCGAAACCCCCTTGGAGAGCTGGTGCGGGCCACGGCAGGATGATTGCGCGTCACCAGCCATGTGAGGGGAACGGTGGATGAGGCAGAACCGGCTCGGGAAGAGCAAGGTGCAGGTCACGGAGCTGGGCTTCGGGGGCGGTCCGCTCGGCGGGCTCTTCGAGCCGCTCGACGACGAGACCGCCGCGGAAGCTCTTGAGGCGGCCTGGGACAGCGGGATCCGCTACTTCGACACCTCTCCGCACTACGGCATCGGGCATTCCGAGCGCCGCATCGGTGACCTCCTGCGCGACAAGCCGCGCGAGGAGTGGACGCTGTCGACGAAGGTCGGCAGGCTGCTGGTTCCGCAGGACCCGGCGGGCCGGATGGACGAGCCTTTCGTGGTGCCCGCGACGCACCGTCGGGTGTGGGACTTCACACGAGACGGTGTTCGGCGCAGCGTGGAGGACTCGCTCGAGCGGATGGGCGTCGACCGTATCGACGTGCTGTTCCTGCACGACGCGGAGGAGCGTTTCGAGGACGCGTTGCGTGAGGGCTACCCGGCCCTCGCCGAACTGCGTGCCCAGGGGATGGTGGGCGCGATCGGCGCGGGGATGTACCACCCGGGCAAACTGACCCGGCTGGTAAAGGAGTCGGACGTCGATGCAGTGATGCTCTCCGGCCGTTACACGCTGCTGGACTCCAGCGCCCTCGACGAACTGCTGCCTGCCTGCACGGACCGGGGGGTCTCGGTGCTTGCGGCATCGATCTTCAATTCCGGCCTGCTCGCCACGGCCCGCCCCGCCGAGAGTGCCACCTTCGATTACGTGCCCGCCACCCCGCAGATACTTGAGCGCGCACATCGCATGGCTGATGTCTGCGAGGCACATGGTGTGACCCTGCCGGCCGTGGCGATGGCCTTCCCGCTCCGCCACCCGGCCGTGTCGGGCATCGTGGTCGGCATGCGCACCGCGGACGAAGTGCGGCGCAACGTCGCAGCGTACGGCGTGGAGATCCCCGCAACGCTCTGGGACGATCTGCGAGGCGAAGGGCTTCTGGACGAGCGGGCGCCGGTGCATGCCTGACGTCCCCCGAATCATGATCGGGCGGCCAGGACCTGAGGAGCGGTAGCAGGGGGCGCAACACCGTCGAGCGGGCGGTCCTAGGCGTTCTGTTCTCCGGGCCGGATTGCACCTACGTCGAGGAGAGCCTCGCCGCCGCCGTCCACCACGATGTCCGCCCCGTTGATCCACCCTGCCTGGTCCAGCAGGAAGATCACGACCTCGGCGATTTCGTCCGGGGTGCCGTGCCGGCCGATGCTCGTGTGGAAGCCGTCGAGGAGGTCCGGGTCCGCCGAGTCGTAGAAGGCCTGGAGGATCGGTGTGGTCACCGGTCCTGGGCTCACACTGTTGGCACGGATCCGTCGCGGCATCAGGTCGACGGCGAGTTGCTTGGTCCAGAGGGTCAACGCCTGCTTCGAGAGCCGGTAGGCCGTACTGCCGTCGAGTCGCCCTTCCCGCGCCCAGGCGACACCCTTGTCAAAGGAGGTCTGTTCGAGGACCTCGTCGACAGCGGGCCGGTTGGTCGCCCACCCCACGCCCAGGGTCGATGCCAGATTGACGACGGCGCTGCCCTCGGAGAGCCGGGGCAGCAGTTCCCGGGTGAGGTGACGGGGCGCGAACATGTTGACCGCCAGCACCTCGTGCGCTTCCTTCGTGCCCGGTAGTCCGGCGATGTTGCAGAGCCCCGCCACGGTGGTCGGCAGCGCGGCGACGGCGTCGTCGATGGAGGTGACATCGGTCAGGTCGCACCGGAGGTAGGGCACATCGGCGGTAGGGGCGACTCGGTCGAGGACGACGACATCGCGTCGGGCGCTGACCAGGCGCTCCACCACGGCGGCCCCCATACCGGAGGAACCCCCGGTCACGACGACCGGTCCCCGGTGTCGGCCGGGCACAGGTCCGTTGTGCACAGCAGGACTCTTCATTCGGCTCATTCTCCCGTGGTCTCTCTGTGTCAAATAAGTGGAAGGCGCCTTGAGGGCGAAACAGCGGTGGGCGCGGCCGGAGTCCGGTCAGCGCTGGCCGGGGGCGTATGTCTGGCCCAGGCCCGCGGGGGCCCTGGTGGCGCCGGGCCGACTGCGTTCCCGCCAGATGCGTACGACGAGCACCACTACCGTCAGCACGTACGGGACCATCCTGAGGAACTCCGAGGAGACCGGCCATTCCTGGGCCTGGCCGACGCTGCCCAGCACCAGCAGGACGCCGAAGGCATAGCTGGTCAGGAGCAGGCGTACCGGGGCCCAGCCGGCGACGGTCACCAGCGCGAGCGCGACGAAGCCGGTGCCCGCGGTCATCTCCGACCGCCAGGCCTGCACGATCACCACGCTCAGGACGGCGCCGCCGAGGCCCTGCAATATCCCCCCGATCGCGACGTAGGCCAGCCGCCACCGGACCACGTTCAGGCCTGCCGCGTAGGCGGCCTGCGGATCCTCGCCGACCGCGCGCAGGTTGAGGCCGTGGCGGGTGCGCCCGAGCATGAGCGCGGCGGCCAGGGCGAGGAGCACGCCGAGGTAGACGACCCAGTGCTGGTCGAAGAGGATCGGCCCGATGTAGGGGATGTCGTGCAGCAGCGGCACCGGTGTGGGACGGACATGGAACGGCAGCGAGGTCTCGGTGTAGGGGTTGCCGATCTGGGCGGACAGCCCCGCGCCGATGAACCACAGGGCGAAGCCGATGAGCAGCTGAGGCGCCCGGATCTTCAGGGCCGGGAGCCCGAAGAAGACGAGGCTGAAGAGTCCGCCGGCCGCGCATCCGGCCAGCAGGGCGGCCGGGAGAGAGCCCGTGCCGTGTGCGGTGACGAATCCGAAGACGGCACCGACGAGCATGACGCCCTCGATACCGACGTTGAGCACTCCGGAGCGCTCGGCGAGCAGGCCGCCGAGCCCGGCGAACACGAGGGGCGTGCCGGTGACGATCGCCAGCGCCAGGGAGGTCTGTAGGACATGCCACGTCATGGTGTCGCCTCTTCCTTGACGGGTCCGACGGGAGCGACGGGTGCGACGGGTCCGGTGCGCCGGAACCGGTACCGGGCGAGCGAGTCGCTGGACGCCGCCATGAGCAGCAGGATGCCCGTGAGCATGAGGGTCACCTCCGAGGAGACGCCGGCGATCTGCAGGGACACGCCGGCCGCCGCGACGAACGCCAGCACGAGCGCCACGGGTACGGAGAACGCCAGGGAACCGGCGGCGATCACCGCCACCGCGATCGCGATGTAGCCGGTGTTGTCGGAGAGTTGGGTGGAGAGTGAGTGCACCTGGTCCAGCTCGACCACGACTCCTGCCAGCCCGCCCACTCCGCCGGAGAGCACGAAGACGGCCGCGCGGACCCGGGCGGCGTTCGTTCCGGCGTATCTGGCGGTGCGTTCGTCCGCGCCCACCAGTGCCGTCACCGGTCCGACGGCCGTGTAGCGGAAGGCCGCCCAGAGCAGCAGGGCGATCAGCAGGGCGAGGGGGAAGCCCAGCCCGACGGTGACCGCGCCGAGGGAGAACTGCGGGAACCAGGCATCGGAGGCGACCGGCCGCGAGCTCACCTGGCCGACGGCGAGTGTCCTGGTGGGGGCCCAGGGGCCGGTCGCCCAGTACTGGAGCCACAGGGTGGCGACGAAGTTGAGCATGAGCGTCGTGACCGCCTCGCTGACTCCCAGGTAGGCGCGGGCCAGCGCGGGGCCCGTGGCCCAGAGCGCACCGCCGACGGCCCCGGCGGCGATCATGAGCGTGGCCAGCAGGCCGCCGGGCAGCCCCGGTGCCGCGTAGGCCACCGCGGTCGCCAGCCAGGCGCCCATGGCGAGCTGTCCCTCGACCCCGATGTTCCACAGGCCCGCGCGGGCCGCGACGGCGACCGCACAGCCGGCCAGGACCAGCGGCGTGGCCAGCTGGATCACCTGGCTGACGCCGAGGGAACTGCCGAAGGTCGAGGTCGAGACGACCGTCCACAGGTTCGCCCCGAGGCCGGTCTGCACGGCGAGGAACACCCCGCCGATCAGCAGGCCGAGCAGCATCACCAGCGCGCGCAGCCAGGCCGGGGCGAGCGCCTGGGCGTCGACCATGTCGAGGCGCGGAAGCCGGCCGGGCCGGGCGTGGCCGCGGGCCGGCGTGGCCGCCGGCGCGGACGGAAGTGCCGTGGGTTCTCTCATCGGGTCCGTCCTTGTGCGTCGCTCGGATCCGCCGGTTCGGTCACGCCGCCCATCAGCATGCCGATGCGCTCCCGGTCGAAGTCCGGCCGCTCGAAACCGCCGAGGATCCTGCCTTCGTAGGCCACGACGATCCGGTCGCTGAGCGCCATCACCTCGTCGAGGTCCTCGGACACCAGCAGGATGCCGACGCCCTCGTGCCGGATGGCCAGGAGGGCGCGGTGGACGGCGGCGGTCGCCGCGATGTCCAGGCCGCGGGTCGGGTGGGAGGCGACCAGCAGACGGCTGCTCGCCTCCAACTCCCGGTAGAAGATGAGGCGTTGTGCCTGTCCGCCGGAGAGTGTGGCGGCTCGGCGGCCGGGGTTGACGCCGCTCAGATCGGCGGTCTCCATGACCTCGGCCGCGTGGCGGCGCATCGCCGGGCGGCTCACCAGCGGGCCCCGGCGCACCGGTGCCCGGCGGATCCGCCGCATGCTCGCGCTGAGCGCGATGGGCGCGTTCAGGGCGAGGCCGCTGCCGATGTCCTCGGGGACGTGGCCCACGCCGGCGTCGAGAAACGCCCGGGGGTCGTGCCCCGTGAGGGAGACGTCGCCGATCGCGATGTCGCCGTCGGTGAGGCGGCGTGTCCCGGTGAGTACCTCGGCGAGTTCCCGCTGGCCGTTGCCGGCCACTCCGGCCACTCCGACGATCTCCCCCGCGTGTATGCGCAGGTCCACCGCGTGCAGGGCGGCGAGGCCGCGGTCGTCGACGGCGTGTGCGCCGGTGAGGGTGGCGACGGGCGGGCCGATCGGAGCCGGTTGCCGTTCGGGGGCCGGTACGGTGCGGCCGACCATCAGCCGGGCGAGCGAGCCGGTGGTGCAGTCGCCGGTCGGCAGGGTCGCCACGTTGCGGCCGCCGCGCAGGATCGAGATGCGGTCGGCGATCTCCAGCACTTCGGCCAGCTTGTGCGAGATGAACACGACGCTGTAGCCGCCCGCCGTCATCTCCCGTACGGCCGAGAAGAGTTGGTCGACCTCGTGCGGGGTCAGCGCTGCCGTGGGCTCGTCGAGTACGAGGGTGCGGGCACCGCGGACGAGGGTTCGCAGGATGGCCACCCGTTGCATCTCGCCGACCGACATCTGCCCGACCTGCGCGTCGGGGTCCACCGCGAGGCCGAACCGTTCGCCGAGTTCGGTCGCCCGGCGGCGCAGTCGGCGGTCGGATATCGCGAAGGAGGTGGCCTCCCAGCCGACGTGCAGGTTCTCCGCGACCGACATGTTCCGCACGAGCTGGTAGTTCTGGTGCACGATGCCGAGGCCGTGCCGGAGCGCGTCCCGTGGCGTGCGCGGGCGAAGGGCCGTGCCGTTCAGGGAGACGGTTCCGGTGTCGGGGCGGCAGACCCCGCTCGCCACGCTCATCAGCGTGGTCTTGCCGGCGCCGTTCTCGCCGAGCAGCGCGTGCACCTCGCCGGTCCGGACGTCGAAGTCGACGTCGGACAGCGCGTGCACCGGGCCGAATCGCTTGGAGATGCCCGTCAGGGCCAGGGCGGGGGCGGCGGGGACCGCGTGGAGTGTGCCGCTCGCCGGGGTGGCGGCGGGGTCGGCCGTCCCGCCGCGGGTGCCGGGCCGGCTGTTGTCCGCGTCGTTCTTCGGTACGGTCATCGTGATCATCCGCCGATGACGCCGGCGACGGGCCAGGACCAGTTGGCGTAGACGACGCCGTCCGGGTCGCGCGGGTCCAGCTCCTTGCCCGCGGGAACGCGGACCTTGCCCTTGGCGTCGCTGATCGGTCCGGTGAACGGGTTTGCTCCGCCCTTGATCTCGGCGTACCGCTTCTCGACCTTCGCACGCACCGACGCCGGCACGTTCTTCCCCCACGGACCGAGGGACAGGTCGACGGTGTGGGCGGCGGTGCCCCAGTTGAGCTGCCCGGACTTCCACTTGCCCGCGAGCAGGTTCGTCAGGTCCTGCTTGAAGACCTCGGTGAGCGCCGGCTGCCAGAGCTGCGAGGTGACATAGGTGCCGGGTGCCTCGCCGCGCTGGTCGGTGTACAGGCCGAAGCTCCAGGCCTTGAGGCTTGCCGCGGCCTTCGGGGTCGCGGGGTCGTCCATGTAGTGCGCGATGACGTCCGCGCCGCCGTTGACCAGCGTCTTGGTTGCGGACACCTCACCGGGCGGGTCCGAGAAGGAGTTGAGGTAAACGTTGTGGACCTTGCAGTCGGGCCGCACCGAACGGCAGCCCAGGGCGAAGCTGTTGACGAGCGCGGTCGAGCCGGGGAGCTTGATCGCGTTGACGAAACCGGTGTCGCCCGACTTGGTGAGCAGTCCGGCCGCGACGCCCTGGAGGTAGAACATCGGGTTGGAGTCGACCCAGTACCCGGCGGTGTTGGCCGGTAGTTGGCCGACCGGGTAGCCCTCCAGGCAGTGCTTCTTCGGGTACTTGGTGCAGGCGTCCGTGAACAGGGGCCCGGCGGTGGCGGCGTCGACGATCAGATCGGTGCCGGTCTGGAAGAGCTGTTCCGTCGTCTGCGTGAGTTGCTTGTCGAAGGGAAGGTCGTCGACGACCTTGAGGCTGAACCTGCTCGGCCCGACGGCGGCGATGGCCGCCTTGACGGCGTTGATCTGCACCTGGCCGTAGGGGGTCTCCTGCGGGCCGGAGTAGATCACGGCGATATTGATCTTGCCGTTTCCGGCGGCTGCCCCGTCCGTGCCCGTCGTTCCCGTCGTGCCGCAGCCGGTTGCCGCCACGACCGTTGTCAGCACGGTGCTGACGAGGAGTCTCTTGCCTGACTTTCCTGACTTGCCTGTGACGCGTGTACCCATGTGCATTCCTCGGTGCGTGGCATTGCCGTCGGATGAGGGAACTGCGCACCGCCACGGCATGGTCGCCGTGGGGCGTAACGGGCTTCACTCAGCGGGGAGTTCGGCCTGCAAGGTGTGGATCTCGGATGCGAACCGGCCGCGCAGGGCGCGGCGGTCACTGTCGTCGAGCCAGGTCGCGTCGACGCCGTTCATGACGCACTGGACGAGCGTCTGCCGGTCGAGGTTCTCGGTACTGGCGACGCCGTGGAACTCCTTGCCCAGGTCGGTGGGGATGACCGCCGGGTCGTCACTGTTGATCGACACCTTCAGACCCGCCTCGATCATGCGGCCCAGTACCGGCTGCCCCATCTGGATGAGGCTGACGGTCCAGCAGCCGGTGAACGGCAGTCCGCGGTCGACCGCCCGCTTGACGAGCTCGGTGTCGTTCAGGATGCCGTAGCCGTGGTCGATGCGGTCCACGCCCAACTCGTCGATGGTCACGGCGACTTCCTCGGCGGAGCCGCGCTCACCCGCGTGCGCGGTGCGCTTCAGCCCGTGCCGGCCGGCCATCCGGTACGCCTCGACGAACTTCGCCGGCGGACCGAGTGCTTCGTTGTTGTCCATGCCGATGCCGAGCACCTCGTCACGGCGGTGGGCCACCACCTGCTCCACCATCTCGACAGCGGCCGCCGCTGGCAGCGTCCTGTTGATGGAGGGGATCAGCCGGGCCACGATGCCGAGATCGCGCTCGGCGGCGCGGATGCCGTCGACGAGGCCGTCCACCTGGGTGGCGTACGGCACCGACGGATGGTCGGTCGGCGAGAAGAAGAGCTCCGCGTACCGCACATTGCCCGTCTTGACCTGCCGTTCCAGTGCCGCGTAGATGGCTCGCTCGAAATCGGCGCGGGTCCGCAGCGCGGCACAGATCATCCCGTAGAGCTCGAGGAAGTCCTCGAACGAGCTGAACGCATAGGGGTCCGTCCCGGCGGCCGAGCGGACCGGGACTCCGTTGGCGCGGCTGATGTCGAGGTAGGTCTGCACCGGGATCGCCCCCGGAAGGTGGCAGTGCATCTCCACTTTCGGCAGTCGGCGGGCGAACACGTCCAGGCCCGCCGAGCCGGCGCCTGATGCTGTCTCCGTCATCCTGGTCGCCTCCACTAAATTCCGTATACGGTATGTGGTGCGCATACGCTAGCCACGGGGTATGGCACTGTCAACACCCGGCACATCGATCGTCGCGATTGCCGTCACCAGGACTCTGAGCAGGCAAAACCAGCTCGGCCAGGCTGTCCGGTCACGTCTGCCAGGACGCCGGCCCGGGCGCCGGGCGTGCGGATCGGCCTCGCGAAAACGGGAGACGGAGCCGTCCCAGGCCGTCCGCCCGCGGCTTCGCGCGGCGGCCACGCGGGCGGGGGCTGGGTAGGCTGAGTGCGCGGGGCGGGCCGCACCCCGAAACGCATTTCGTATTCCGTATACTCGGTACTGTATTCAGGACAGGGCGCGCAAGGCCCCATAGAATGCCGGCTGCGACCTGTTGTCCGGTCCGAGAGGAGCAGTAATGCCACTGCGGGCTGTGGAGCCCCGAACAGAGCGGCTCGCCGACGTGGCCTACCACCGCATGTGCGAGGCGCTCGTCGACGGCACGCTGCGTCCGGGCGACCGCCTGGTGATGGACCGCCTCGCGGCGGAGCTCGGCATCAGCCGGACTCCGGTCCGTGAGGTCCTCCAGCGCCTGGAGCGGGAGCGGGTCATCCGTCCCACCGGCGGCAAGGGCTACGAGGTCTGCCTTCTCGACACGGAGGACCTGGACCAGATGTACCAGGCGCGCGAGGCGGTCGAGGGTTACGCGGCCGCGTATGTGGCGAAGGCCCCCGCGCAGGTGCGCCGGCAGGTGGCCGACGCCTTCGCCGCCGCCACCCAGATGCCGCTGACGTCTCCGCTGGAGGTCTACCGGGCCAACCGCGCCATCCACCGGTCGGTGGTCGAGGCGACGGGCAACCGGCATCTCGTCGAGATGTTCGACCTGGTGTGGAGCCGCGGCCTTCCTTCCCAGGTCTGGGCCGATCTGATCGAACACGGCATCTCCAGCAGCGACCTGACCAGTGAGCACGAGGATCTCTTCGCGGCGCTCCAGTCCGGATCCGCCACCAAGGCACGGAACGCGGCAGTCGCCCATATCCGCTCCGGCCGCCGGCTGCACTGACTCCTGCGACCGGTGGCGCCCCGCTCAGGCGGGCGCGGCCACCGGCCGCAGTCCGTCGAGCCCCTTGCGCACGCCCTCGGCCAGGATGCCGAGTTCGTCGTCGGTGATGCAGAGCGCGGGTGATATCTGCAGGGCCCCACAGGCGAAGGGACGGGTCAGCACGCCGGCTGCACGGATCGCGTGGACGGCGCGCGGGACGAGGGAGGGGTCCTGGGCCAGGAGTCGCGGGTCGATCTGGACACCGGCCATGGCGGCGGGACCGGTGCGCACATCGCTCACCACTCCCGTCCCCGCGAGGTCCCCGAGCAGCTCCGGCAGGCACGAGGCGATGCGTGTCGCCGCGGCCGGCAGATCGTGGTCGCGGAGGTAGTCCAGGTTCGCCAGCGCCGTGGCCGTCGCCGCGGCATGGCCGCTGTAGGTGTAGCCGTGCCGGAACACCTCGCCGCCGCCCTCCCAGAACGGTGCGGCCACCCGCTGATGGACCAGTACGGCGCCCAGGGGCAGATAGCCGCTGGTCAGTCCCTTGGCGCAGAGCACCAGGTCGGGTTCGAGGCCGAACGCCTCGCCGGCGAACCAGGTTCCGGTGCGTCCCAGCCCGGCGGTCACCTCGTCGCTGACGAAGAGAACGCCGTGGCGTCGGCAGATCTCGGCCACCTCGGTCAGATAGCCGGGCGGCGGGAAGTGGACGCCGCCGGCGCCGATGACCGGCTCGCAGACGAAGGCGGCGATCCGCTCGGCACCCAGTTCGTCGATCACGGCTTGCAGCGCGTGCGGATCGTCGCGGTCGATCAGACGGGTGTCCGGCAGCAGGGTGCCGTAGCCGACCCGGTTCGGGGCGATGCCGCTGATCTGGGTGGCTGCCGCGTGCATGCCGTGATACGCGTCGCGACGGCTGACGACCACCGTGCGATCGGGGCGTCCGAGGAGCTGCCAGTACCGCCGGACGTACTTGATGGCGGTCTCCACGGAGTCCGATCCGCCACTGGTGAAGAGGACCTTCCAGGCGCCGCCGGGAGCCAGTGCGGCCAGGCGTTCGGCGAGCTCGTCGGCCGCCTCGTTGGAGTACTCGCCGAAGGTCGAGTAGGCGTGCATGCGCAGCAGCTGCCGGTGCGCGGCGTCGGCGATCTCACGGCGTCCGTAGCCGGCGTGGCAGAACCAGAGGCCTGCCGTGGCATCGAGATGGCGGCTTCCGTCGGCGCCGGTCAGCCAGACGCCGTCGCCGTCGGTGAGGACGACCCGGTCGTGCGGTGCGGACATGTTCTGGAACGGACGCCAGTGGGCGGCGGTGGAGGTGGTCGGAGTACCGGGCATGGCGGGTGTCGCTCCCTTTCGCGATGGAGGGCAGGAGAACGGAAATCAAGCGGCGGGCGTCACCACTGGGTGGCGATGTACTTCGTCTCCAGGAACTCGTGGATGCCGTGCCGTCCGCCTTCACGGCCGATTCCGCTCTGCTTCACCCCGCCGAACGGTGCCGCGGGGTCGGAGAGCACACCGACGTTGAGGCCGACCATGCCGGATTCGAGCTGTTCGGCCAGCCCGAGGCCGCGCCGCAGGTCGCGGGTGTAGACATAGGCGCCGAGTCCCATCTCGGTCGCGTTGGCCATCGTGATCGCCTCGGCGTCCGTGTCGAAGGTGACGACCGGGGCGACCGGCCCGAACAGTTCGTGGTCGAGTACCGGCGCCGACGGCGGGACGGCGTCGATCAGTGTCGGGGGGAAGAAGTACCCGGGCCCTTGCAGCGGGCTGCCGCCGAGGACGACTCGGCCTCCCGAGCCGACGGCGGACTCGACCGCCTCGGCCAGCAAGTCGCGGGTCGCGGCGGAGGCCATCGGGCCGACCTGCGCGGACGGCCTGCTGCCCGGGCCGACCTCGAGTGCCGCCAGCCCCTTGCCGAGCCGGGCGACGAACTCCTCGTGCACGGAGGCGTGGACGTAGAACCGGTTGGCCGCCGTGCACGCCTCCGCGTTGTGGCGCATCTTGGCCACCAGCGCGCCGGCGACGGCGGCGTCGAGGTCGGCGTCGGAAAGGACGATGAAGGGGGCGTTGCCGCCGAGCTCCATCGAGGTCTTCAGCACGCGCTCGGCGGCCTGGCCCAGCAGGGCGCTGCCGACCCGGGTGGAACCCGTGAACGACAGGGCCCGTACGGGACTGTCGCTGACGAGGTCGGCGGTGACGGCGGTGTCCCGGGTCGTGGGCACGACGTTGACGACGCCGTCGGGTATCCCCGCCTCGGCGAAGAGCCGGGCCAGGAACAGCGCCGTCAGCGGTGTGTGGTGGGAGGGTTTCACGACGACGGTGCAGCCCGCGGCGAGGGCCGGGGCGACCTTGCGGGTGATCATCGCGGCGGGGAGGTTCCAGGGGGTGAGCAGCAGGGCCACTCCGACCGGCTGGGAGATCTCGATGATCCGCTTGTCGCCGCCGGGCGCGTGGCCGACATGGCCCGTGATCCGTACCGCTTCCTCGCTGTACCAGCGGAAGAACTCGGCGGCGTAGGCCGCCTCGCCCACCGCGTCGGTCCGGGTCTTGCCGTTCTCGGCGGTGATCAGGGTGGCGAGTTCGTCCTTGGCCCGGATGATGAGTTCGTACGTCCTGCGGAGGATCTCGGCGCGCTCGCGGGGCGGGCGGCTGCTCCAGGCCGGAAGGGCGGCGGCCGCCGCGGCCGCGGCCGCCCGGCCGTCCTCGACGGTGCCGTCGGCGACCGTGGCGATCACCTGCTGGGTGGCGGGGTCCTCGACGGGAAAGGTGCCGGCGTCCGAGGCCTTGCGCCAGGCACCGTCGACGAAGAGTTCGGTGGGCAGGTCAGGGATCATGAGGATGCCTTTCCGGAGTCGGAGGCGGAGTCGGAATCGGAGTGAGTGGCGCGGAACTCGTCGTTGTCGGCGCCGAGCCGGGGAACGGCGCCGGGCCGTGCGCCGTGGCCGTCGAACAGCAGGGGCAGCCGGGGCAGGCTGAGCGTGCTGCCGCCGGCGCGCCGGGCCCGCTGGTCGTCGATCGGGGCGAACAGGCCGCGGTGGGCGAGCTGTTCGCAGGCCCGGACGTCGGCGACGGTCTGGACGACTCCGGCCGGCTGTCCGGCCTCGCGCAGCGCGGCCGCCGTCTCCTGACTGCTCTTGCCCGCGGCCCACTCCTCCAGGAGCGGGACGACGCGGTCCGCCATGTGCTCGGCGCGCTTGAGGGTGGTGTCCAGTTCCGGGTCGGTCTCCAGGCCGGGTTTGCCGAGGGCCAGGCAGCAGCGACGCCACATCTCGTCGGTGGGGATGACGATGGACACCCATCCCCCGTCACCGGCCCGGAAGACGCCGACGGGGCTGAAGACGTCGGTGCCGCGGGTGGGGCTCTCGCCGGTGAACTCGTGCAGGGTGAGGGGGCGTTCGAGGAAGGCCGCGCCGATGTCGTACATCGCGGCGTCGACGTAGGTCCCCTGCCCGGTGGTGGAACGGCCGACCAGGGCGGTGAGGATGCCGAGGGTGGCGTAGACGCCGGCGAGCAGGTCCATGGTGCCCATCGGGGCCAGGCCCGGGGGGCCGTCCTGGTCGCCGATGAGGCTCGACAGCCCGCTCATGCCCTGGATCACCGAGTCGAAGGCCGGCCAGTCCGCATAGGGTCCGCCGGTCCTGCCGAACCCGGAGATCTCGCAGATCACCAACCGGGGGTACCGCTCCCGCAGGTGCGCGGGAGACAGCCCTTGGCGCTCCAGGGATCCGGGGCGCAGGTTGCTGACGAGGACGTCGGCCGACTCGAGGAGTTCGAGCAGCACCCGGCGGTCGCTCTCGGCGGAGAGGTCGATCTCCACCGACTTCTTGCCGCGGTTGTACGAGGCGAAGCCGCCGCTGATGTAGTCGTCGTCCGGGCCGGCTTTCGGGTCGTACCAGCGTCGGGGGTCGCCCGTGTGCGGGCGTTCGACCTTGATGATCTCGGCGCCGGCGTCGGCGAGCAGCTGTGTGCAGTAGGGCGCCGCGATGAACTGTTCCAGCGACACCACGCGGATGCCGGCCAGCAGGTGCAGTCCGTCAGCCATGGTCCTCTCCGATCGTTCCGGCAACCAGTGCCACAGGGCGGAAGTCGATGACGTCGACGGGTTCCGACGCCTCTCGGTGCGCCCGGCCTCGGACGCGGCAGCCGGCCAGCGCGCCGCCGGGTACGGGCAGCAGGTCCTCGCAGGTGACGGTGAAGGACAGCAGGTCGTCCTCGAAACAGGGGGCCAGATGGGAGCAGAGGCGCCAGCCGACCACCGCCGCCAGCCCCGGCACGAGCCGGGACAGGGAGGCCTGGGCGAGGGCGACGACATGACCGCCGTAGACGAGGCGGCGTCCCTGCTGGCCGCGGGACGGGTCCCGGTGGGCGGCGGCCTGGTTCTGGGTCAGCCGTACGAGGTCCAGGGCACCGCTGATGGAGTCGCGGAGCGGGTCGTCGGCCTGCCATCCCACCTCGGGCAGCGGCTGCCGTGACAGCTGGGTGAGGTCCCAGTCCTCCGGTACGGCGGGCAGCAGGGATCCCAGCGGCCGGACGGCTTCGGCGCCGCCGATGTCTCCGGCCTCCGCCGCGCGGCCCTGGTCCCGCAGGGGCAGCAGCGCGAGGCGTTCCATCGAGGCGACGAGCGTGCCGTCGTCGTCGCGGGTCTCGATGGCGAGCAGCACCTTCGCCCGTCGTCCCTTGCCGTTGTCCCGGGTGAGGGCGCGGGCGACGGGGGTGACGGTGGTGGTCAGCGTCGTGCCCAGGTGGATCTGCCGGTGCAATGTCACATCGCGGTAGAAGAGGTTGGCGATGACGATCCGGGTGGCGACGGTGGACTGCCCGATGGCGATCTGCAGGGCGAGCGCCGAGTTCACCACGCGGGTCTGCCGACCGGTGGTGGCGTACGACAGCGGTGTGCTGAGGGCGAGGCGGGCGGGATCGCCGCTGATCGCCTGGTAGACGGCGGCGACACCGTCGTCGACGGTGATGGCCGGTGCGGGCGGGAGCGGTTCCCCGATGGCGAGGTCGTCGCCGTAGGGACCGTCCTGGAAGGGGGAGGTGGTCGCTGCTGGATCGGTCACTGGTGGATCTCCGCGAGGATGTGGTGGGCTCGGTCGATGACGGGCTTGTCGACCATGGCACCGTCCACGGCGATCGCGCCGGAGGCGTCGCCTGTGGCGTCCAGGACGCGGCGGGCCCAGGCCACCATCCGGGGCGTGGGGGCGAACGCCTGGTGCACGGCGTCGAGTTGCCGGGGGTGGATACAGAGCTTGCCGGCGAAGCCGCGTGCCGCCTGGCGGCCGCATTCGGCCGTCAGCCGTTGCTCGTCGCCGATGTCGGCGGTGGGACCGGCGATGGCCGGCTTCCCGCTGCTCGCCGCGGCGTTCACGATCCGGGCCTGGGCCCAGGAGGTGTCCTCGGCGTGCAGCCCTCCGCTGCGGGCGAGTTCGGCGCGGTAGTCCAGTTCGCCGAACATCAGCGCGGTCACGGACGGGCGAGCGGCCGTTCGCCGGGCGTCCTCGACGCCGTCCGGGGTTTCGACGAGGGCCACGATCGGGAGGTCCGTCCGGTCCGCCAGGGCGTCGACGGCTTCGGGGGTGGCCTTGGGCAGCACGAGGGCGTCGAGCCGCACTCCGCGTATCGCGGCCAGGTCGGCGGCCAGGTGCGGCGAGGCGTGCGCGTTGACCCGTAGCCACAACTGCCGTGCGGGGTCGGCCAGTCCGGGTGCCCACTGCCGGACCAGTTCACGGGCCGCTGCCTTGTCGGGCTCGGCCACTCCGTCTTCGAGGTCCACCATCAGGGCCGATGCCGTGATGTCCTGGGCTCTGGCGAGGAATCGACCGGTGGCGGCGGGGACCGCCAGGACGGTTCGGAGGAAGGTCGTCGTCATCGGCGCGGTCACAGGTCGAGGGTGAGTTTTCCGGACAGGCTGCGGCCGACGCAGATCATCATCCTGGTGTTGGCCGCACGCTCGTCGGGGGTCAGTACCTGGTCCCGGTGGTCGGGGACGCCGCCCAGCACGCGGGTCTCGCACGAGCCGCAGTAGCCTTCCTCGCACGCGTAGGGAACATCGGGGACGACGTCCCGGACCACGTCGATCAGGCGCCGGTCGGCGGGAACCGCGAGGGTCTGCCCGGTGCGGGCCAGCTCGACGTCGAACGCGGTGTCGGTCGTCGCGGGCGCGTCGCCCGACGGCGGCTTGGCGGCGAACCGCTCCAGGTGGAGTGCTCCGGGCGGCAGCAGCTCGTCGCCGAGGGCTTCGACGGCCCGGAGCATGGCTTCGGGACCACACGCGTATACGGCGGTTCCCGCCGGCAGGTCCCTGAGGGCGGCGGCGAAGTCCGGATGCCCGTGTTCGTCCTGCGGAACCAGGTACACACTCCCGTGGGAGATCTCGGCGAGCTCGGTGAGTTCGTCGGTGTAGGCCATCGAGGCTCGGGTCCGCCCGCCGTAGACCAGGGTCCAGGGGGTTCCGGTCGGGGCCACCTCCCGGGCCATGGCCAGGATGGGGGTGATGCCGATGCCTCCGGCGAGAAAGAGATAGTGCCCGGCGTGGTCCAGCCGGAAATGGTTGCGTGGGCCGCGGATCGCGACCACCGTTCCCGCCGGCAGGCGGTCATGGACCTCCGCCGAGCCACCGCGGCCCGTGGTCTCCCTGAGTACGGCGATCGCGTATTCCCCGGAGTTCTGCGCGGGCCCGCACAGCGAGTACTGCCGCACCTGGCCCGAGGGCAGCACGACGTCGACGTGCGCGCCCGGCGCCCATGCGGCCAGCGGCTCTTCGGCGGGGTCGAGGCAGGTGAAGGTCACTTCCAGCACTCCCTCGGCCACGGTGCGGCGTCGGGCCACCCGGACCCGGCGCTCCGCGCCGAGGACCGCCGAGGAGGCGGTGGCGAGGTGGGGTGAGCTCATGGGATCGGCTCCAAACCCTAGATCGGATACCGTATCCGGTATCTGTGTACAAAAGATCCGCGCACAAACGCGCACAGAAGATCCGCGTACGAAAAGGTCGGCGCGCAAGAGGCCTGCGCGCAGAGGATCGTCACGGTGGACCGCTCACGGCGCCGTCAACGAGCGTGAGCGCCGGACGGCCGCGCCGACCAGCCAGTCGAAGAGCAGCTCGCCGCCCGCCATCTTCTCGGGGTGCCACTGGACCCCGACCGCGAGCGGCTCGCCGTTCCCCTCGGACTGCACGCCCTCGACGATCCCGTCGTCGGAGCGCGCGGTCACCGCGAGCCGGCGGGCGACGTCGAGAAGGCACTGGTGATGGATGCTGTTGACCGCGAACCGCGGGCCGTAGAGCGCGTGGAGCACCGAGCCGGGCACCGCGGAGACGGGGTGCCGGAAGCCGAGGACCTGCTCGGGACTCCCCCCTTCGACCATGTGCCGCGTCGGCGTCTGGTCGGCGACGTCCTCGCTGAGAGTCCCCCCGAGCGCCACATTGAGCACCTGCATGCCCCGGCAGATCGCCAGGACAGGGATGCGGCGGTGCAGGGCGACGCGGCACAGGGCCGTCTCGAACGCGTCGGCGGAGCTGGAGACGTCCTCGCTGCGCCCGTCGGGCGTCCGGCCGTAGGAGGCGGGATCGAGGTCCCGGCCTCCGGCGACCACCAACCCGTCCACGCCCTCCATGACGGGCACCACGCTGGCGGGGGCACCCTCCGGAAGGACGATCGCGGCGCCACCCGCCCGCTGGACGTGCCCCACGTAGTCCTCCCCGGCGGTCACCAGCGACTGGTGGCCGACCAGGGACGACTCGACGCCTCGAAGCCAGGAGGTGAGCGCGATCCGGGGCTTGGAGTCATGCGGAGAATCGAACATATCGGGTACCGTATACGGAATTCGATGCCTGTCAAGAGGGTGCCGGGACGGGCACTGCCTCATCCGTGGCGCATGCGGCGAAGTCGGCGTAGACCCGGGGTCGGGCCGTCCGCAGCCACCGGGCGTAGCCGCAGCCGAGCAGGCCGATCAGCAGGTAGCAGCCGGGCACCAGGACGCCGGCGAGACCCGTGTCCGTGCCGACCAGGAGATCGAAGTTCGCGCTGATGAGACAGAGCGTCAGGCCGAGCCCGGCGAAGCCGAGAAGCGGCGCCAGGAGCCGGTGCCAGAGCCGGGTCTCCCGTTTCGTCCGGCGGAAGAAGCCGTAGACCGCGAGGGAGCAGGTCGCCTGCAAGAGGATCATCCCGACCGCGGCTGCGGCGGAGCCCCAGGAGAACACCTGGAGGAACGGATCCGCGCCCCGGGCCGCGCAGGCGCCCAGGAAGGCGATCTGTATCGCGCCCGTGAGCAGGCAGGCGACGTACGGCGAGGACGAGCGGCTGTGGGTGCGGCTGAGGGCGGCCGGCAGGAGCCGCTCCCTGCCGAGGGCGAAGAGGTAGCGGGCGGTGGCGTTGTGGAAGGCGAGCACCGCGGCGAACGAGCTGGTCACGATCAGGGCGGCGACCAGTTCGTTCCAGCCCGCGCCGAGATAGGTGTCCGTCGCGACGGAGACGAACCCCGCCGGGTCGTGACGCGCGGCTCCGGCGACCCTGTCGTCTCCGTAGGCCTGTACCAGCGCCCAGGAGACGAACGAGTAGAAGAGGGCGATGGCGCCGAGCGCGAGATAGGTGGCACGGGACACGGAGCGGGCTCGGTCGCGGGCTTCCTCGGCGTAGATCGCCGTCTGTTCGAAGCCGATGTAGGAGGCGTAGGCGAAGGCGAAACTGACCCCGAGCCCACCGGTGAGGACGCCCGCCGGGCGCAGCGAGTCCGCGGTGATCCCGGAGGCACCGCCGTGCACCAGGATGGCCGTCCCGAGGACGAGCAGTACCGTCACTTCGAGCAGCATCAGGGCGCCCAGGACCTTCGCGCCGAGCGAGATCTCCCGCACGCTCATGACCGTGGTCAGCAGCAGGGTCAGCAGACTGCACAGGTACCAGGGCACGTGCCAGCCGAACCAGGTGGTCAGGGAGCCGGCGAGCGCGAACCCCGCGAAGGCGGCCAGCGCCGCCATGCCGACCAGGTAGGCGATGACCGACACGAGGGCGGCACCGACTCCGGCGGGCCTGCCGAGGCCTTGCGCGATGTAGGCGTAGAAGGCGCCGGGGCTCGATATGTGACGGCTCATGGCGACGTAGCCGACGGCGAAGACCGCCAGGACGGCTCCGGCGAGGAGATAGGTGAGGGGAACGCCCGCTCCGACGCCGTAGGCGAAGGACAGCGGGGTGATTCCGATGACGCAGGTCAGTGGGGCGGCGGCGGCCACGACGAAGAAGGCGATGCCGATCGCCCCCACGGAATTGCCTCGCAGGCCGGAGGCATCGGAGGGGTGGGGTGAGCTCATGAGGGTTCGCTCCGGATCGAGTGCGGCAGGTGCTGTGCGGCGAGGGAGTGAGAGGCAGAGCGGTGGGCCGGGACTTCCGCGGCGCTTGCGCGCGCTTCCCGTCCGACAATGGAGGCCGGCGCGGCTCGGAGCCGCGGGGCGTTGTGCCCGTCCAGGGCATCGGGTACCGTATACGAAATTCGAAAGCAGTCAAGGGGACCCGTCCGGCCCCGGGCTGTACGACTGCTGGGCCGAAGTGCCCGATGTCAGCATGGGCGGCGCGGCCCGGCGCCACAGCCGCATCCGCCGCCGAACCTGGAAGGGATTGATCGATGGCCTCCTTCGCGGATCTGCCGTCCGACGTCCACACGGTCGAGATCGTGTTCGCGGACAACCACGGCGTCCTGCGCGGCAAAAGGGTCCCAGCCACCCGCTGGAACCACGTCAAGGACGACGGCATCGCGGTGTCCATGGCCGCCCTGATCTGGGGCGTGCGATGCGAACTGCGCGACGACTGCCCCGTCGGCGGTATGGAGACCGGTTATCCGGACGTCACGATCCGCCCGCTCCCGCAGACCCTGCGGGTGCTCCCCTGGCGGCCGGGCACCGTCCAGGTGCTCGGCGAGGTCCTCGACCCCACCGGGACACCCTCGACGCTCGACCCGCGCGCGGCACTGCACTCGGTCCTCGACGAGTTCGCCGGGCTGGGCTACACCGTCAAGCTCGCCCTGGAGATGGAGTTCTACCTCCTCGACCCGGCGACCCGGAAGCCGCACGGCACCGAGGTCAACTGCTATGCCATCGACGACGGCGGGTTCGAGGAGGAGATCCTGTCCGTGCTGCGCAATCAGCTGCTCGAGTACGGCGTCCCCATCGAGGCGTCCAACATCGAGTACGCCCCCGGTCAGTTCGAGGTCAACCTGCACTACCAGGACGCCCGTGACGCCGTGGACAACGGTGTGCGCTTCCGCAGCGCGGTCAAGGAGATCGCCCGCCGGCACGGCTACCTCGCCACCTTCATGGGCAAGCCGTTCGACGACCTGTCCGGCAACGGCATGCATGTGCACCAGTCGCTGTGGCGGGACGACGTCAACGCCTTCCGGGACGACAGCGCCGACCACGGTCTCAGCGAGACGGCCCTGCAGTACCTGGCCGGCCTGCACGCCCATATCCGCGAGCTGAGTCTCCTCGGTTCCCCGACCGCGAACGACTTCAAGCGCCGCCAGGACAACACCTTCTGCCCGACCACGGTCACCTGGGGTGCCGACAACCGGACCGTGGCCATCCGTACGATCACCGCAGGCGGCGGAACCCGTATCGAGCAGCGCGACGCCGCCGCGGACTGCAACCCCTACCTGGCCGTGGCCGGGCAGCTCGCCGCCGGGCTCGCCGGGATCCGTGAGGGACTCACCCCGCCTCCGCCGTGCAAGGGCGACGCCTATGCCGAGCCGACCGCCGCGCGTCTGCCGGTCGGCGTGCCGGAAGCCTCCGAACTGCTGGAGCGGAGCGCGCTGGCCCGGCGCGCCTTCCCGAAGGACCTCCTCGAGGTCTATGTCGACACCTGCCGCTACGAGCACCGCACGGTCACCGCGCCGGTCACCGATGTCGAGCGCGACCGCTACCTGGGAGTGTTGTGATGACGACCGCCGCGTTCGAGGCAGACCTGCTGGATGCCCGGACTTTCGAAGTCGGAGTCCCCTTCGCCACCTTCGACATGCTGCGTGCCGAGGACCCCGTGCACTGGCACGAGCCCGTCGGTGCACAGGCCGGGTACTGGTCGGTGACCCGGCACCAGGACGTCGTCGCCGTCACCCGCGACGCCGGGACCTTCTCGTCGCAGGTCGGCGGGACCACTCTGGAGGACATCACCGACCCGGAGCACGTCGAGGCCCGGCGGACGCTGATCGACACCGACGGCGAGCTGCACACGCAGCTGCGGCGGACCATCAGTGCGCGCTTCGCGCCGGCCGCCGTCCAGGGCGACTGGACCACGTTCGTGGAGAAGCTGGTCGCCGGCACGCTGGACACGGCGCTGAAGAACACGGAGTTCGAGGCCGTGGAACAGCTCTGCTCGGTCGTCCCGATCACCGTGCTCGGCGAGCTGCTCGGCCTGCCGCCCCAGGACCGCGTCACGCTGATGAAGCTCGGGGACGAGATGATCGCCAGCAGCGATCCGGACCACGCCCCGCGCACCGCGGCGATCGGCGGCCCGGACGCCCGCTTCGCCGGTTACCCCTTCTCCAGTCCGGCCGGCAAGGACCTGTGGGAGTACGCGGACCTGCTGCGCGAACGCCGTCAGCACGCCCTCGGCCACGACGTGTTCTCCCTGCTGATGACCGGTCAGATCGACGGACGCGCCCTGACCGCCCGGGAGCTGGACAACTACTTCTCGCTGCTCGTCGTGGCCGGAAACGAGACCACCAGGATGGCCCTCTCGCACGCCCTGCTGGCCTTCGCCGAGCACCCCGAGGAGTTCCGGCGCCTGCGGCAGGACCCTTCGCTGCTGCCCACGGCCACCGAAGAGGTCCTGCGGTGGTCCACTCCCCTGCACTACTTCCGCCGTACCGTCACCCGCGACGTCGAACTGGGCGGCAGGCGGATCAGCGCCGGTGACAAGGTCGTCATGTGGTACGCCTCGGCCAACCGGGATCCCTCGGTGTTCCAGGATCCCTATCGCTTCGACGTGGGCCGGAATCCCAACCCGCACCTGGCCTTCGGCGGCGGCGGCAAGCACTTCTGCCTGGGCAACAGCCTGGCCAAGCTGGAGATCGCCACCACGTTGCGCCTGCTGGCCGAGCGGGTGACCGCCATAGAACTGGCCGGCCCGGTCGTGCGTACGCGCTCGAACCTGACCAACGGCATCAAGTCCCTCCCCGTGCGGGTGAGCCATGTCTGACTCCCGCCTCTCCCCCGCCACCACCGAATTCCTCGGCAGCGACCGCGGTTTCGTGCTGGGCGACCGTACGGACGTTCCCGCGCTGTCCGGTGCGACGCTGGACTGCGTCGACCCGAGCACCGGGCGCACCCTGCTCCGGTTCGCGGCAGGCGACGGCGCCGACGCCGAACGCGCGGTCGGCGTCGCCGCCGAGGCCTTCGAGGACGGGCGCTGGTCCGGCCTGGACCCGGCGCGGCGCGCCCATCTCCTCCACCGGCTCGCCGACCTCGTCGAGACCGACGCAAGGACGATGGCCGAGCTGGAAAGTCTCGACATGGGCAAGCCGATCACGGAGTCGGTGGACTCCGTACAGGGGGTCGTCACCGCACTGCGCTACTACGCGGGCTGGCCCACCAAGATCGAGGGAAGTGTGAACCCGGTGCGGGCCCCCTACTGGGCCTACACCGACCTGGAACCGATCGGCGTGTGTGCGGCGATCGTGCCGTGGAACTTCCCCCTGGTGATGGCCGCGCACAAGGTCGGACCGGCCCTGGCCGCGGGCAACACCCTGGTCCTCAAGCCCGCCGAGCAGAGCCCGCTGACCGCGCTCCGGCTGGGTGAACTGGCCCTCGAAGCGGGCATCCCGCCCGGCGTGCTGACCGTCCTGACCGGTCTCGGCGAGACCGCGGGCGCGGCACTGGTCCGCGATCCGCGGGTGGTCAAGATCGCGTTCACCGGTTCCGACGCGGTCGGCCGGTCCATCGCGGTCGAGGCCGCCCGCACCCTCAAGCGGGTCAGCCTGGAACTCGGCGGCAAGACACCCAACATCGTCTTCGCCGACGCGGACCTGGACGCCGCCGCGGCATCGGCCGCGGAGGGCATCTGGGAGAACGCCGGACAGGTCTGCATGGCGCCGAGCCGGCTGCTGATCCAGCGTTCCGTGCACGACGACGTGCTCAAGCGGGTGGTCGAAATCGGTGCCGCCCTGCGCATGGGGCCGGCGCTGGCGGACACCACCCAGATCGGCCCGCTGGTCTCTGCGGAGCAGCGAGCCCGGGTCCGGGACTACATCGACCTGGGCGTGGACGGCGGGGCGGAACTCGTCCTCGGCGACCGTGACGTGCCCGAGCACGGTTTCTTCGTCCCGCCGACCGTGTTCGCGGGCGTCGACAACCGGATGCGCATCGCACAGGAGGAGATCTTCGGTCCGGTCCTGGCCGTCATTCCGTTCGAGGACGAGGACGAGGCGATCCGGCTGGCAAACGACTCCTCCTACGATCTGTCGGCCGCGGTGTGGACCCGCGACGTCGGCCGGGCCCGCCGGGTGAGCAGGGCCGTCCGGGCGGGCACGGTGTGGGTCAACACCGTGGGCCGGCTGGATCCCGCGCTCGGCTTCGGCGGATACCGGCACTCCGGCAGCGGACGTGAACTGGGCCGGGCCAGTCTGGACGGCTATCTGCAGCCGAAGGGCGTCATGTTCGGGCCGTGACGGGGGGTGCCTGCTCGGCGGGGTCGGCGCTCTGCCGGAGTTCGGCGGAGGGCCAGCTCCCCCGGGACACGGCCGAGCCGATCTGACGGACCAGCTCCGCGGCGACGGCTTCCACGGCGGGCTGAGCGCGTACGAAGCCCGGTCTGCCGAGGACGATCGACCGCCACACCTCGGGCTCGGTCAGCGGGGCCGCGCTCACGACACCCCGCGCCACGTCCTCGGCGACGCCGAGGCCGGGCAGCACCGTCCAGCCGTGCCCCGCGAGAACCAGCTGCTTCTGCACCCGCATGGAGTTCGTCTCCACGGCGGTGTCGAGTCTGGTCCGCGCCCGGGCCGCCGCGGTGTCCAGCAGGGCGCGCAGGGCGTGCCCGGAGGAGGGCATGACGAACCGGTGTGCCGCCGCTTCCGCGAGGGCCACGGGGCGGTCCGCACGCAGGCCCGCGGACGGTGGTGCCACGGCCCACAGGCGCTCACGCACCAGGGGTAGCGCCGTGAGCGACGGGGTGCTGTCCAGGTCGTACAGCAGCGTGAGGTCGAGGTCGCCGTCGTCGAGCCACTGCTGCAGATGCCCGGAATAGGCGGTGACCAGGCGCAGTTCGATGCCGGGATGGTCCCGGGCGACGGCGCTCACCAGCGGCTCCGCCAGCAGGTCACTGGTGCTCTCCAGCAGCCCCACGGCAACGATGCCGGTCACCGCCCCGGGAGCGGGCCGGACCTCGGCGCGGGCACGCTCCAGCTCGTTCAGCGCGCGCCGGGCCCGGTCGACCATGATCGCCCCCGCCTCGGTGAGCCGCATGCCCTGCCCGGTGCGCTCGAAGAGGTCGACGCCCAGCTCCTCCTCAAGGGTGCGGATCTGCCGGGTCACCGCCGGCTGCACCAGGTGCAGCAGCTCCGCGGCGCGCGTGACGCTGCCGACGTCCGCGACCGTCACGATCGCTCTGAGCTGCTTGATGTCCATGATCGCGCCCCCCCTGCCGGCGCCATCCCGAAAAGACATGGGGCCATGACGAATTTCTATTTCACTTACACATCCATCATTCCTCATGATGGTGAACCCGACATCTTCCCGGGAGCAGCCCCAGCATGAGCACCTTCGACATCCTGTCCGAGGACGAGCAGTTCGTCGTCCGCACCGTCCGCGCGTTCGTCGACAAGGAAGTGAAGCCCGTAGTAAGGGAGTTGGAGCACTCCGACACCTACCCCGAGGCGCTGATCGAGCGGATGAAGCAGCTCGGCGTCTACGGGCTCGCGGTGCCCGAGGAGTACGGCGGCACCCCGGTCTCCGTCCCCTGCTACGTGCTGGTCACCGAGGAGCTGGCCCGCGGCTGGATGAGTCTGGCCGGCGCGATGGGCGGCCACACGGTCGTGGCCAAGCTGCTGGTGCGGTTCGGCACCCACGAGCAGAAGCGCCGCTACCTGCCGAAGCTGGCCACCGGCGAGATCCGGGCGACCATGGCCCTGACCGAGCCGGGCGGCGGCTCGGACCTCCAGGCCATGCGCACCGTCGCCCGCCGCGATGCCGACGGCTATGTGGTCGACGGAGCCAAGACGTGGATCACCAACTCCCGTCGCTCCGGCCTGATCGCCCTCCTGTGCAAGACGGACCCGGACGCCACACCCGCCCACCAGGGCATCTCGATCCTGCTCGTGGAGCACGGGCCCGGCCTGACGGTCTCCCGTGACCTGCCCAAGCTCGGCTACAAGGGCGTCGAGAGCTGCGAGCTGAGCTTCGACGGCCACCGGGCGCCGGCCGACGCCGTCCTCGGCGGAGTCGAGGGCAAGGGCTTCGCGCAGATGATGAAGGGCCTGGAGACCGGCCGCCTCCAGGTCGCCGCACGCGCCCTCGGCGTCGGCCGGGCCGCGCTGGAGGACTCGCTCGCCTATGCCCAGGAACGGGAGTCGTTCGGCAAGCCGATCTGGCAGCACCAGGCCATCGGGCACTACCTCGCCGACATGGCGACCTCGCTGACCGCCGCACGGCAACTGACCCTGTACGCGGCCAAGGAGGCGGAGGCCGGGCGCCGGGTGGACATGGAGGCCGGGATGGCGAAGCTCTTCGCCTCGGAGACGGCGATGCAGATCGCCCTGAACGCCGTCCGCATCCACGGGGGTTACGGCTACTCCACGGAGTTCGACGTCGAACGCTACTTCCGCGACGCCCCGCTGATGATCGTCGGCGAGGGCACGAACGAGATCCAACGGAACGTCATCGCGGCCCAGTTGGTCAAGCGCGGAGGGCTGGATGCGTGAGGCGGAGACCGGGATGCCGAAACCGGCTGCGCCGGAGTCGCCGGGCGAAGTGCACAGGCGGCGGCCCGGAGTTGTGCGGGGTCACCGTTCGGGTGGCTTCACTGCTCGTCGGAGGCGTCGTGCGCCGTGACGGTGGGCTCGATCCCCGTGGCTCCCACCACGTCGGCCCATACCGAGAACCCGTGCTGGAAGGCGACCACTCCCGCCTCGGGCAGGGTGATCTCGATGGCTTCGAGGATCTGCTGGGGGGTGACACCGAGGTCGAGAGCCACCCTGATATGGCCGGCGATGTGACCGGCGGACGCCCGCATCACGGTCAGGCTGGTGATGAAGATGAGTTCCTTGGTGGCCTTGTCGAGGCTGCGCTCCGCCGTGTAGGCAGCGGTCACCAGGTGGTTGGCGGCCTTGAGCACGTCGATGTCCGCCTTGGCCATGAGCTTGTGGTACGGGAGGACGTAGCCGCGAGCCCTGGCCATCTCGTTGACGTACTCGAGCGCTTCGTCGTTCAGGGTGGTCATTGTCCGCCTTCTTTCCTCTGCTCCTCCTGCGCGAAGATCCTCGGCAGGGCGGCGTAGCGGGCCTGCGCGACGTGATGGCCGCCGGCCCGGCGGGCGCCCTCGACGTCGCCGGCGACGATGGCCCGGCAGATGTCGGAGAGCTCCGCGAGCGAGCGTTCGTGCCGCCCAGGGGCGGACAGCGAGTACCGGCGCAGGATCCGGATACGTGCGTGCAGCAGCCGCAGGGATGTGGTCAGCTCGGGATTTCCGGCCCCCTCCAGCAGCGCGTCGTAGAAGCGGTCCTTGGCCTCCAGCACGGCGTCGAGCGTGCCGTCCTGCATCGCGCCCTCGGTCACCTGGAGCGTCTCGGACAGCTTGCGCTTGTGTGCGAGGTCCCCTCGGGCGGCGAAGAGTCCGCAGGCCAGTGACTCAAGAGCCTCCCGGACCTCGAAGAGCGCCTCCGCCTGGGTGTAGGACATCGTCGCGACGACGGCGCCGCGGTGCGGTTCCAGGGTGAGGAAGCCTTCCGCTTCGAGCTGGCGCAGTGTCTCCCGCACGGTCGTACGGGAGACGCCGTACGTCTCGCACAGCTCCCGCTCGTTGACGCGTTCGCCCGGCTGCAACGTCCCCTCGCTGATCGCCGCGCGGATGGCGGCGGCCAGGCGGAAGCGGGACGGTGCGGCCGTGGACGGGCCGGCCGACTGCTGCTCGGACACAGGGGGCTCCCATGGTCATACCGAGGCCCCTCTTCCAGACCTGCCTGGGCCTTCTGGACCAGAACCGTAAGACAATTTCCGGAGCTCCACAAGCGACCTGCGCGCTCCAGATGCAAGATAAATACGCTTTTTGTCCTTGATTATGACGCCGAGTTGGTGCTCTCGGCGGTGCACTGCGCTACCAGAGGGCAAGCATCCATTGACCCCCGACGAGAGATTGTCATACCGTCTCAGGACCGAAGTGGTGCGGCCCGGCCCAAGGAGAGCGGCATCAAGGTGAGACCTTTCGAACCGGCGCAGCAACGCCAATGGCTGGGACGAGTCGCCGACGACGTCGAATTCCGGCTGGTGAGCCGGTGGACCACCGTCTGCCTGACCGTGGAGTGCGAGGGCGAATCCCGCACGTACCGGATCGAGAACTCCCGGTTCGCCGAAGCAGCCGGGGACAGCCGGCTGCCCCATGTGGTCCTGGCCGGTTCCGCCGCGGCCTGGGCCGATTTCCTCAGCCCGCTGCCGCCCCGGCACAGTCATCACGTCCTGGCCATGGACCGCCGCCGGGACGACTTCGAGATCCGTGAGGGCCGCACCGACCTCATCCGGCATCTGCGCGCGATCGACGTCGTCCTCCAGCAGATGCGTCCGCCCGCCCCCGGCCACCGGCAAGGGGCGGCCGCATGACGTACGTCGAACCGGTCGTCGGCCGGTATCTGCACATGGACGTTCTCGGGGAGCCGCATCGCGTCTACTTCGAGGAGTCAGGCAGCGGGACGCCGGTGGTGTGCCTGCACACGGCCGGTGCCGACGCCCGCCAGTACCGGCACTTCCAGAACGACCCAGATGTCCTCGCCGACTTCCGGGTGCTCGCCTTCGACCTGCCCTGGCACGGCAAGTCCCTGCCGCCGGACGGCTGGTGGCAACGGGACTACCTGCTCACCGGCGAGCGCTACGCCGACACCGTGATGTCGTTCGTCCGGGCACTGGGCCTGCGGCGGCCCATCGTCGTCGGCTGCTCGATGGCCGGATCCCTGGTCCTGGAACTGGCCCGGCTGCACGCGTCCGAACTCGGCGGCGTCATCGGCTTCTCCGGAGCGTCCACCGTCGAAGGGCGCTTCCACGACTGGCCGCTCGCGCCGGACATCAACAGCAACCAGGCCGTGCCGTCCTGGACCTACGGCCTGATGGCCCCGCACAGTCCCCTCGCCGCCCGCAAGGAGGTCTGGTGGCTCTACAGCCAGGGCGGCCCCGGCGTCTACCGCGGCGACACCTACTTCTACAGCAACGGCCTCGACCTGCGCGGACACGAGCACGAGATCGACACCCAGGAGTGCCCGGTCCATCTGTACACCGGCGAGTACGACTACGCCTGCAGCGCCGAGGAGACCGAATCGACCCTGCGCGCCATCCCGGGCGCCCGAGGCGGTCGGATGCCGGGCATCGGCCACTTTCCCGTGTCGGAGAACTACCCGCTCTGCAAGGAGTACCTGCTGCCGGCGCTGCGGGAACTGCAACGCTCCCGCGGGCCTTCGGAGGGTAGGTAGCCAAACGGCAGCTCCGCCCGCGTGCGCTATGCCCCGTAGCGCACGACCGACGTCGGCACCACCGTGCGGCGGGGCGGGCCCGGAGGGGTGTCCGGTGGTTGCTCGATCCGGTCCAGGAGCAGCTGGGCGGCCTGGCGTCCGACCTCTTCCGCGTCGTAGGAGACGACGGTGACGGGCACGTCCAGCATGTCGGCCATCTCGAAGTCGTCGAAGCCGGCGAGTGCGGTGCCGGTGCCCAGGTGCCAGACGGCGCGGTAGGCGCCCAGGGTGATGCGGTTGTTGGTGCAGAACAGCGCGGTGGGCGGGTCGTCCCGGTCCAGGACCGCCAGGGCCGCCGCCTCCGCGGTCGGGATGTCGTGCGGTCCCCGGCGGATCCATTCCTCGCGGGGCGTGAGCCCGGCCTCTTCGTGGGCCGCCCAGTAGCCGCGGAAGCGCTCGGCGCCGGTGAACAGGGCGGGAGGGTTGCCCAGGAAGCCCACGGCCCGGTGCCCTTGGGCGAGCAGTTGCGCGGTGGCGTCGCGGGCGCCACCGAAGTCGTCGACGAGAACGGTGTCGGCTTCTGTCCCGGACGGCGGCCGGGAGGCGAAGACCACGGGGGTGCCGCCGAGCGAGGCGGGGCGGAGATGGCCGTGTGTGGCACCCGCCGGGACCACGATGATGCCGTCCACGCGGCGGGCGACCAGGTCCTCCACCAGATCGCGTTCACGTTGGACCTGCTCCGCGGTGTTGCCCAGCACCAGCCGGAGCCCGTGATCCTCGGCGACCTGTTCGGCGCCGAGTGCGAGCCGGGAGTAGAAGGGGTTGCCGAGGTTGGTGACGACGAGGCCGATCATGCCGCTGGGGCGGCGCAGGCGCAGATTGCGGGCCACCTCGTTACGGCGGTAGCCCAGTTCCCGTACGGCGGCGAGGACCCGCTGTCTGGTCTCGGGGCTGATCCGCTTGTCGTCCTTCAGCGCCCGCGACACGGTCATGGCGCTCACGCCGACTCGGGCGGCCACGTCTCGCATCGTGGGAGCGGCCGACCCGGACGGCTCGGGTACGCCGGAAGAGGGCACTGCGCTCGCTCTCTCTTGAAGACTGACCGACGCGGGCGCCTCAGCGGCGCGTCCGTGGCCTCTCATCCTACGTGGCGGTCAGTGCCCGACCACTGCTGCGGGCCGCGGTCGTGCCGCCCACGCCGCGGCGCCGAGCAGGGGCGCGTCGGAGGCCCGTTCGGCGGTGCGCAACAGCAGCCGGCCGGCAGGTCCGGTGTCGGGACCCGCGCAGGTCCCGGTCCTCAAGGGCCCTTCGATCAGGTCCCAGGAGGCGGCGATCGAGCCGCCGACGACGAGCACGGTCGCCTCGAACCGCGCCAGCCACGGCGCCAACGCGACTCCCAGGGCCCGGAAGCCATGCTCCAGCACCGCCCGTGCGTCCCGGTCGCCGCCACGAGCCAGCTCGGCGATGACGTGCACGTCGGGGACACCGGGGTCACCGGGGTCACCGGGGACGCGGCTCGGCTCGGCCGACACCGCGCGGGCGTACGCGGCACGGATTCCGCGCCGTGACACCGTCTCCTCCAGGGGCCGCCCGTCGTACGACAGCAGATGGGCGCTGCCGTCCGGCGGTACCAGCGGTCCGTCGTTGACAGGCTCGCCCCGGTGGAGGAACGCGGAGCCGACGCCGCTGCCCAGCGTGATGCAGACGGCCCGCTCATGGCCCGCGGCCGCGCCCGCGACGAACTCGCCGATGCCGAAGGCGTCCGCGTCGTTGAGGAAGCGCAGGATGCCGGGCGCCGGGCGCATCCGCCGGGACAGTTCGGCGCGCACGTCCACGCCGTACAGCGCGTCGAACTTGCCGACGTCCTCGAACAGCGCGACACCGGACGCGTAGTCGAACGGACCGGGCACCGCCACGCCCCAGGGTGCGCCCGCCGGGGTGTCGACCTCGGCGGCGGTGGCGGCGATGCCGTCGAGGATCTCCTCGGCGGTGCCCTGCGCGGGCAGGGGCCGGCGGACCACCTCGCCGACCGTCTTTCCGGCGCTCGGGTCCACGAGGGCGGCGGTGACGTGGGTACCGCCGACCTCCAGGACGGGTACGGACGCGGATGCGCTCAGCACGTGGTCTGCCCCTGCCGTGCGGCGTCGGCCAGGCCCAGGTGCTGCGGGGCCGGGGCGAACAGTGCGGTGGTGCGGCTCATGGGTCTGTCCTTCTGCGCACAGGCTGCCGAGTTATCGATAACGCAGTAGAGGAAGGCGGTGGGGACACCTCCGGGCTTTCCGCGTTCCGTGGCCGATCCGGTCTCAGCGGACCAGGGACTTGACCACGTGCACCGGCCGCTCGCCCAGCGGCCGGAGCCGGTAGGGACCGACCGCGGCGGGCACGGTCAGTGTCTCGGCGAAGACGAGTTCATGGTTGCGGCCGTCGGCGGTCTCGATGAGCACGCCGTCGCCGGAGGAGACGTTCAGGATGTGGAAGCGGCCCTCGGTGTCGTCCTCGGCGGGCCGGGCTCCGTCCGCCGCCGGGTCGATGACAAGGCGTCTGACCTCGTAGAACATCTCCGGCAGGGCGCCGATGACCTCCTCGCGCCAGCCCGGCCCCTCGCGCAGCGTGCGCGGCTCCTGGATCAGGTCGCGGACCACGTCCTCGCCCTGGCGGCCGGTGTCGAGGTTGGCGAAGCCGTGGTCGTAGGGCAGCGGACGGGAGTTGCCCTGCGCGTCCTTGCGCAGCCAGTCGTAGAACCGCAGCGAGTACAGGTACGGGGTGGCGCTGACCTCAAGGACGAGGTTGCCCGCGCCGGAGGCGTGCGGGGTGCCCGCCGGAATCATGTACAGCTGCCCCTCCCGGGACGGATGGCTCTGCACGAACCGGTCGACGTCCATCTCCTCGCCCCGCTCGATCGCCGCCTCGACCTGCTTGCGCATCAGGCCGGTGTCGACGTCCTGCCGGAGACCGAGGTGGACACGCGCGTCCTCACCGGCGTTGGCGGTGACGTAGTACGTCTCGTGCTGGGTGTAGGGCCAGCCGAAGCGGGTCCGCATGTACTCCGCGCGCGGATGCAGGTGCAGCGAGAGGTTGCCGCCCTCCACCGTGTCCAGGTAGTCGTAGCGGATCGGGAAGGACGTGCCGTACTCGGCGTGCACGGCCGCGCCCAGGAACTCCACCGGGTGCAGCACGCACAGCAGTTGGAACGGCAGCTCGACCTCCGCCTCGGGACCGTCGCCCACCAGCACGCCCGCCTCCGGCGCGATCAGCTCGTAACCGAGCGCGGTGTTGCCCTGCGACGGCTCGAAGCCCAGCTCACGGACGGCCCACTGGCCGCCCCACGGCGTGGAGTTGAAGTACGGGCGGGAGCGCACCGGGCTCTTGGCGAGCGCCGCGAGCGTGGCGCGCAGCGTCGCGCCGTCCACGGACGCGGGTGCCTCGGCGTGTTGCAGGTCGAGCCAGCGGTCGATGCGACCGGCGATCGCGTCGCGGTGCGCGTCGGCCATCGGCCAGTCCGCGTAGAAGAGACGGCGCAAGGAGCCCGGCTCGCGGTGGCGGCCGAGGTTCACGCCGAGCGGCAGCTCCCCGGCGGCCACCGCCGCCTCGGCGTAACGTTTCGGCAGGTCGGCGTACCAAAGGACGTCGTGCTCGACCAGTGCGGCACCGGGGCCGTAGACGACGAGCAGTCCCTGGGTGGGGCGTTCGGTCCGCGGCAGCTCGCGGTAGACGTCGGCGAGGGAGTTCCGCGCCAGCGGCAGGTAATACGGGTCCGCGGCGGGACCTGAGGTGTCGCCGGTGCGGGTGAGGACGGTGTCCCAGTCGGCTTCCTCGGCACGCAGGTCCAGCAGCCGTGCCGGCACCCCGCGATCGGCGAGGGCAGCGGCCAGGGCCGCGGCGGCATCGCCCCAGTCCAGGGCGGCGGGGCCGTCGAGGGCCAGAACGGCGGCGCCGGCCGGGAGGGTCTCGGCGGCGGCGCCCCAGCCGCGGACGACGGTCCCCCCGACAGCGGCGTAGCGGGGGTTGCGTTCATAGAGACGGGTCACGTCATGCTCCAAAGACCGGTGTGCGTCTTGCGAGGTGCGTTAACGATAACACTCGGTCTCTCGGCGCCTCGGCGCCTCGGCGTCAAGGGTCCGGCAGCCGCCGGGGGCATCCTGTCCGTCCACCGGCCCATCTCGATCCGAAAGGCCGCCCCAGCGTCCGGCGCACCCGGGTGATCGGCCTGGTTCGAGGAGCGTTTCGACTCATCGATAGCCTGCGTCACCATGATGCGTGCGTGGATCCTGCCGATGCTGCTCGTGCTCTGCGGCTCAGCCCTCGCGACCGGGCTGATCCTCAAGGGGAGTGCCGGCGCGGCATCGGCACTCCTGCTGATGTTCCTGGCGTTCGCCGGCATGAACTCGCCCCTGATCTTCCCGAGGTCGATCGGGGCGCGGGAGGCACAACGCCGCAGCGCGGTCGACGGCCGGCCCATCGTCTTCTGGCGGCCGGGCTGCACGTACTGCATGCGGCTGCGCATCCGGCTGGGCCGTAGCGCCCGCCGGATGCACTGGGTCGACATCTGGCGCGACCCGGCGGGAGCCGCCACGGTGCGGGCGGCCAACGACGGCAACGAGACCGTGCCGACGGTCGTCGTGGCGGGCCGACCGCACACCAACCCCGACCCCGAGTGGGTGCGCGAACAGCTCTCCTCCTCCGCGTGACCAGGGGGTCGACAGGCTGAGGGCGTCTGTCAGCGGTTGTCCCGCCGGACGCGCTCGTCGCCCTCACGGTAGAGCACCAGGTGCTCGTGGTAGAGAACGCCGTCGCGGATGTCTCCGGTGGCGGTGAAGCCGGTGTCGTCGACGTAGTCGAGGTGGTCGCCGGTGACGGTGTAGCTGCCGGTGTAGGCGCTCGGGCGGTTGCCGCGCGCTTCGTCGTAACGGCCGTTCGGCAGCAGCTCCTGACGGATGAATCCGTCGGCGGTCACCCACATGCCGACGTACGGGTGCGGGTCGCGGGGCGTGTCGTTGCTGGTCATGGCTCTACGATCGGCCCGGCGGCCGGTTGGCAGCCAGGCCGCCGTCTCCCCAGGTGAGGGCTTCCTGGGTGCCGGGCACCTAGGGACAGAGCGGCCTGGTTCCGGCTCCCTAACGCGACGAACCTGGTGGTCAGGCGGCTGCCGTAGCCGCCGGAAACTCGCCTCGGACCCGCGTCGACGCTCACTTCCGCAGCGGACACACCGATGAGGCGACTCCACCGAGGAGCACGCAATGACCATCACCGCCGCCGGCACCGTGAGCTGGAACCCCGAGGCCCTCGACGAGATCCTCTCGAACGACGAGGGGCGTCCCGTCCTGTTCACGAATGCCCGGATCCTGACGATGGACCCGCTGATCGGGGCCATGGTCGGTGCCGACATCCTGTTCGTCGGCTCGCTGATCGTGGGGGTCGGCCCCGGCATCGTCACCGCGGCCGGGGACGACAACGCCATCGTCGTCGACGGCACCGGCACGACCGTCGTCCCCGCCGTCATGGACGCCGTCGCACTGGCCGGCTGCCGCGGCCGGCGCTCCGAGTACGTCGCGACGCTGGCCCCCGGCAATACCTCCGACTTCCTGGTGGTGCCCGACGAACTCGCCGACGACGTGCCGACCGCGGTGGCCACGCTCCTGTCCCGGCCCGAGCAGGTCCGCGCGCTCGTCGCGGCCGGCCGTCCGGTGCTGTGGGCCGGTGCCCCCGTCCCCGGCCGGGCCACCACCCACGAGGCGGGCATCCCGGCCGCCGCGGACCT
Source organism: Streptomyces sp. NPDC054770 (assembly GCF_053611985.1). Lineage (NCBI taxonomy): Bacteria > Bacillati > Actinomycetota > Actinomycetes > Kitasatosporales > Streptomycetaceae > Streptomyces > Streptomyces sp. NPDC054770. Next base: position 91,880 of record NZ_JBSHBL010000039.1, read on the forward strand.
GACCGGCAGCCCGCGCGTCGGTGTCTGGATCGACCGGAACGACTTCCTGCACCAGGAGCTCACCGCCGACGGCCGCTACGACGAGACCCGCGGCGGCCGCCCGCACGCCTACCAGGGCCGCTACTGGATCGACGGCGACCGCATCGACTACCTGGACGACCTCGGCTTCTGGGCCTACGGCGAGTTCCGGGGCGACGAACTCCACCACGCGGGCTACGTCATGAAGCTCGGCTGACCGCCCCGCCCCCTTCCTTCTCTCCCCCGCTCATTCCCTCCGCCGTACCGAAAGAAGAGCCCTCATGAGCCTCAACGACACCACCAGCGCCGCCGTCCTCGAAGAGCTCCGGCGGCGGCCCGCCGACCGGCGGCGCATCCTGTTCACCGGCGCGACCGTCGTCACCATGGACCCCGGCCTCGGTGTCATCGACGGCGGCGACGTCCTCGTCGAGGGCGACACGATCACCGCCGTCGGCCCCCGCCTCGACGCGGCGGACGCCGTGGTCGTCGACGCCACCGGCACGATCCTCGCCCCCGGCTTCGTCGACACCCACCGGCACGCCTGGGAGGCCCAGCTGCGCCGGATCATGCCGGACGTCGACGACCTCGGCGGCTACGTGATGGCCACCCTCGCCGGCTACGCCACGGTCTACCGGCCCCAGGACATGTACATCGGCACCAGACTCGCCGCCCTGACCGCGATCGACAGCGGCATCACCACCATGCTCGACTTCTCGCACAACTCCCGTACCCGCGAGCACTCCGACGCCGCCGTCGAGGCGCTGCGCGACACCGGCATCCGTGGCGTGCACGCCTCCATGGGCCCGCACTTCGGTGACTGGGACCGGCAGTGGCCCGGCGACCTCTCCCGCCTCAAGGAGCGGTACTTCGGCAGCGACGACCAGCTGCTCACGCTGCGCCTGGCGACCCTGGCCACCGACGAGATCGCCGGACCCGCGCTCGCCTACGGCCCCGAACTCGCCCGAGTCGCCAAGGAACTGGGCATCGGGGTGAGCGTGGACGCCGTCTTCGGCGCCGCCTCCTCCGAGGCGGTCCTGCGCTGGGCCAAGGACGGCATCCTCGGCCCCGACGTCACCCTCATCCACTCCACCGGGCTGACCCCCGAGGCGTGGCAGGCGATGGGCGAGTCCGGCACCACCGTGGCCCTCGCGCCGACCTCCGACGCCCAGATCGGCCTGGAGACCGCGATCCCCGCCGTCGACGAGGCGCTCTCCGTCGGTATCCGCCCCGGACTGAGCATCGACGTCGAAGTCGCCCTGGCCAGCGACATGTTCACCCAGATGCGGGCTCTGCACGCCATCCAGCGGATGCGCGCGGTCAACTCGGTCTACGGCACCGGCCGGCAGCCCTCGCGCATCACCGCCCACGACGTCCTCGACTTCGCCACCCTCCAGGGCGCCCGCACCAACGGCCTGGCCGGCGTGACCGGTTCGCTGACCCCCGGCAAGAAGGCCGACCTCCTGGTCATCCGGGCCGAGGACCTCAACAACATGCCGCTCAACGACCCGATCGGCACGATCGTGCTGGGCTCCGACGCCCGCAACATCAGCGCCGTCCTCATCAACGGCGAGCCCCGCAAGTGGGACGGACAGGTCCTCGACGTCAACCTGGCCGCCCTGCGCGGCGAGGTACACGCCTCGCGCGAGTACGTACTGAACACCCCGGCTGTCTGAGAGCCGTCCCTCCCCGTTTCGTGGTCCCCCGGCCGCTCCGTCTGCCTCCATTCCCGACGGCCGGGGACCCGCTTGGAGTTCCCATGTCCCACCCCACTCCCACCACTACGCCCCGGGACACAGCGGCGGCACCCGACACCCCGGGCCGGCCGGCCTCCTGGGCTCCGGCCGCTCCGACCATCGCCCTGCTGACCGCGCTCGGCGTCCTGATGGTCGGTCAGATGTACACCGTCCTCGCCCTGTTGCATCCCATGGCCACCGCGCTCGGCACCACACCGGAGCAGGTCACCTGGACGGCGACGGCGTTCGGCTTCGCCTATGCCGCCGGTTTCCTCCTCTCCGGCCCGCTCTCGGACCGCTACGGTTCGCGTGCCGTGATCACCGCCGGGCTCGTGGCCGCCACGGTGGCCACCCTGGCGGTCGGCGCCGCCCCCGACCTCCCCACGGCCATCGCCCTGCGCGGCCTCCAAGGGCTCACGGCCGCGACCTTCGCACCGTCCGCGCTCTCCTACGTCGTCCACCACATCGCGCCCCAGCACCGCGGCACCGCCCTGACCTGTATCACCAGCGGAATGTTCGGTGCCGCCGTGCTGCTCCAGATCGGCGCCCAGGCCGTCGCGGCCGGGCTCGGCTGGCGTGCGGTCTTCTGGATCGGCGCGGCCCTGATGGCCCTGAGCGTGCTCCCGGTGCGCCGTGTCCTGCGGCCCGCCCGCCGCCACGGCACCGCAGGCGGGCTGGGCCAGGCGTTCGCGGCGATGCCACGGCTGCTGCGCAGGCCGCGCCTGGTCGCCCGCTACCTGTCGACCGTGGTGTTGATGTCGTCGTTCGTCGCCGTCTACACGGCGGTGGCCGTCGCCGGCCCGGCCGGGATCGCCGGGAACTCCGCCGCGATCCTCGCCCTGCGGGCCAGCGCGCTGCCCGCTCTCGTCGCCGTCCCCCTGCTCGCCCCCGTGCTCCAGCGGCTGGCCGCTCCCCTGCGCGCGGTCCTCGCCTTCGCGCTGGCCGCCCTGGCCGTCGCGGCCGGTTCCTTCCTCGGCCCGCACACCGTCCCGCTGGCGGTCGCCCTGCTGCTGTTCGTGGCGGCCGTCGCGGCAGCGGCACCGGCCGTCGTCGAGACCATCAACGCGAGCGCCCCGCACGCCCGCGGCGCGGCCGTCGCCCTCTACGGATGCAGCATGTTCATCGGCGCCAGCCTGGGCCCGCAGCTCACCGGCGTGCTGAGCGGCGGCCTGGGCTTCGGCGGCATCCTGCGGGCCGTCGCCGCCGCGCTCGTCCTGGGGGTCCTCCTCGCCCTGCCCGCGCTGCGCCACCACGGCACCGAGTAGCCCCCGCCCACCCGCACGACCGTCCTACGCACAGCAGAGGTGTCCGCCATGGCAAGCCTGGAACTCATCGCCGTCGTCGCCGTCGGCATCCTCCTGATGGGCTGGCTGTCGCGTCGTACCGGCCTGAGCGAACCGCTTCTGCTGCTCGGTGCGGGCTGCCTGGTGGGACTTGCACCGCCCTTCGCGTCGTTCGCGCTGTCCCCCGAGGTCGTCCTGTTCCTCTTTCTGCCCGCCCTGCTGTACTGGGAGGCGCTCACCTCCTCGGTGCGCGAGATCCGCGACAACTTCCGCAGCATCGCCCTGCAGTCCACCGGGCTGGTGCTGGCAACGGCCGTCGCCGTCGCGGCCGTCGCCCATGCGCTCGGCTACGGCTGGCCCGTCGCCTTCGTCCTCGGCGCCGTCCTGGCCCCGACCGACGCGGCGGCCGTCGCCGCGGTCGCCAGGGCCATGCCGCGCCGCATCCTGACCGTGCTGCGCACCGAGAGCCTGCTGAACGACGGCACCGCGCTGGTCCTGCTGGCCGTGGCCGTCGATGTCGTCACCGGCGAACGGCCCTTCTCCTGGTCGGGCACGGTCGTCGCCTTCGCCGCGTCCTACGCCGGCGGAATCCTGGCCGGCGGCGTGGTGGCCCTGCTCCTGGTCCCGGTCCGGCGCCGGCTGCCCGACCCGCTGCTGCACAGCGTGCTGAGCGTCGCCACCCCGTTCCTGGCCTATCTGCCCGCCGAACTCCTGCACGTGTCCGGCGTCCTCGCCGTCGTCACCTGCGGTCTGGTGACCACCCGGTTCGGCCCTCGTGTCATCGGTCCCGACGCCCGTATCCAGGCCGTCGCCTTCTGGGAGGTGGCCAGCTATCTGCTGAACAGCGCGCTGTTCGTCCTCGTCGGCATCCAACTTCCCTCGGCGGTGCGGGCCTTGACCTCCGTCTCCCTGGTCCGGGCGACGTTCGCCGCCCTCGCCGTGAGCGTCGCGGTGATCGGGACCCGGATCGCGTGGTTCTACTCGGTCCCCTATCTGGTCAGGCTCCTCGACCGGCGTCCCCGGCAGCGCGAGCGCCGTATCACCGGACGCCAGCGGCTGCCGCTGGCGTGGGCCGGGATGCGCGGCGCCATCTCGCTGGCCGCGGCGCTGACCGTGCCCGCCACGACCGCCGGAGGACATGTCGTCGGGCAGCGTGACGCCATCGTGTTCCTCACGACCGTCGTCATCGTGGTCACCCTCACGGTCCTCGGCCCCACGCTGCCGGCGGTGGTCCGCCGGGCCCGCTTCCCCGAGGACACCGACAAGGCGACGGAACTCACCCTCGTCCGCTGCCGGATGAGCAGCGCCGCGCTGCACGCGCTGCCGGAACTGGCCAGGAGGTTCGGGGTGGCCGAGCAGGACACCCGGCGCATGGTCCAGGACATCGAGGACCGTACGACCCCGGCGTCCGGCACCGCGCGCCGCCGGGAGGGCGTACGGCGACTCGAACTCGCCCTGCTCCAGGTCAAGCGGGACACCCTCACGGACCTGCGCGACGCCGGCCGTATCGACGACATCGTGCTGCGGACCGTCCAGCGCATGCTCGACGTGGAGGAGGTCCGGCTGAGGGGCAAGGCCGGTCCCCCGGCGGCCGGTTCCGACCCGACGTCATCCCGCGGCGGTGAGCGCTCCTAGGGCACTCGCCTGGGTCCGCCAGTCGGTCTGGTTCGGGCTGGTACCGGCCCAGCGCTCCCCGAGGGCGTTGAGGGAGGTCCGGTCCTGCGCCCACAGGGTGTCCGCCTGCTTCTGCACGTAACTCCGGTACGTGCCGGAGCCGGTGGCGGCCGCCAGGTCGGCGAGGTTCCGAATGAAGATGCCCTTGAACTGTTTCTGGTTGTCGTCGCAGGACGCCGATCCGGCGTCGCAGGACTCGGTGAGCACTCCGCCGACGGTCAGCGCCGAGTTGCCGATCGCAGCGTCGGCGAGGGTCCGTGCGGTGGCCAGCAGCGAGCTGTCCCCGGTGGACTTCCACAGTTCGGTGAAGCCGCCGATGGCCAGTCCCTGGTTGTAACTCCACACGGTGGAGCCGTTGTTGGTGCACGACGAGGTCAGGCCGTCGTTCACCAGACCCGAGGAGTCGATCATCCCGCTGGCCTTGTACCAGGCGGCGGACGTCGTCGCCCGCTGGAGCCACACGGTGTCGCCCGGGATGCGCTGGTGCAGTGCGGTGGTCAGCCAGAGGTACTGCCCGTTCGTCACCGCGTTCTTGTAGGTGCGCTCACGGTCCCACCACACGCCGCCGCCGCAGGTGCCGGTGTCCCAGTACTGCTGAACGTAGTCGGCGATGGTGACGGCCTCGTCGAGGTACCGGGAGTCGTGGGTGTAGTCGTACGCGTCGATCCAGGCGATGGCCCACCAGCCCGAGTCGTCGATGGACCGGCTGATGAAGTCGCCCTCGATCGCGTCCGAACTGCGCACCCCGGCGGCGAAGGTGCCCTTGTTCTGGTCGAAGGTGCGGGCGATGACCCAGTCGTAGTCGTGCGTGCCGGTGGTCCTCGCGAAGTCGACGAGGGCGGTGAGGGTGGCGGCCGAGTTCCACCAACTGCTGGGCCACCAGCCGTTGTAGGGGTCGTACGACGACATCAGGGCGTCCGCCGCCGCGCGCGCCCTGGTCGGTGCGGGTCTGACCCACGCGGTGCAGCTGCCCTCGTTGTGGCTCGCCTCCCGCCCGCAGGCGCGGACCGCACCGCCGTAGAGGAGTCCGCGCGGGTCGCGGGTGGCGTACATCGCGGTACGGGTGCCGGTGGCTCCGGACGGGGTGGCGGTACGGCCGAGAGAGGAACCGTCCGGCCAGGTCGAGCCGCCGTCCCAGGAGCGGTCGAGCCAGATCTCGTCACCGGCGCCACCGGTGTCGATGCTCGCCCAGGCCATGGAGTTCCGCTGGTCGACGTGCAGCCGGATGGTGCGGCCGTAGAGGGTGGTGGACGGGACCGGCTGGTCGTCGCCGGCCGCCTGGCCGGCGCTGGTGCCGTCGCAGAGGGTGTCGCAGACGGTGGGGTAGACCCAGTTCGTGCAGCCGACGCCCGCCGCGTCGCCGCAGGCCCGGACCAGCCCGCGGCGGTGGTCGCGGGGGTCGGTGATGTTGTACATCAGTGTCCTGGTGCCGGTCCAGGTGCCCGGGATGCTCGCCTTGCCGAGGAGTCCCTCCCAGGTGGCGCCGCCGTCCCAGGAGCGGTCCAGCCACACCGAGTCGCCGGTCACGCCGTCGTCGATGCTGGCCCACGCCATGTCGTCCGCGTCGGACACGTGCAGTTCCAGGCGGCGGCCGTTGAGGTCCTTGTCCGGTACCGGGAAGGTCTCCTGCCGGGCCTGCGAGGGGTCGAGCGTGTCGCAGGCCAGTACGCAGACCTGGGTGGCGGCGGACGCGGGTGTCGCGACCGGCACCAGGGCGGCGAACGCGAGCGCGGCCGCCAGCAGGAGGCCGAGAAGGCGTGGTGTGACAACGATGTCTGAGCTGCGTGAGGACACCGGGGAATCGCCTCGATTTCACGATGGGGGACGACGGTCGGCGCGCGTGACGGAGGCCGCGGGCTCTGGTCGAGCCGGGCCGGAATCGAGCACTGGTCCATACCTGTCTGCGAGGCAGTGAACCGGCTTGGCGAGGTCCTGTCAATGCCGCAAGGGCGCTCCGTCACAAGGGAGTTGAGAGGCGGCCGCGACGGGTTGACACCCGGTTTTCGGGCGCCCATCATCGGTGGAACTTCGGCGAGGCTCCTCGCGCATCCAGCTGCCACCACAGCCCCCGGGCCTCGCGCGGCACGAATTTGAATCGTTTCAGAACCTGCGTTCCCCTGGCACCCGCCCCCCACCCAGGAGGTTTCCATGCGCCGTCGCTCACCACTGAGCAGACCACCGGGCCGGCATCATCTGCTCGGCCTGGCCGTCGTCGCGGCCACCACGTTCGCCGCGGGCCCCGCTGCGTCCGCCGACTTCGCGCCGGCATCCGCCCCGGGAACCTCGACGGGCGTCCGGGCGGCGGCAGTCGACCCCCTGAACTACTCGCCGACCTCGCGCACCCTCGAGCCGACCGCCGTCTACCGCACGTCCGGCAGCGTCGCGAACCCGCAGAACGTGCTGAGCGGACAGTCGACCCGGATCTCCGGCTCGCAGTCGGCCATCACCCTCGACTTCGGCAAGGAGGTCGGCGGCACAACAACGTTGTCCTTCGGGAGTGCGAGCGACAGCGGTCAGCGGATCGGGCTGGCCTTCAGCGAGTCGTCCCTGTACGTGGGCAACAACAGCGACCGCAGCAGCGGCCGCGACGGCGAGGACGGGGCCCTCTACGCCACGGCCTCCGCCAACGGCACCTACACCGTGCCCACCGCCCAGCTCCGCGGCGGTTTCCGCTACTTGACGGTCTTCCTCGACACCTCGGGCTGGGTCGACCTCAAGGGCGTCAGCCTCGCCTTCACCGCGGCGCCCGGGAAGTCCGACCCGGCCGACTACCCCAACTACTTCCACTCCAGCGACGACCTGCTCAACCGCATCTGGTACGCCGGGGCCTACACGGTGCAGCTCGACACCATCGCCTCGGACCAGGGCCGCGCCTGGCCCCCGCCGGCCTCGACGTGGGACAACAGCGCGACCGTCGGCGTGGGCGACTCCGTCCTGGTCGACGGCGCCAAGCGCGACCGCACGGTGTGGCCAGGCGACATGGGCATCGCCGTACCCACGCAGTACGCATACTCGGGCGACCTCACCTCGACCCGCAACGCGCTCACGACGATGTACGACGCACAGTCGGCGGACGGTGAAATCCCCTGGTCGGGGCCGCCGTTCAACCTCACCGGCTCGGACACCTACCACACCTGGACGCTGCTGGGCACGTCGACGTACTACACGTACACCGCCGACCGGGCGTGGCTGGACTCGGAATGGGCGAACTACAAGCGCGGGATGGCCTTCATCACCAACAAGATCGACGGCAACAACCTGCTCGATGTGACCCGTACCCAGGACTGGGCCCGGGTCGGCCAGGGCGGGGAGAACATCTCCGCCAACGCCCTGCTGTACGCCGCGCTCAGGGGCGGCGCGACCCTGGCCACCGCCGAGGGCGACAGCGCGCTCGCCGCGAGCTGGACCGGCAAGGCGGACGCGATCAAGGCGGCGGCCAACTCCCGGCTGTGGGACGCCTCGAAGGGCATGTACAAGGACAACCCCACCAGCGGTCTTTACCCGCAGGACGGCAACTCCCTCGCGGTCTGGTACGGGTTGACCGATTCCGCGGCCAAGGCGCGGAGCGTCGTCACGGGGCTCGGGAAGAACTGGGGCGCGTACGGCCCCACCACCCCCGAATGGGGCGGCAACGTCTCGCCGTTCGCGGGCGGCATGGAGCTCAACGCCCGCTTCACGGCGAACGACGACTACACCGCCCTGGACCAGATCCGGCGCACCTGGGGTCACATGCTCGACAGCGACATCGGCACGAAGAGCACCTTCTGGGAGGGCGTCAAGGCCGACGGCGGGCTCGCCTACGGCGGTTCGTTCATGAGCCTGGCCCACGGCTGGTCGACCGCGCCCACCTCCACGCTCACCTTCGACGTACTCGGCACCGCACCGGAGTCGGCGACCGGCGGCTACCGCTTCGTCCCGCACCCCGGTGACCTGACCGGCGCCGAGGGCCGGATCACCCTGTCCCAGGGCGCAGTCGACGCCTCCTGGTCGCGCGACCCCGCCGCCGGCACCTACTCGGCACACCTGACCAGCCCGTCCGGCACCAGCGGCCGTATCGGCGTCCCGAAGTTCGGCGGCGGCAACGTCTCGGTCTCCGTGAACGGCACCGTCGTCTGGAGCAACGGCTCCTTCACCCCCGCCTCCGGCATCACCGGCGCGAGCCAGGACGACACCTACGTCTACCTCACCGGCGTCGCCCCGGGCAGCTACACCGTGACCGCCACCGGCCTCGGCAACCCGGCCGCATCCGCCGACCCCGCCACCACCGGCACGCTGCGCCCGGGCTACACGCGATGCGCGGGCGAGGGCGGCACCTGCTCCTTCAGCGGCACCCGCTCGGTGGCCTACGGCGCCGGGACGTACACGTACAAGACGGTGACGAGCAGCACCGCCTGCACCAGCGACTCCTTCGGCGGCGACCCGGCGCCGAATCTCGTGAAGTCCTGCTACGTCGCCGACGCGGGCGGTCCGCCCGGCTACACCGTCTGCGCGGCCGAGAACGCCACCTGCGCCGTACCCGGCTACAACCGGGACGTCGTCTACGGCGCCAACGGCAACTTCGTGCACCAGGTCGCCAACGGCTCCGTCACCTGCTCCAACGCACACTTCGGCGATCCCGTCGACGGCGTCGCCAAGTCCTGCTACCTGCCGTCCGCCGGGGCACCGGCCGGCGGCTGGACCAAGTGCGCGGACCAGAACGGCACCTGCCCGGCCGCCGCCGGACAGCCGGTGATGTACGGCGCGTTCGGGGCGTTCACCACGCTCACGGCCACCGGCGACACCCCGTGCACCGACGCGAAGTTCGGCGATCCGATCCCCGGCGAGTCGAAGGCCTGCTACACCGCCACCGGTGGCCCGGCCGGGTACGCCACGAACTGCTCGGACGAGACCGGGACCTGCGCCTTCAGCGGACAGCAGACCGTGGCCTACGGCGCCCGGGGCACCTTCGTCTACCGCACGTTCACCGGCGGAACCGCTTGCACGACCGCCGCATTCGGCGGCACGGACCCGCTGCCGGGCGTACGGAAGGGCTGTTACCTCGCTTCCTGAGGACTCCGGCAGCCCGCCCGGGTCCGTTGGGCGGGCTGCCGGTTCACTCGGGGTGCGCCACCGCCTCCCTCTGGAGCTGCACCGCCGCGAGCAGGCTCAGCGTCGGCTCCGCCTGGCGCAGTGCCTTCACCGCGGCGACCGAGCCGATGTCTCCGGCGAAGCCGACGGCGGCCAGCCGGGAGCGGACCCAGCGGGCGCGCAGCTGGGTGTCGGTGGCGGAGGCGGTGGACTCCACGAGTGCGGCGGCGCGCTCCAGGCCCGGGCGCTCCTCCGGCGAGGCCGTGGCCAGTGCCTGGCGCAGGTCCGCCGCGACCACGTGCGCGTCGCGGATGGCCAGCACGAAGGTGTTCTTCTTGCTCAGTCCCGTGATTCCTGTCATGAGGATCAGCCTGACGGCCGTGTTCCGTGCGTGCCAAGCGACTTGAGGAGTCTCAGAGGAGCGGTGTCAGCTGCTGGGCACGGTGTCCTCGAACGTGGTGCCCGCGCCGCGGTATGCCGCCACCTCGGCGGCGACCTGTGCCGGTGTGAGGACCTGGTCCTTGACGTGCAGGACGTAGTCGACCTGCTCGTCGTAGGCCCGCGCGGTGGAGCTGGTCAGGCCGCTGAAGTCGATCAGCCACTGGTTGAAGTTGATCGACATCGGCCGCTCCGGCAGGTACGCGGCGTCATGGGTGCCGAAGAGCTGTCCGTCGATGTAGTACTTGATGTTGTTGTTGTCGATGGTCAGCACCAGGTCGTGCCAGCCGTCGTAGCTCTGCCGGCCCTCGGTGTGCTGGTTGACCGCCACCCACGGGTCGGGCTGGTAGGTCTCCCAGGACGTCGTGTAGAGGATGTTCGACGACTCGCCCCAGCCGCCGTTGGGGAGGTACTCGAAGTCGTACTCGGAGTAGTCGTCCGCCATCGGCGCGGTGAGGTCGTTGATGGTGAAGAACGTCTGGACGAGGTGGTCGCCGTCCGGGCCGTACGTGGGCGCGTCGCTGAACTTGACCCGGGCCGCGTAGGTGCCGTTCTTGAACTTCCGTGCGTTGGTGACGACTTCGGTCTGCTTGGTGCTCTCGCCGGTGCCCGCGGTCGAGGTCTCCAGGTTCATGACGGAGTTGCCGCCGGTGGTGGCGAAGGTGACGTTCCCGGGCGCCCAGGTGGCCCCGGACACGCCGGGGCCGCCGGAGGTGGAGCGCACGCTCCAGCCGTGCGCCGAGATCTTCGGGTCGTTGTAGGAGCTGTAGTTGAAGTCGTCGAACAGCGTGGCGCCGGTGGCCGGAGGGTCGGTCGGCGGGTCGGTGGGCGGGTCCGTCGGGTCGTTCCCGGCGGGGGCCTGGCCCCACAGGGTGGTGCCGGACAGCTGCGCGGTGACCTTGGACCAGTCGCCGTAGGAGGTCTGGGAGGCGCCGAAGGAGTAGTCGTCGCTCTGGACCAGTGGCTGCCACGTGGACTGGTAGAAGCGCAGCTGCATGTCGCCGGTGTCGGCGCCCGGGGCGAGGGTGCCGGCGCCGGAGGCGAAGCCGATCTCCAGGTAGCGGTCGGCCGTGGCGGTCGGGTTGGTGAGCGTGCCGAAGGTGCCGGTGACGTTGGCGCAGCTCCTGACGGCCCAGGAACAGGCGAAGCGGTAGGTGGCGCTCGCCGAGTCGGCCTTGAAGTAGTAGCGGATCCTGACGTTCGCGAGTTGCACGGTCGTGGTGCCGGTGTTTTTCACCTTGAACCAGGGTTCGGCCTGGTCGGCGGTGGCTCCGGTGGCGCTCGTTCGGTACTGGACGCTCAGTCCGTCGCCGGCCGCGCTCGCGGTGGCCGGGAGTGCGGTGAGCGCTGCGGCGCCCATGGCCACCACGACGGCGGCGGATGCGGCGCGCAGCCGGTGCTTCGCGAATCTCATGGTTGTTCCTCTCCAGAAGGTGGGGTGATTCCGGAACGGGACAGGGCGTGGGGTTGGGTCAGGGGTGGTGTGCGGGGCGGTACCGGACGCCGAGCGCGTCGAGCCGGGCGGAGTGCCCGTCGAGGCGGGAGCGGAAGTCGGCCCAGTTGGTGGGGCCGCTCCAGGCGCGGTCGGCGAGGGCACACAACCGCGGGTAGGTGAGGTACTCGATGTGGGCGGGCGTCGTGACGAACTCGGTCCACAGCTGGGCCTGGGTGCCGAGCACCCGCCCGGCCACGTCCGGGTCCGCGTCCTCGGGCACGGGATCGTGGGCGTGCACGGCGCGCAGGTCGACGACACCGCCGAGCTGGGCCGGCGGCTCGTGCGGGTCGGCGGTCTGGGCGTAGTCGAGGTAGGTGGCCCGGTGGTACGCGCTGACGACGGGGTGGCCTCGGCGTGCCGCCGTCAGGGTGTGGGACGCGTCGCGCCAGGTCATCACGGTGAAGTCGAGGGGCAGTTCGGCACCGGTCTCGGCCCAGCCGACCGGGCGGCGGCCACGCCGGACGAGGAACTCGCCGATCTGCCCGAGGAACCAGCCGTGCAGGGCCTCGGGGTTCGGCAGGCCCTCCGCCGACGCCCGTTCGCGGGCGGCGGCGCTGTGCGTCCACTCGGTGGTGGGGCACTCCTCGCCGCCGATGTGGATGTACGGCGAGGGGAAGACGTCCATGACCTCGTCGAGGACATCGCGGCAGAAGTCGAGGACCTCGTCGTGGACGCCGAGGACGGTGTCGCACACTCCCCAGCGGGTCCAGACGTCAAGGCTGCGCTCCGGCTGGTTGCCCAGTCCGGGATAGGCGGCGAGGGCCGCGCGTACGTGTCCGGGCATCTCGATCTCCGGCATGACGGTGACGCCGCGAGCGGCCGCGTACCGGACCAGGCCGCTCAGTTCGGCCCGCGTGTACGACCCTCCGTGCGGGACGCCGTCGAACGTGCCGCTGCCGGCCTGGCCCTGCTGCGACTCGACACGATGACCGCCGATCTCGGTGAGCTTGGGACGGGCGGTGACCGGCATCCGCCAGCCCTGGTCGTCGGTGAGGTGAAGATGGAACACGCTGATCTTGTGCAGGGCCAGCAGGTCGACGTAGCGGCGCAGGTAGGAGACTGGCTGGAAGTGGCGGGCCACGTCCAGCATCGCGCCGCGCCAGGGGTGACGCGGGACGTCGGTGATCTCGGTGCAGGGCAGCAGCCACTGCGTGTCGGGCCGCGGGTTCTCCGACAGGACCTCAGGGGGGAGGAGCTGACGGATGGTCTGGATGCCGCGCAGGAGGCCGGTGAGGTGCGCGGCGCGCAGCAGCACGGTGTGCGGGGCGACGGTGAGCTCGTACCCTTCGTCGCCGAGACCGGTGAGCCCGGGGGCGAGTGCCAGGGTGAACTGTCCGTCCGGGGACGGTCGCAGGGGCAGCCCGGTGGCGGGGGCGAGCAGGGTGCGCAGCAGTTCGGCGGCCGGTTCGGCGCCCGCTCCGATGTGCAGCGCGGTGTCGGCGTCGAGCGTGAAGTGCCCGGGCCGGAGTACCGCTCTGGCGGGGCGTGGGACGAGGGAGAGCGCAGATCGGTGTGCGGGCATGGGTCGCCTCCGGGAGCGGGTCGCGTGGGGGGCCGGTGTGTGGTCAGCCCTTGACCGCGCCGGCCGCGAAGCCGGCGGTGACATGGCGCTGGAGCAGCAGGAACACCACGAGTGCCGGGGCAGCGAAGAGGGTCGAGGCAGCCATGGTGGCGCCCCAGTCGGTCCCGAAGACGTTCTGGAACGAGGACAGCCAGACGGGCAGGGTGCGATGGTCCTGCTGCTTGATGATCAGGAAGTTGGCGTACGCGAACTCGTTCCAGGCGGTGATGTAGCCGAACAGCGAGGTCGCCATCAGGCCCGGGGCAAGGAGCGGGAACGCTATATGCCGAAATGCGCCGAGCCGGGTGCAGCCGTCGACCTGGGCGGACTCCTCCAGCTCCGGCGGGATCGTGCCGATGAAGCCGCGCAGCACGATGACGGTGAAGGGCAGCGTCATCATGAAGTAGACGAGGGTCAGGGTCGGCAGCCGGTCGAGCATGTCGGTGTCCCGGGAGATGATGTACACCGGGATGATCAGTGACTCCCAGGGCGCCATCTGGGCGATGAAGACCATGAGCATGAACTGACGGCGCCCCTTCCATCGCATCCGGGCGACCGCGTACGCGGCGCCGAGCGCGACGACGAGGGCGAGCAGGACGGCGCTCAGCGTGACGAGGATGCTGTTGCGCCAGAACAGGCCGAAGCCGGCGGCGCCGACGGCGGTGCGGAAGTGGTCGAGCGTCCAGCTCTCCGGGACGATCCGGGGGTTGTCGGACTGGATGTCACGGGTCGGGGTGAACGCGGTGGCGACCATCCAGTAGACCGGGAACAGACAGACCACGACCGTGAGGACGGCGGCGGCGTTCAGGGGCAGGCGGCGGATGCGGGGCCGGGTGGTGCTCATGCGAGCTCGTCCTCCTGGCGGAACATCTGGCGGAAGTAGAGGACCAGCACGCCCGACATCAGTACGACGGTGACCATGGAGGCCGCCGAGCCGAGGTCGTAGCGCTGGCTCGACAGGGCGGTCTGCACCGCGTACACGGGCAGGATCGTGGTCGCGTCGCCGGGCCCGCCGTTGGTCATCACCCAGATCTGGACGAAGGCCTTGAACGTCCAGATTACTTCGAGCGAGAGCACCAGCAGGAAGATCGGCCGGACGATCGGGAGGGTGATGGAGCGGAAGATCCGCGGCCCCGACGCCCCGTCGAGCCGCGCCGACTCGTACAGCTCGGCGGGGACGGTGGTGAGGGCCGAGTACAGGGTGATCGCGGCGAACGGCACGGACTGCCACACGACGAGGACGACCACGATGGCGAATGCGGCCGGGCCGTGCGCGAACCAGGGGTAGCGGTGGAAGGACTCGAACCCCAGGTCGGTCAGGACCGCGTTGACGATGCCGAACTCCGAGTGGAACAGCCACTGGAAGACGGTGGTCGCCGCGATGACGGGCATCGCCCAGGTCAGTACGAGTGCGCTGAGGACTGCGGTCCGGCCGAAGCGGCCGAGGCGTTCGACCATGAGCGCGACCAGCGTGGACAGCACCATGATCAGTACGACGTTGACCGCCATGAAGAGGAAGGTGCGGCGCACCACCTCCCAGAAGCGGTCGTCGCCCAGCAGCGTCTCGTAGTTCCTGAATCCGACGAACCGCGCGTCGCCCAGGATGAGCTGGCGCAGGCCGAAGTCCTGGAGCGAGATCGCCACGGCGCGGACCAGGGGATAGACGAGCAGGTAGAGCGTGCCGAGGACAGCGGGCGCGATCAGGAGGTAGGGCCAGATCCCGCGGCCGGCGGCCGTCGACGGGCGGCCCCTGCCCGCGGTGGTGGACCGCCGGGCCGGCCGGGTGGTGAGTGGGGGGCGGGACGCGGTCTGGTCTCGGACTGCCGGCACGGCACTCCTCCTTCCCGTGCGTCGATGACGGTTCAGGAGCCGGAGTTCATCGCCGCGGTGATGGCGTCGGACGCCGTGGTGGCCGCCTTCCGCACATCGCCTCCGGTGAGCACGGCGGTCATGTAGTCCTTGATCGGGTTCTTGGCCTCGACGGCCGCCCAGCCGGGTGTGTTGGGCGTGGCGTGGCCCTCGGCGGCGCCGACCGCCATGGCCGCGGCGCCCGGGTCGGAGGCGACCGCGGGGGCCAGGGTGGTCTTGTTCGGGACGTAGCTCATGGCGAGGGCGAGCTTCTTCTGCCAGGTGTCGCCGGTGAGCTCCTTGATGAAGGTGAAGGCCGCGTCCTGCTTGGTGGAGGCCGTGGGGATGACGAGGTCGGAGCCGCCGGTGAAGACCGCGCCTGGTGTGCCGGCGGTCTTGCCCGGGATCGGGAAGAAGCCGAGCTTGCCCTTGAGCGCGGGGTTGTTCTGGATGACGACGTTGGCGCCGCCGGGTGTCGCGACGACCTGGGCGACCTTGCCCTTGGCCATGACGTCCGCCTGCGGGGGGTTGGCCTCGTCGGCGTCCTTGGGACCTCTGCCGAGGGCCTGGAGCTTCTTGTAGAACTCCATGCCCCGGATCGCCTCGGGGGTGTCCAGGCTGCCCTTCCACTTGCCGCCGGACTCGGTGGCGAGGTCGCCGCCCTCGTCCCAGACGAAGCCCGCGAAGGTGTACCAGTTCTGGCCGGGCAGGTAGATGCCCTGCGTGCCACCGGTGTTGAGCTTCTCGGTGGCGGCGATCCACTGGTCGCGGGTCTTGATGGCGGTGGCATCGATGTCCGCCTTCCTGAAGAGGTCGGTGCGGTAGATGACGACGCGGTTGGCGGCGTAGTAGGGGATGCCGTACTGCTTGCCCTCGTAGGAGCCCGGCTCGGCGAGGCCCTTGAGCCAGTTCTGCCCGCCGAGTTCGCCGACCTTGGCGCTGAGGTCGAGCAGCCCGCCGCTCTGCGCGAACTGGGCGACCTGGGTGTTGCCGGTCTCGATGACGTCGGGTGCGTCGTTGCTGGCGAGGGCCGCCGTGACCTTCTCGCCGATCCCGTCCCACTCCTGGATCTGCACCTTGACCCTGATGTCGGGGTGAGCGGCCTCGAAGCCCTTGACGAACTCGCTCTGGAACCGTGCCGAGACGCTGTCGCGCATCAGCCACACGTCGATGGTGGTGCCTTTGCCGGAGCTGTCGCCGGAGGAATCGGAGGAGCTACTGCACGCGCTGAGCCCGGCCGTCATGAGGAGCGCGGACACACCGGCAAACAAGCGGAGCTTCACGGTTCACCTCTGGAGGACATGACCTGACCACCTGACCAGTGAAGTCCACTGGACAGCTCACCTCTTGATGTGGGGATGAAGGTGGCATAGACCAATTGAGGCGTCAACCCCCCGCGCGTCAACCGGCTTTGGTGCGCAGGCCAGCAGATATCCGGATGGCCATCGCACGGTGGCCGTTACACTTCCCAGACCAAGAGGGCGGTTGCAGGCGACCACTGGTCAACTGGTCAACTGAGATTCCGGGCAAGAGGGAGTGCGACATGCCGGTCGACGAACCAGGTGCGGTACTCAAACGGGAGCGAGTGCGCGACTTCCTCCTCGACCTGGTCGAGTCACAGCGCCCGGGAGACGCGATCCCCTCCGAGCGCGCTCTCTGCGCCCGCCTGGGTGTGTCCCGTCCGACCCTGCGCGCGGCGGCCGACGAACTGGTCGCCGCGGGGCTGCTGGTACGGGAACACGGGCGCGGTATGTTCGTAGCACCCGAGAAGATCACCCAGGAACTCGTCTCCGGGCAGCAGGCCATGACCGTGCCCCGGGCCGCCGGAACCTGGTCGAGCCGGCTGCTGGAGTTCACCACCATCCCGGCGGGCGCGCGCGTGGGCCGCAAGCTGCGCATCTCCCCCGCCGCCGAGATCGTCTACGTGGCACGGCTGCGCCTGGTCGACGGTGCCCCGATGGCCATCGAGCACCTGCACATCAAGGCCGACCTGGTCCCCGCCCTGTCCGCCGGCGAACTGGAGGCCGGCGACCTGTACGAGCACCTGCGCGAACAGCACGACGTGCACGTCCGGGAAGCCGTACAGGCGATCGAGCCGACTGTCGTCACCCGGGCCGAGGCCGAACTGCTCGACGTGCCCGAACTGTCCCCGGCACTGCTCTTCGAACGGCTCACCTCGGACACCGCGGGTCAGCCCATCGAGTACGTCCACTCGGTCTACCGCGGAGACCGCTACCGCATCGTCTCCCGGCTCACCCTAGGCCCCTCGACCACGGTGCCGTCGGCCGGCGTCGGACACCACCCCGGCATCCCGCCGGGCGACTTCGCGCACGGCGACACCGTCACGTCCTCCACGCGCGGCGACATCCAGTCGGCACCGTGAGCCACGGCGGGCAGGCCTACAGTTCTCCCGGCCGGCCGTAGCGGTAGAAGAACGGGCCGATCTGGCCGGCCAGCGCGCGGATGAGACCGGAGCCGTCCTCCAGCAGCCGCGCTCCCGGATCGAGGTCGCCGACATACACGGGGTCGAAGCCGGCGTCGGCGATGAGCCGGGCGGTGACGTCCTTCGCGTCCGGTTCGGCCGCGTACAGGTTGCTCGGTGTCACGCGCTGCTCGCCGATCAGCTCGTACGCGGACGCGAAGACCGTGTTGAACGCCTTCGCCGTCGGGCCGCCGACGACGGACTTCACCTGATGTGCGAGCGACGGGAAAGCGTCGTCGCGCTCGGCATAGAGGTTGGTCACGTCGACGGTCACCTGGCCGTGCAGCCCGGTGACACCGTGCAGCGCCGCGCCGATGAGGTGGTCGGGGACGGCCACGACGACGATGTCCGCGGCCGCGGCATCGCCTCCGTCCCGGCCCAGGGTCCTGACCTCGTGGCCGGCCGTCGCCCACAGCCGGGCCAGGCCGCCGCCGACCCGCCCTCGTCCGATCACCGTGATGTTCATGTCGGGTCCTCTCAAGTCCGCAAGTCCGCAAGTCCGCAGGACGGATGGAGGCGTGGCGGGGGGAGAACGGCACCGGCCGCGCTCGCCCCCCGAGCCCGCCCGGGGGTGAGATTGGCGGGGGGGGGGGGGGGTGTGGGGTGGGGGGCCGCTTTGGGGGGGGGGGCCGCCCGGGGACGGGCGACCCC
>NZ_JBSHBL010000040.1:0-105363 GCF_053611985.1 Streptomyces sp. NPDC054770
CTCCGGTCCCCTGCCGGGGGCGGCGCCGGGGCCTGTCGTACGACGACCGCCGCCGTGGCGGCGGGTCGTCGTGCGGCCGTCTTGGTCATCGCGGTCAGCCCCGGGCCAGGATGCCGTTGATCTTGTCGTTGGCGTCCTTGAGGAGCTGGTCGATGTCGGCGTCCTTCTTGGTGAGGACTGCGGAGACGGTGCCGTCGAGGACGGAGTAGATCTGCTGGGCGTCCGGCGGCTCGATCTTCATCTGCAGGGACTGGTTGCCGTTCAGGAACGCCTGGTAGTTCTCCACCGGCACGTTGGCGTTGGCCTTCTTGACCGCCTGGTCCTTGGCGTCGGCGGCGCCGGTGAACAGGCGCGGCTCGGGCAGGCCGACGGGCGCGTTGTTCTTCTTGGCCCGGGCGTAGTCGCCGAGGAAGCCGTCACCGGGGGTGAGGAACATGGAGTCGAGCCACTTGAGGCCGGCCCGGATCTGGGCGGGCGTGTCCTTCTTGTTGAACATGTAGCCGTCGCCGCCGATGAGGGTGCCCTGGCCGCCGGGCATCGGGCCGAGGGCGAGGTCCTTGTAGTTGCCGCCCTTCTCCTTCACCAGGATCGGGATGTTGTCCGGTGCGGAGAGGTACATGCCGAGCTTGCCCGAACCCATCATCTGCTGGACGTCGTTGATGATGAGGAGCTGCTTGCTGCCCATCGAGTTGTCGGTCCAGCGCATGTCGTGCAGGTTCTGCAGGACCGCGTGGCCCTGGGGGGTGTCGACGGTCGCCGACTTGCCGTCGGCCGACACCACGTCGCCGCCCTGCGAGTACATCTCGGCGGTGAAGTGCCAGCCGCCCTGGTTCTGGGCGCTGTAGTCGGCGTACCCGACGGTCCCGTTGCCGAGCGCGGCGATCTTCTTGGCGTCCGCGCGGACCTCGTCCCAGGTGGTCGGCGGCTGGTCGGGGTCGAGACCGGCCTGCTGGAAGAGCTTGCGGTTGTAGATCAGGCCCATCGAGTAGCCGGTGCGCGGGATGCCGTAGACCTTGCCGTCGACGGTGTAGATGTCCCGCAGCTGCTTCTGGATGGTGTCGTAGCTCTTCAGGTCCTTGAGGTACGGCGTGAGGTCGGCCGCCTGGTTGATGTCCACGACGTGCTTGGCGTCGGTGAAGTACGTGTAGAACACGTCCTCCATCTGGCCGCCGGCGAGCTTGGCGTCGAAGGTCTTCGGGTCCTGGCAGGGGAACGCGTCGTGCGCGACGACGTCGATGTCCGGGTTCTTCTTCTCGAAGGCGGCGATGTCCTGCTCGAAGAACGACCGGTCGAGCTTGGCGCTCTTCGGCGGCTCGCAGTTGACGGTGATGCGCGTCTTGCCGCTGCCCGCGTCGTCGTCACCCGACCCGCAGGCCGAGGCGGAGAGCGCGAGCGAGGAACAGACGCCGAACGCGACGAGAGCACGGCGGAACCCGGTGCTGGACATCGGTGGACCCCCCAGAACAGGAGCAGTTGGGCGCCGCACCGGGATCGGTGGGCGCCGCACACTCAAGCACCGGCAGCACTGCCGCGCAAGATGTCGCGCAGAATCTGTAATTATTCGACAGCAGATGGGATCTACTGAGACTCAGGCTTTCGGCGCTTGCGCGGTCGACCCCCTGACAACCAGCTCCGGCTCGAACAGCAACTCCTCCGCCGGGACCACCGCACCGCCGATCTGAGCGTTCAGCAGTTCGACGGCGGCCCGGCCCATGGCCTCGATCGGCTGGCGGACGGTGGTGAGCGGGGGCTCGGTGCAGTTCATGAACGCCGAGTCGTCGTAGCCGACGACCGAGACGCGGGACGGGACGTCCAGGCCCTTGCGGCGGGCCGCCCTGATCGCCCCCAGCGCCAGCGGGTCGCTGGCGCAGATGATGCCGGTGACCCCCTGGTCGATGAGGCGCGTGGCGGCCGCGTGACCACCCTCGATCGAGAACATGGCCCGGGCCACGTTGGCGTCCGGGAGGTCCCCCAAGGTGCGCGCGGCGGCCAGCTTGCGGGCCGACGGCATGTGGTCGGCGGGGCCGAGGACGAGTCCGATCCGCTCGTGCCCCAGGGAGGCGAGGTGCCGCCAGGCCTGTTCCACCGCAACGGCGTCGTCGCAGGACACACCGGGGAAGCCGAGATGGTCGATGGCCGCGTTGACCAGCACCACCGGGATGTTGCGGTCGGCGAGCAGCCGGTAGTGGTCGTGCGGCGCGTCGGCCTGGGCGAAGAGACCGCCGGCGAACACGACACCGGAGACCTGCTGTTGCAGCAGCAACTCCACGTAGTCCGCCTCGGAGACCCCGCCCTTGGTCTGCGTGCACAGCACCGGGGTGAGGCCGAGCTGGGCCAGGGCGCCGCCGATGACCTCGGCGAACGCCGGGAAGATGGGGTTCTGCAGCTCGGGCAGGACCAGACCGACGAGTCGGGCGCGTTCACCGCGCAGCTGGGTGGGGCGCTCGTAGCCGAGCACGTCGAGGGCCGAGAGCACCGCCTGCCGGGTCGCCTCGGAGACCCCCGGCTTGCCGTTGAGCACCCGGCTGACCGTGGCCTCGCTGACCCCGACCTTTTTGGCTACTTCCGCAAGTCGTCGCGTCATGGACGCAAGCCTAGCGCAAGATTCGCAAGCTTTTTGCGTAACGCCCTAAGGTCGGGATCACACGCGGCTGGCGGTCGCCGTGTCCGCCGACAGCCTTTGCGCAACGTAGATCGGGACGACGGAGAGCAGTACGAGCACGGCCGCCACCACGTTCACCACCGGCGCCTGCTGCGGGCGGGTCATGTTGTCGAAGATCCACAGGGGCAGGGTCTGGACACCCGGACCGGCGGTGAAGGTGGTGACCACGATCTCGTCGAAGGAGAGCGCGAAGGCCAGCAGTCCGCCCGCGAGGAGCGCCGAGCGCACCAGCGGGAAGGTGACGTCGACGAAGGCGCGGAAGGTGTCGGCGCCCAGGTCGGCCGCCGCCTCCTCGTAACTGCCGGAGGTGCGGCGCAGCCGGGCGACGACGTTGTTGAAGACGATCACGACACAGAAGGTGGCGTGCCCGACGACCACGGTGAACAGGCCGAGCCCGACACCGAGCGGCTCGAGGACCGTGCTGAACGCCGAGTTGAGGGCGATGCCGGTGACGATGCCGGGCAGCGCGATCGGCAGCACGACCACGAAGGAGAGGGCGTCCCGGCCGAAGAAGCGGTACCGGGCGACGGCGAAGGCGATCAGGGTGCCGAGCACCAGGGCGATCGCGGTGGCGCCGAGCCCCGCCTTGACCGAGGTCCACAACGCCTCGCGGGCACCGGAGCTGCGCCAGGCGGCCGACCACCAGCGGGTGGTCAGGCCGGGCGGGGGCCAGCTCGCGCTGCGGTCGGGGTTGAGGGAGTTGACGAGGACGAGGAGCAGGGGGACGTAGATGACGGCGAAGCCGAGGGCGGCGGCTGCGCGGAGGGCGATACGGGCGGGCCGGGAGAGTGTCATGTGTGACATGTGACATAGCACCCTGTCGTCAGAGGCTGCTCAACGCCCCGGTCCGCCGCATCGCCAGCAGATACAGCACGATGACGACGACCGGGACGGTGGCGAGGGCGGCGGCCATGGGCAGGTTGAGTTCGATGTTGGCGTAGACGAGGTTGCCGATGAGCTGGGTCTTGCCGCCGACGATCTGCACGGTGATGTAGTCGCCGAGGCTCAGCGAGAACGTGAACACCGAGCCGGCGGCGACCGAGGGCAGCACCATCGGCAGCACCACGGACCGGAAGGTCCGCCCGGCCCGGGCGCCCAGGTCGGCCGACGCGTCGAGGAGGTTGTCGGGCAGCTGTTCCAGCGCGGTGTGGATCGGCAGGATCATGTAAGGCAGCCACAGGTAGGTCAGGGTCAGCACGGTGGCCGGCAGACCGAAGCCCGGCCCGCTCAGTCCGAAGGGCTTGAGCAGCCAGTCGGCGAGGCCGCCCTCGGACAGGATCAGCCGCCACGCGTACACCTTGACCAGGTAACTCGCCCACAGCGGCGTGAGGATGGCGACCACGAGCAGCGGGCGCCGGCTCGGCTTGGCGATCCGGGCGGTGTAGAAGGCGACCGGGAAGGCGAGCACCGCGCACAGGGCGGTCACCGCGAGGGCGACGCCGACGCTGCGCAGGATCACCTGCCGGTACACCGGGGTGGTGAACAGCTCGTGGAAGTTGTCGGTCGACCAGACCTTGACGACCTCGGAGGTGAAGGAGTCCGTCGTCCAGAACGCGGAGACGAACAGCACGGCCAGCGAGCCGAGGTAGAGCACGGCCAGCCACAGCAGCGGGGCGGTCAGCAGCAGGGCGAGGCGGAGCCGGGGGCGCCGGTGCAGCGCGCCCGCGGTCCGGGTGAGCAGGGCCATGGGTCAGCCCTTGATCTCGGTCCAGGCCTGCACCCACTTGGCGTACGGCACGCACTTGACGTCGGTGCGGCCGTCCAGGCACTGCTCGATGGGCGTGTTCCAGAAGGCGATGTTCTTCCAGTAGCTCTCGTCGGCCGCGTGGTAGGTCGCGCAGAAGTTCTTGTCGGCGGTCAGGTCGCAGGCCTTGGCGTTGGCCGGGGCCTCGCCGAAGTACTCGGCGACCTCGGCGTTGACCTTCGGGGAGACGATCCAGTTGAGCCACTGGTAGGCGCAGTTGGGGTGCTTGGCCTTGGCCGAGACCATCCAGGTGTCGGACCAGCCGGTGGAACCTTCCTTGGGTACGAAGGCCTTCACCTGGGCGCCCTCGTCGGCGGCCAGGTTCGCGATGACCTGCCAGCTGGTGCCGATGACGGAGTCGCCGCTCTTGAAGGCGGAGATCTCCTTGAGGTAGTCGCTCCAGTACTCGCCGATGTCCGCGTTCTGCTTCTTCAGCAGGGCCACGGCGGCGTCGAACTGCTTCTGATCCAGCGCGTAGGGGTCCTTGATCTTCAGCTCGGGCTTGGTGGCCTTGAGGTACAGGGCCGCGTCGGCGATGTAGATCGGCGAGTCGTACGCCGTCACATGGCCCTTGTACGTCGCCGCGTCGTCGAAGACGGCGGACCAGGAGGTGGGGGCGGGGCTGACCTTCTGGGTGTTGTACATCAGCAGGTTGGCGCCGCGGCCGTGCGGGATGCCGTACATCTGGCCCTTGACCGAGTTCCAGGCGCCGTTCTTCAGGCCGCTGAAGATGTCCTTGTAGTTCGGTACGAGCTTGGTGTTGACGGGGGCGGCGTCGCCGGAGGCGATCAGGCGCAGGGAGGCGTCGCCGGAGGCGGAGACGGCGTCGTACTGGCCGGTCTTCATCAGCTTGACCATCTCGTCGGAGCTGGCCGCGACCTTGGAGTTGACCTTGCAGCCGGTCTGCTTCTCGAAGTCGGTGACCCAGTCCACCTTGGGGTCGTCGGAGCCGTCCTCGACGTAGCCGGCCCAGGCGATCAGGTTGACCTCGCCCTCGGACTTGCCGAGCTTGGCGAGGGGTTTGAGGTCGGGCGGGTTGAGGCCGGTCGAGGAGCCGGAGCCGGAGGAGCCGCAGGCGGTGGCGGCCAGCAGCAGCGCCGCGAAGGCGGCCGCGGTGAGAGGACGGGTGAGGCGCACGACGTACTCCATGGCGTGAGGGACGGCGGATCCGGACGTGAGGGACGGCGGGTCAGTCGGGGACGTGGACGGTGTGCCGGCGCTGCCAGCGCAGCCGGACTCGGGTGCCGCGGTAGGCGGCGACGTCCTCGGCGGAGGTGTCGAGGTTCTGCTGGAGCGCGGTGAGCCGGCCGCCGCCGTCCAGGTCGACCAGGAAGCGGGTGGCGTCGCCGAGGTAGACCACCTCGGCGACGGTGCCGACGGCGGTGGCGTGGCCTTCCTCGTCCGGGTCGGCGGTCTCCTTCAGGACCCGGATCTTCTCGGGCCGGATGCTGTGGGTGCCGCTCTCGCCGAGGACGCGCACGGCGGCCTCGCCGGTGAGCAGGTTGGAGGTGCCGACGAAGGAGGCGACGAAGGAGGTGGCGGGGCGTTCGTAGATCTCGGCGGGGGTGCCGACCTGTTCGATGCGGCCCTGGTGGAAGACGGCGACGCGGTCGCTCATGGTCAGGGCCTCCTCCTGGTCGTGGGTGACGAAGACGAAGGTGATGCCGACCTCGCGTTGCAGGGCCTTGAGTTCGATCTGCATCTGTTCGCGCAGTTTGAGGTCGAGGGCGCCGAGGGGTTCGTCGAGGAGCAGGACGCGGGGGCGTCCGACGAGGGCGCGGGCCAGGGCGACGCGCTGCCGCTGGCCGCCGGAGAGCTGGGAGGGGCGGCGGCCGCCGAAGCCTTCGAGGCGGACCTCGGCGAGGGCCTTGCGGGCCCGGACCAGGCGTTCGGCCTTGGGGATCCGGCGGACCTTGAGGGAGTAGGCGACGTTCTGCTCGACGGTCATGTGCGGGAACAGGGCGTAGTCCTGGAAGACGGTGTGCACGTCCCGTTCGAAGGGGGCGCGGCGGGTGACGTCCTGTCCGGCGAGTTCGATCGTGCCCGAGGTGGGGCTCTCGAAGCCGGCGACCATGCGCAGGACGGTGGTCTTGCCGGAGCCGGAGGGGCCGAGCATCGAGAAGAACTCGCCGTCCCTGATCTCCAGGTCGACCCCGGCCACGGCGGTCGTGTCGCCGAACGACTTCCGCAGATCCCGCAACCGGATCGCACTGGCCTCCATGGGCGGGAACCTTTCTGCCGCTCTCTTGCGTTGCACCTGGTGACCGGAAAGATATGAAGTCATAGTTCAAAGCTCAAGACCCTTCTGAGGTAAAGCTTGGGTCAACGCATAGGGTGGTGGGCCGTGAGACAGCAGCAGACGGACGGCGGCGCCCGAAAGGCCGTCTTCGCCCCGGTGGACAGCGGGGCCCGGGTCACCGCCGTGGTCCGCCGGATCGGCGACGCCATCGAGCTCGGCCTGCTCGCCGACGGTGAGCAGCTGCCCGGCGAGACCGAGCTGGCCGGGCAGCTCGGGGTGTCCACGGTGACCCTGCGGGAGGCGCTGATGGCGCTGCGCCAGCAGGGCCTGGTGGTCACCCGCCGGGGCCGCGGCGGCGGCAGCTTCGTCTCCTCCCCCGAGGTGCCCGACCGGGAGCGGCTCACGGAGCGGCTGTGCGGTTGGAGCCCCGAGGAGCTGCGCGACCTCGGCGACCACTGGGCGGCCCTGTCCGGCACCGCGGCCCACCTCGCCGCGCAGCGCACCGAGGACCACGACCTCGACCAGCTCCGCCGGACCACCGAGGAGCTGCGCGGGGCCCCGGACGCGGCGGCCCGCAGCCGGGTGTACGGCCGCTTCCACGTGGAGCTGGCCGCCGCCGCCCAGTCGGCCCGGCTCACCCGGGAACAGGTCGCGCTGCAGACGGAGGTCGGGGCGCTGCTGTGCCTTGTGCTCGGTGACGACGAATATCGTGAAGAGGTGGCGGACCGTCACCGGTCCGTAATCTCCGCCGTGCAGGATGGGGCGCACGCATCGGCCAGGGAGCTGGCCGAACGGTGCGTACGGGACTCGACGGCACGGCTCATCGCCCTGCGGCTGGCCCTGTAGCCGCGCCGCGCCCGCTCCCCCGTCCGCTGGAGGGCACCATGAGCCGCAGCACCGTCCCCTCCGGTCCGGTGACGGCCACGCTCGACGCCGCCGAGGAGTATGTGGCCGAGCGGGTCGGCCATGCCCTGGAGGCCGTGTTCGACGCCGTCGCGGCCACCCGTGCCGACACGGCCGCGCTGCTGGCCCGGGTGGCCGCCGAGGACCGCCGGCCGGTGACCGCCGACCTCGCCGCACTGCGCCCCGGCCTCCATCTGCGCCTGACCCGGCAGGAGTTGGTCTCCGGTGTCGGGTTCGTGGCCGCGCCCGGGGTGCTGGCCGACGTCCCGGCCTGGCTGGAGTGGTGGCAGAGCGACGCCGGCGGGGACGTACGGCCGCTGCTCCTCGACCTGGACCCGCGCACCTCGGCCTACTCGGACTACACGCACTGGGATTGGTTCGCGCTGCCCCGGGACACCGGGCGGCGGGCGGTGGCCGGGCCGTACGTGGACTACCTCTGCTCGGACGAGTACAGCCTCACGCTGTCCGCGCCCGTGGAGGTGGGCGGCCGGTTCCTGGGCGTGGCCGCCGCCGACGTGTATCTGCGGCACTTCGAGACGGCCGCGCTGCCACTGCTGCGCTCGCTGCCCGGACCGGCGCGGCTGGTCAACGCCCGCGGCCGGGTGGCGGCGTCGGCGGACCCGGCGCAGCTGGCCGGTTCGCTGGTGAAGGGGCCGGACTTCGCGGCGGTCCTGGAGAGCGGGCGGCCGGGCGCGTTCGGCGGGATGCGGCTGGTGCCGTGCCGGGGCGTGCCGCTGGTCCTGGTCGTGGCCGGGGGATGAGCCGGGACGGAGCGACGCCGGCGTCCGGCCCGGCGCCGTCGGCGACCTGAACGCCGGCGGTGCCGGGTCAGCCTTCGGGAACCGGGACGACGGTCAGATGGGCACCCAGGCCGCCGGGCCGGCGGGAGCGGCGCGGGGCGGCTGCGGGGCGCGGGGCGGCGCGCAGCACCAGGGTGTAACGCGCGTAGCCCATGTCCTGAAGGGTCTTGGGCGTTTCGCCGACGACCCGGCACTCGGTGGTGCCCAGCAGCGGGTCCGGGTGCAGCAGCAGCCGGACGGCCCCGTCGAGCTGGGCGCCGTCCTCGCCGACCACGCGCAGCCAGTGCGGCAGGCCCTGCCGGAAGGCGGCCTCCATGAGGGGATCCTGGGCGATCTCCCGGCGGATCGACTGGAGTTCGTGGTCGTGGCCGTAGCACTCCAGGGTGGTCTTGAACTGTGCCAGCATCGGCAGGCACCAGCCCGCCTCGTGGGCGCCGAGAATCGTTCCGGCATCCGGGTGGAACAGGACGAAACGCAGGAAGTTGTCCCCGGGCATCGCGGTGGGATGCGGGGCGACCGCCCGGAAAAGTGTCTCGAACGCGCCGTTGGCGAGCACGACGTCCCAGCGGTGGTCCACCACCAGGGACGGGAAGGGGACCGCGTCCAGGAGTAACGCGTAGTCCTGGAGATACGCCTGGGCCTCCAGGCCCTCGGGGACGGGCCGCGGCGCCGGCCGCCGCCCACCTGCCTGATATGCCATCGGGAGGTCACCCCTCTTGCCTATGCGGCCTTCTCGCGGCGATGTGATCCTGCTGCCCCACCCTGAGTCATGTCAACTATCGTGGCATTTCATGCCTGTTGACGTCCGAAATTGGCCACAGTTGTGGCGAGACCTGGATGTGAGTTCGAACGACCCGCTAATCTCCGGGAGGTTCCCTGCCGGTGCCGGGAAGTTCGCGGCGCCGCTTGTGAGAAGCCCCTGATTCCCCTGAGAGACGTAGGAGTTCTGTCGGTGACGGATGGCTACGAGGATCCGGGCGCCACGGCGACCGCCCAGCTGCCGGCCGCCGTCGCCCGCGTCACCGCGCTCGCCGACCGGCTCGGCGTCCCGCACGCCGAGGTCTTCCACGTCGGACGGCTCTCCTTCGCCTGCGGTGTCCCCGAGCCCGTGGTCCGGGCCCTGCTGACCGGCCTCCCGGCGGGCGAGCCCGATGTCCAGGCCCGCTTCCTGCAACGCCTCGGCCTGCTGCGCCGGACCCGGCTCAAGCCGAACGGCCGCAAGCACACCCAGCAGGAGATCGCCGACGGCGCGGGCATGTCCCGGCAGCAGGCCGGCGCCCTGATCAACGGTGACCGGCGGCCGACCATGGAGCACTGCGACGCCCTCCAGCGCTACTTCCGCGTGCACGCGGGCTTCCTCACCGCCGAGGACCCCGAGGCCCTCGCCGGTGCCCTCCAGCGCGTCGAGCAGGAGCTGCTGCAGAAGCTGGCCGACCGGGAGCGGGCCGCGGCCGAGGCGGTGGAGGACCCGCTGGAGCGGCTGCTCCAGGACCACGGGGTGCGCGGTATCGCCTGGCGGGCCGCCCAGCTGCCCACCGACCAGCACCGGGACAAGGTCGCGGAGTGGCTGGACATGCTCCTGGAGAGCGTCAAGCGGCCCGAGTCGTGAGCCGAGAGTCGTGAGCCGAGGGAGAAGAGTGAGCATCGGCAGGGACATGCGCCGGCTGAGCGGTGAGCTGGTCGGGGAGCTGACCCTGCCCGCGCCCGCCCCGCCGCAGGAGCTGTACCGGGCGCTGTGCGACGCGCTGAGCCGCCGCCGCGGCCGCCCCGTGCAGTTCCGTACGGCCGTCTTCCCGCCCGGCACGGCCAGCGGGCTCTGGCTCGACCTGGCCGACCGCGACCTGGTCGTCGTCGAGGAACGCACCGTGCCCGACCACCAGTTGGTGATCCTCGGCCACGAGCTGTGGCACATGCACGCCGAGCACTGCGGCCATGACATGGACGGGGTCGGCGTGGCCGCGCGGCTCCTCGGCGCGGCCACCGGCACCGGCTCGGGTACCGGCACCGAGGCCGACCAGGCCGCGCTCCAGGCGGCCGTCCAGCGGGTGGCCGCCCGCACCCGCTTCGACCGGGCCGAGGAACGGGACGCGGAGACCTTCGGACTGCTGCTGGCCAGCAAGTGCCGGACCTGGCTCGCCGGTTCGGCGCTGCGCGGCCCGGTGCGACGGCACGACGTGGCGGGCCGCATCGAGGCGTCGCTGGGGTACCTGGGGAAGTGAGCCCGGTCCGGCCGGGCGTCCGCTGAGTGGGCGAACCGGAGTGTGGTCGGACGGCGTTGTCAGTGGCGGACGGCAAGCTGGGGGGTGCGCACCGCATGCCCGGTGTGCCCGCGCCGTCCGGGCGCGTGACCACGACGACCGACGGGGAGAGCCGACCGATGCACACCGCCGTACTGACCGACCGTGAACGCGCCGCCGTCCAGGCCTATCTGCGGCTGCTGCACACCGTCCGCGCGGCCTTCGACGGACCGCCCGAAGGACCTCGCCCCCTCGTGGTGCCGCCGGCCGTGCTCGCCGAGGCCGAGGAGGCCCTGGCCGGGGCCGGACTGGCGGGCAACGAGGAGGCGTTCTTCCGGCTGCTGCACGACTGGTGCCCACCCACCTGAGCCGGCGCGGCGCGTCAGGGGTGCGGCACGACCACGGCCGAGGTGAGCATGCCGTGCCCCACGCTCCAGCGGCCCTCGAAGACCTCCAGCCGCCGCCCGCCGACCTCCGGGCCGGGGACCAGGAGACGGGCGCGCAGGACGCCGTGCGGCCGCTCACCGGGCTCCGGGACGAGCTCGATGTCGGCCTCCATGAAGTCCAGCCACTTCCCGGTGAGGGGGAACCACGCCTTGTAGACGGATTCCTTGGCGCTGAACAGCAGGCGGTCCCAGTGCACGCCGGGCCGCTCGGCCGCGAGCCGCGCGAGCCGCTGCTGCTCGGCGGGCAGCAGCACGGACTCGGCGACGCCCTCGGGGAGCGCGGCGTGCGGTTCGGCGTCGATGCCGAGGGAGGCCAGGTCGGTGGCGCGGACCAGGGCGGCGGCGCAGTAGCCCTCGCAGTGGGTCATGCTGCCGATCAGCCCGTCCGGCCAGCGCGGGGCGCCGCGCTCGCCGCTCACGATCGGCTGCGGCGGGACCCCGAGCTTCTCCATGGCGCGCCGGGCGCAGGCCCGCACGGCGGAGAACTCACGGCGCCGCTTGGGCACGGCGCGGGCGACCAGCGCCGCCTCCTCGGGGTAGAGCGGGGCCTCGCGGATCGCCTCGTCACCGAGCATCTCCACGGCCACCACCGAGTCCGGGAGCAGCTCCTCGATCACCGGTTCCGACCTCCATCGGCAGAATGCGGCGCAGCCGGCCCGGTTCCCCGGACCGCTTGCGCCACTCGCGGGGGTATCCCACGGAGACCTCTTCGAAGCGGACCCCGTCGTGCCAGGTGGTCCGGGGGATGTGCAGATGGCCGTAGACCATGGTCGCGACGCGGAACCGGCGGTGCCAGTCGGCGGTGCGGGTGGTGCCGCACCACATGGCGAACTCCGGGTACCAGAGCACGTCGGTGGGGTGCCGGTCCAGCGGGTAGTGGCCGGCCAGCACGGTCGGCAGGTCCTCGGGCAGTTCGGCGAGCCGCCGCTCGGTGGCCTCGACCCGGGCCCGGCACCAGTCCTCGCGGGTCGGGTAGGGGTCGGGGTGCAGCAGGTACTCGTCGTTGCACACGATACCGGTGCCGTGCGCGTAGGCGAGGCCCTCCTCCTTGGTGGCGCAGCCGGCCGGCAGGAAGGAGTAGTCGTACAGCAGGAACAGCGGTGCCACGACGACCGGTCCGCCGGGGCCCTCCCAGACCGGGTAGGGGTCCTCGGGGGTGACCACGCCCAGTTCCCGGCAGAGGTCGACGAGGTGGTCGTAGCGGGCGACTCCGCGCAGGGTGACCGGGTCCTTGGGGTGGGTCCACAGTTCGTGGTTGCCGGGCGCCCACAGGACTTTGCGGAAGCGGCCCGCGAGGGTCTCCAGCGTCCAGCGGACGTCGGCGACGGTCTCCGCGATGTCACCGGCGACGATCAGCCAGTCCTCGTCCGTTTCCGGACGCATCTTCTCGACGAGTTCGCGGTTCTCCGGGTACGAGATGTGCAGGTCGCTGATGGCCAGCAACTGCCCGGCACCGGCCGTGGACTCCACCCCGTACCCCTTCCGATCATGTCGTCGGCCCCCACCACAACACACTTCGGGGGCCGGGAACAAGACCACCCGTCCGACGGCCCGCCGGCCACCACCCGGCCGGTCCAGGGCCGGTCCGAAGCCGGTCCGGAGCCGGTGCGGAGCCCGTCCCGCGCCGGTCCCCCGGCCGGTTTCGGGCCGTCAAGGAAACCGGCGTGGACGGTGCAGGAAAACGCGCGTGGACAGGGCGGGGAAATCCGTAACACTGGCGTTGCACGCGGGGCCCCTTGAAAGCCGTATGATCCCCCCAACACCACCGCCACGAACTTCCCTTCGTCCAGGGCGGTTTGGTGACCCTCCAACCACCCTGCCCGGGCACGGGCCCGCTGACCCCTGCCCAAAAACCCCGAAAGGCGGCTTTAATGCGCTCTCGCGTACGCGTCTGGCTCAACCGCACGTACGCGGAGAACGTGTTCTTCATGGATCAGCTGCGGAGAAATCCCAGCGACCGGGCGGTCGAGATCCATGCGACGCACGGTGACGCCGACTCCCCCGTGCTGGCCGCCGCCGACACCGCCGACCTGGAGCCGGAGGGCCTGTCCCCGGCCGCATACGTCGAGTACGCCCTCGACCAGTGCCAGCGCCGTGGCATCGATGTCTTCGTGCCCCGGCTGCACCAGTCGGCGATCGTGGCCCACCGGGCCGACTTCGAGGCGATCGGCACGGCCCTGCTGGCGCCGACGCCGGAGGCGACCGCCGTCTTCGAGGACAAGGCGACCGCGTACGAGGCGGTGAGCTCGGTGGGCGTCCCGGTGCCGCCGTGGTCGCGGGTCCGCACGGCGGACGAACTCGTCGCCGCGGTCGAGGAGTTGGAGGCCGGCGGCCACAAGGCCTGCTTCAAGCCGGCGGCCGGTGCGGGTGGCGTGGGCTTCCGCGTGATCACACGCGCCCCCTTCTCGCTGTTTCACCTCAACGGATTCCCCGGACCGTATGTCCAGCTCGACCTGGTCGTGGACGCGCTGCGCCGCGCCGACCAGCCGGTGGACTGGCTGGTGATGCCGCGGCTGGAGGAGCCGGAGGTGTCCGTCGACTGCCTCACCGGGCCCGACAACCGGGTCCGGCTGGCCGTGGGCCGCACCAAGAAGGGCCGCCGGCGCGGGTTCACCCTCGACGAGCAGTGGCTGAAGCCGGCGCGGATCATCGCCGAGGGCTTCGGGCTGCACTACCTCTCCAACATCCAGTTCCGGATGTACGGCGACCAGCCCGTGCTGCTCGACGTCAACACGCGGCCGGCGGGCGGGTTGCACCAGCTGTCGCTCTGCGGGGTCAACGCGCCTTGGGCGGCCGTGCAGTTGGCGCTGGGCGAGGACCCCGGGGTGATCGAGCCGCCGTTCCTTGGGCAGGACTACGCGGTGGTGTCGGGGCCGCGGCATGTGCTGCCGGCCGGGCCGGTGGCCCGGGAGGAGGCCGAAGAGGTGGTGTTGCCGGCGCCGGTGGCTGCGCCTGTTGCCGTGGGTTCAGTCGACGCTGCGGCTGCGGTGTTGCCGCTCTAGGTTGTCGGCCGGGTGCGGCGCCGTCGTGGTTGCTCGCGCCCACGCGGCGGAGCCGCAAATCAAACACAGCCCCGCGCCCCTTTCGGGGCACCTCGACTCACCGGTATGGACCAATTCACGTTCTTCTCCTTGACAGACGGATTGGTCCATACCAACTTTGTTGCGCACCCCCTTGCACCTTCGTGCAACTCCCGAACACCCCCATTCCTTCAGGGAGATCGCGTGCGCAACTCGTTCAGACGTTCCAGACGTCGGATATTCGCCCTGCTCGGATCCGCCGCTCTCGCACTCGCCGGGGCCATCGCGTTGCCCGGTACCGCGCAGGCGGCGAACATCCTGTCCAACCCCGGCTTCGAGTCGGGGAGTCTCTCGCCGTGGTCCTGCTCGGGGAACCTCGGCTCGGTCGTGTCCTCCCCCGTGCACGGCGGCTCCAAGGCGCTCGCGGGGGCCGTGAGTTCCAGTGACACCGCCCAGTGCACGCAGACCGTCGCCGTGCAGCCCAACACCACGTACTCGCTGAGCAGCTGGGTCCGCGGCTCGTACGTGTACCTCGGGGTGACCGGCGGGGCGTCCACCTGGACGTCCTCGGCCTCCCAGTACAGCCAGCTGACGGTCTCCTTCACCACCGGGGCCTCGCAGACCAGTGCGCAGATCTATGTCCACGGGTGGTACGCCCAGGGGACGTACTACGCCGACGACTTCAGCCTCGACGGGCCCGGCGGCAGCTCCGACACGCAGGCGCCCACCGCGCCCACGAACCTCACCTCCACCGGGAAGACCTCGTCGAGCGTCTCCCTGTCCTGGTCGGCCGCGACGGACAACGTCGGAGTGACGGCGTACGACGTCTACAGCGGGTCGAGCCAGGTGACGAGCGTCTCCGGGACCTCCGCCACGGTGAGCGGGCTGGCGGCCAGTACCGCGTACACCTTCACGGTGAAGGCGCGGGACGCGGCCGGGAACGTGTCGGCGGCCTCCAACTCCGTGTCCGTGACGACGAGCGCGGGCAGCGGTGGCGGGAGCGGCTTCAAACAGGCCGCGCCCTACCTCTTCGAGGGCTGGGGGGATCCGCCGAGCCCCTCCACCGTGATGAGTGCGACCGGCATCAAGAACTTCACCATGGCCTTCGTCCTTGACTCGGGCGGCTGCACGCCGGCCTGGGACGGCAGCCGGGCGCTGACCGGCGGTGTCGACCAGACCGCGATCAACCAGATCAAGGCGGCCGGCGGCGATGTCACCCCGTCCTTCGGCGGCTGGCAGGGCAGCAAGCTCGGCGCCAACTGCTCCTCCGCGAGCGCGCTGGCCGGGGCGATCCAGAAGGTGATCGACGCCTACGGTCTCAAATCCGTCGACATGGACATCGAGAACACCGACGAGTTCGAGAACGAGGCAGTGCAGGCGAAGATCCTGACCGCCCTGAAGACGGTCAAGGCCAACAACGCCGGCCTGAAGACGATCGTCACCTTCGGGACGTCCACCACCGGACCGACGTACTACGGCAACCGGCTGATCGAGCAGGCTCAGTCGATCGGCGCCGACATCGACGTCTTCACGATCATGCCGTTCGACTTCGGTGGCGGTTCGGACATGTACGGCAACACCGTGAGCGCGGCCGAGGGGCTGAAGACCAAGCTGAAGTCCACGTTCGGCTGGGACGACGCCACGGCCTACGCGCACATCGGGATCTCCGGCATGAACGGGCTGTCGGACCAGCAGGAGACGACGACCCCGGCGATCTGGACGCAGATCCGTGACTGGGGGAACTCGCACCACATCGCCCGGCTGGCGTTCTGGGCGGTCAACCGGGACCGCGGCTGCGCGGGCGGCGGCGTGGTGAGCAACTGCTCCGGGATCAGCCAGAGCAACTGGCAGTTCACCTCGATCACGGCCGGCTTCACCGGCTGACGATCGGCAGCGGCGGCGTGGGGATGCCTAGACCGGGTATCCCCACGCCTTCGCTATCTCGGCGAGCCGGGGCGGGAGTTCGGCGGTGGGGTCGGCCTGGCGGGCGGCCTGGATCCTGCCGGACCTGATCTCCTTGCTCCAGTCGCCGAGCTGCGGCCGGAACGTGCCGTGGTCCTGCTTGCCGTAGTCGAGCATGCCGCTCTCCCACGGGACGCCGAGGTACTCGCACAGGCCGCGGGTGACCCGCTCCGGATCCGCGGTGAGGTCCTCGTACGTGATCACGTGGGCGCCGGTGAGGTTCTGCCGGGCCTCTTCCAGTTTCTCCGCGTAGCCCAGGACCTCGGTGCGGATCGCCTCGTGGTCGGGGTCGGCGCGGCGGCTGGTCAGGGACTGGACGACGGCGCCGGGGTGGCGCAGCAGCAGGATGAACCGGGCGTCGGGCCAACATCGGTGCAGCCGGGGCCAGATGAGGGTGTTCGGCGGGGTCTTGTCGACGATGACGTCCTTGCCGCTGCGGCTGAGCTCCAGGTGCAGCACCCGGTCCCACAGCACGTGCTCCAGCTCCTCGCGGTCGAGGGCGAGCTCCTTCATGGCGTCCGCGGTGAACTCCCGGGACATGCGGACGTGGACCGTGCGCAGATGCATCTCGTGCGGGGCGCGGATGCGGCTGTGGCTGTTCAGCAGGACCCGCAGCAGCGTGGAGCCGGAGCGCACCGAGGAGAGCACGAAGGCGGGGGACGTCACCAGGCGCGGGGCGAGGGGGGCCGTATAGCCGTCGGAGGCCTGCTGCGGCCGCTCGGCGGGGCGCTGGGTCGGGATGGCGTCGAGGGTCTTGCGCGGCGGGCTCACCGCCTGCGCCATGAGCCGGCCCCGGCGCTTCAGCCCCCTGGCGATCGCGGACATTCGCGGGTCTCGCACGGTGATGCCTTTCTGTCGTCCCTGCCGTTCCGCATCCCAGGGGCGTCAGACGAACTCAAGGTGTCCAAGAGGCGAACCAGCAGCGTCACGGCGGCCCGAAAAGCCGCCGTGACCTGCCCATTTACCGTTCTCTTAATTCTTCATATGAGATCTTCCGGCGTAAGCCGTGAAAGGGTTCAGAACCGGCCGGATCCCCGGTACAGCTCCAGCTCGCCGTCCAGTTCGACGGCGAGGACGGTGGCGTACGGGTCGAGGTCGGCCGCGGCCGGCGGGTCGATCCACAGCACGCCCACCGCCTCGTGCAGCCCACCGGTCACCCGGTGGCCGAGTTCGGTGCCGGTGCCCACCACGGTGATCCTGCGGACCGCCGTGGCCAGGCCCCGGACGCCGATCTCGGCGCGCGGGACGTCGAACAGGGTGAGGTAGAGGGTGCGCCGGTCGGCGGAGAGGGTGCTCGGGCCGTAGTGGTGCCCGGCCGGCAGGCCGCGCCCGGTCCCGTACACCGCCTCCGCGTGCCGGCTGATCCACTCCCCCAGCCCTTCGAGGCGCTCCACCTGCGGCTGCGGGATGGTGCCGTCCTCCCTG
Source organism: Streptomyces sp. NPDC054770 (assembly GCF_053611985.1). Lineage (NCBI taxonomy): Bacteria > Bacillati > Actinomycetota > Actinomycetes > Kitasatosporales > Streptomycetaceae > Streptomyces > Streptomyces sp. NPDC054770. The sequence continues at coordinate 17,439 of NZ_JBSHBL010000040.1, forward strand.
GGGCCGACGTCGAGCAGCAGGTTGCCGCCGCCCCCGATGGTCTCGGTGAAGTAGCGGATCAGCTGGGCGAGGGACTTGTGGTTGTGGTCGTGGTGCTGGTAGCCCCACGAGTCGTTGATCGTCAGGCACAGCTCCCAGGGGCCGTCCGGCGGCACGACGGGGGCGCCCTGCTCGGGGGTGGCGTAGTCCCCTTCGCTGAGCATCCGCGCGTTGAAGACGACGTGCGGGACGTACGACCGGATCAGCGCGGCGAGTTCGGGGATCCGCCACTGTTCCTCGCTGCGGTCCCACTCCCCGTCGAACCACAGCAGGTCCGGCCGGTAGCACGAGGCCAACTCCCGTATCTGGCCGTCCCGGTAGGCGATGAAGCGTTCCCAGGCCGCCAGGTCCTCGTCCTCGGCCGCCACTTCCGAGTAGCGGTTGTCCTCCAGCTCCGGCGGGCGGCCCGGCTTGCGCGTGGAGGCGTAGTCGGGGTGGTTCCAGTCGGAGTGGGAGTAGTAGAGGCCGACCTTGAGGCCGTTCTCGCGCAGGGCCTCGGCATACGGCCCGAGATAGTCCTTGCCGAGGTTGAGGTCGCCGTACGCCGTGTCCCACAGGGCCACACCGTCGTGGTGACGGCTCGTCAGCACGGCGTACTTCGCGCCGGCGCGGGCGAACAGGTCCGCCCACGCCTTCGGGTCGTACCGGGCGCCGGTGAAGCGGTCCAGCTGGGACATGTACCGGTCGTGCGGCACGATGTCGTCGTAGAAGGACCAGGACTCCTGGACCCCGTCGACGGCGTAGATGCCCCAGTGCACGAAGATCCCCAACTTTGCGTCGGTGAACCACGGTTGCATGGCCATCCGGTCAGCCCCTGCGGAGCCGGAGCGTGAGGATCTGGAAGGGGCGCAGCTCGACGGAGACGCTGTCACCGTCGGTGGCGGCGTCCTCCAGGGGGCGCTCGAGGAGGTCGGTCACCTGGGCGCCGGCCAGCGGGAAGCCGGTGCGCAGGGCGCCCCGGGCGCGGCCGCCCAGGGACTCGTAGAGGCGGACCACGACATCGCCGGAGGCGTCGTCGGCGAGCTTGACCGCCTCGACGGTCACGCCTTCGCCGTCCACCGAGACGACCGGCTGCGGCTCGCCCACCGCGTCGGCCACCCGGAGCGGCAGGTTGAGGGCGTAGCCCTCGGCGACGGCGTCCCCGACCGTGGCGCCCGGCAGCAGCGAGTACGTGATGCGGTGGCGGCCCTGGTCGGCGCCCGGGTCCGGGACGCGCGGGGCGCGCACCAGGGAGAGGCGGACCGTGGTGGTCGTACCGCCGTCCTCGCGGACCGTGCGGGAGACGTCGTGGCCGTACGTCGAGTCGTTGAGGACGGCGACGCCGTAGCCGGGCTCGGCGAGGTGCACCCAGCGGTGGCCGGAGACCTCGAAGCGGGCCGCCTCCCACGTGGTGTTGGTGTGGGTGGGCCGCTGAATGTGGCCGAACTGGATCTCGGCGGAGGAGTGCGCGGCGCGGATGTCCACCGGGAAGCCGGCCTTGAGGAACTTCTCGGCCTCGTGCCAGTCGATGTCCGTCTCGAAGTCGATCCGGGGGCTGCCGGCGCGGACGGTGACCGTCTGGGTGATCGTCGAGCCGTTGCCGAACGGACGCGTGATACGGACCGAGCCGAGCAGCGGGTCCGCGTCGGCGACCGTGATCTCGGAGGGGTCGAGCAGGTCCGTGTAGCGGTTCTTGTAGTGCTTGTCGACGTCCCAGGCGTCCCAGTAGTTGGGGAGGTCGGTGTGCAGGCGGAGCAGGTTGCCCTGGCCGGCGAGGACCTCGCGGCCGGCCCGGTGGTCGTACACGGACGACAGGGTGCCGTCCTCCGCGATCTCCACCCGGACGATTCCGTTGTCGAGGACCCGGCCGTCGACGGTCACCGGCTGCGGGGCCTCGGCGGCGGCCGTCAGCGGGGCGCTGCCGCTCGCCGGGACCTCGACGTAGACCGGGGTGCCCGCGGCGTCCCGGACGACCTCGGCGCGGTCGTAGGGGCTGGTGTTGAAGACGCGGGCGGTGCCGCCGCCGAGCGCGGTGACCGCCTCGGCGGTCAGCGTCTCCAGCTCCGCGGCGACGCGGGCGTACTCGGCCTCGGCCTCGCGGTGCACCCAGGCGATCGAGGAGCCGGGCAGGATGTCGTGGAACTGGTGGAGCAGGACCGTCTTCCAGAGCCGGTCGAGCTTCTCGTGCGGGTACTGGTAGCCGGGCGCGTGCAGCGCGGCCGTCGTCGCCCACAGCTCGGCCTCGCGCAGCTTGTGCTCGCTGCGCCGGTTGCCCTGCTTGGTGCGGGCCTGGGAGGTGTAGGTGGCGCGGTGCAGTTCCAGGTAGAGCTCGCCGACCCAGACCGGGGCGTCCTCGTACTCGGCGCGGGCCTTGGCGAAGAACGCGTCCGGGTGCTCGACCTCGACGCGCGGGGAGCCCTCCAGGTCCTTCAGGCGGCGGGCCCGCTCCATGATCTCGCGGGTGGGGCCGCCGCCGCCGTCGCCCCAGCCGAAGGGGGCCAGCGAGCGGGTGGCGGCGCCCTTCTCGGCGTACTGGCGGACCGCGCGGGACATCTCCGCGCCGCTGAAGCGGGCGTTGTAGGTGTCGACCGGCGGGAAGTGGGTGAAGATGCGGGTGCCGTCGATGCCCTCCCACCAGAAGGTGTGGTGGGGGAACGTGTTGGTCTGGTTCCAGGAGATCTTCTGGGTGAGGAACCACTCGTTGCCGGCCAGCTTGGCGAGCTGCGGGTAGGCCGCGTTGTAGCCGAAGGAGTCGGGCAGCCAGACTCCCTTGGTCTCGATGCCGAAGTGCTCGATGAAGAACCGCTTGCCGTGGACGAGCTGGCGGGCGATCGCCTCGCCGCCGGGGAGATTGCCGTCGGACTCGACCCACATGCCGCCGACCGGCGCCCACTGGCCCTTCTTCACGGATTCCTGGATCCGGGCCCAGACCTGCGGGTAGTTGTCGCGCACCCATTCGTACTGCTGGGCCTGCGAGCAGGCGAAGACGAACTCCTCGTACTCCTCTGCAAGGGAGGTGACGTTGGAGAAGGTCCGGGAGGTCTTGCGCTTGGTCTCGCGGATCGGCCAGAGCCAGGCCGAGTCGATGTGGGCGTGGCCGACGCCGGAGATGCGGTGGGCGCTGGCGTGCGCGGGCTTGGCGAGGGCCGGCTTCAGGGCCTCGCGGACGGCGGCCGCGGATCCGGAGATGTCGTCCAGGTCCAGCAGGTCCATCGCGTGGTCGAGGGCGTGCATGATCTCGTGGCGGCGCGGGTCGTGCTCGCCGAGCTCCAGCATCAGCTCCTTGAGCACCTGGACGTCGAGGTCGAGGTGCCAGACCTCCTCGTCGAGGACGGCGATGTCGGCGCGCCTGAAGGTGTAGAGCGGCTTGTCGCCGGCCGTCAGCACGTCGCCCAGGAGCGTGGGCTCGGCGAAGTCGTTGGCGAGGATGTCGGGGTTGGAGGCGGCCTCGACCAGGTAGTCGATCACCTCGCCGCCGGTCGCCGGGTTCGCGATCCGCACGTACTGGTTGAGCGGGTTGACCGCCTTCAGCGGGGTCCCGTCGGTGAGGTGGACCAGGGCCTCGGCCTGGTTGCCCGGCCAGTCGCCGGTGAAGCCGAGGTCGATGACCGCCTCGACGCGGCGGCCCGCGAACTCCGCGGGGACCTGGCCGCGCATCCGGAACCAGGTGGTGCCCCAGGGCGGGCCCCAGGGGGTGTCCATGGCGAACGGCTCGTAGGCGGCGGCCGCGGCCTCCTCGAAGGGCACCGGCTCCCCGGGGGCCTGCCAGGCGGACACCTCGAAGGGGACGGTGGCCGCGTAGATCGCGGGCTTGATGCGCTGGTTGTGGAGGCGCTCTACGCGCTCCTCGATCCGGCGGCGTTCGTCGTGCATGGGAAGTCTCCAGAAGCGGGTTTGGAAAGCGCTTTCCGAGCGGCTGGTCACTTAAGATACGCGAGGCCCGGGTGGACCTCGGTGTACCCCTCCACCAGCCGGCGGGCGACGTTCACCGAGTCGACCAGCGGGTGCAGCGCGAACGCCTTCACGGCCGTCGTACGGGAACCGGACTCGGCGGCGGCGAGCACCTCGCGCTCGACCGCCTTGACCGCGCACACGAGGCCGGTGGCGTGGTCGGGCAGCGGGGCGACGGCGACCGGGTGGGCGCCGTTGGCGTCGACCAGGCAGGGCACCTCGATGACGGCCTCGCCGTCCAGCACCGAGAGGGTGCCGCGGTTGCGGACGTTGAGGATCAGCGTGGTGCGCTCGTCCCGGGCGATGGCCCGCATCAGGGCCAGGGCGACCTTCTCGTAGCCGCCGGACAGGTCGTCGGCGTCGCGTTCGCCGGCGCCGGCGGTCTCCCGGTTCTCGGCCATGTAGGTGGCCTCGCGCTCGGCGCGGGTGCGGTCCCAGACGTCCAGGGCCTTGGCACCCGGGTCGGTGACCGCCTCGTAGAAGTGCGCCTGCTGGTCGCGCAGGAAGGCACCGCGGGTCTTCTCGACCTGCTGGTAGGCGCGGACGGCCTCGCGGTTGAAGTAGTAGTAGTGCAGGTATTCGTTGGGGATCGCGCCGAGGGACTGGAGCCAGTCGACGCCGAAGAGCTTGCCCTCCTCGAAGGAGCCGAGCAGGTCGGGGTCGGCGAGCAGGCGCGGGAGTTCGTCGCGCCCTGCGATGTGCAGGCCACGCACCCAGCCGAGGTGGTTGAGGCCGACGTAGTCGATCCAGGCCTCGCGCGGGTTCGTCGCGCCGAGCACCCGGGCGATCCGGCGGCCGAGGCCGACCGGGGAGTCGCAGATGCCGATGACGCGGTCGCCGAGGTGCCGGGACATGGCCTCGGTGACCAGGCCCGCGGGGTTGGTGAAGTTGATGACCCAGGCGTCGGGGGCGAGCCGGGCCACCCGCCGGGCGATGTCCACGGCGACGGGCACGGTCCGCAGGCCGTAGGCGATGCCGCCGGCTCCGACCGTCTCCTGGCCGAGGACGCCCTGCGCCAGTGCCACCCGCTCGTCGTTCGCCCTGCCCTCCAGGCCGCCGACCCGGATCGCCGAGAAGACGAAGTCGGCGCCGGTGAGGGCCTCGTCCAGGTCGGTCGTGGCGGTCACGGCGGGGGCGTCGGGGACACCGGCCGCCTGTTCGGCCAGGACCTTGGCGACCGCGGAGAGCCGGCCGGCGTCGAGATCGTGCAGGACGACCTCGGTCACCCGCCCCTCGCCGCGGTCCGCCAGCAGTGCGCCGTACACGAGCGGCACGCGGAACCCGCCGCCGCCCAGAATCGTCAGTTTCACGCTTGAGCCTTTCCTGCCAGGACCACCTCGACACCGGCCTCCTCCAGGGCGGCTCGGGTCGCCGGATCCACCGGCGCGTTGGTCACCACCTTGTCCAGGTCCCCGGGACCGCAGACCTTCGCCATGCCCGTGCCCGGGAACTTGGCGGCATCGGCGAGCAGCACGACCTTGTCGCTCGCCCCGATCATCGCGCGCTTGACCGGCACCTCCACGACCGTCGTGTCCATCACCTGCCCGCCGGGGCGCACCCCGCTGGTGCCGAGGAACAGCCAGTCGGCGTGCAGCTGGCGCAGGTTGTCCTCGGTGAGGAAACCGACCAGGGAGCGGTACTCGCGGCGGAGCATGCCGCCGAGCAGCACCAGCTCGATGCCCTCGTCGTCGGCGAGCTCCTCGTAGACCACCAGGTTGCTGGTGATCACGGTGAGGCGGCGGCCGTGCAGCTGGCGGGCGAGCCGGAACGCGGTGGTGCCGATGTCGAGCAGCACCGACTGGCCGTCCTCGACCAGTGCCGCCGCGCACGCGGCTATCGCGTCCTTCTCGGCCACCCGCACCTCGGCCACCTCGGCGAAGGGCTGGTCGCCCTCGTCGACGACGGCACCGCCGTGGACACGTGTGAGCAGCCCGTCCTCCTCCAGCTTGACGAGGTCACGCCGGATGGTGGCGGGGCTCACGTTCAGCTGCTCGGAGAGGTCGGTCACAGAGGCGGGGCCACCGGAGCGCAGGGCCCGCAGGATGAGTTGGTGTCGTCGTTCTGCCAGCACGACGTGCACACTACTCGTCATCTTCAATCATTTCCATGCTCACTTCTGCTCGGGTATTGACCAATCTCCCCGAGCAGCGCACGATTCCGGCATCGAAAATGACGAGTTTTGACGAGAGGCTGCGCACGTGGACGACGACAGGCCCGATGTGCTGCTGACCGGGCTGCTCTTCTACGACCTCGTCCTCACGGGGCTCGGCAAGCCGCCGACACCGGGCGAGGAGATCTGGACGGCCGGCATGGGCTGCGGGCCCGGCGGCATCGCGAACCTCGCGGTGGCCGCGTCCCGCTTCGGCCTGCGCACCTCGCTGGCCACGGTCTTCGGGGACGACTTCTACGGCGAGTACTGCCGGGACGTCCTGTGCGACCAGGAGGACATCGACCTCTCGCTCTCCCGCACCGCGGACGGCTGGCCCACCCCGGTCACCGTCTCGCTGGCCGCCGGCCACGACCGGGCCCTCGTCACCCACGGCCAGGAACCCCCGTACTCGCAGGACGCGCTGATGGGCGACCCGCCCGAGGCGCGCACGGCGCTCGTGCACATCGAGGCCGAGCCGCGCGAGTGGATCGCCAAGGCCGCCGCGAACGGCACCCACGTCTACGCCGACGTCGGCTGGGACCCCACCCAGGAGTGGTCCCGCGACCTCCTCGACCAGCTCGCCCTGTGCCACGCCTTCCTCCCGAACGAGACCGAGGCGATGGCCTACACCCGCACCGACAGCGCGGTCGCGGCCCTCGGCACGCTCGCGGAGCTGGTGCCGGTGGCGGTCGTCACCCGGGGCGGGGACGGCGCGGTGGCCGTCGACCAGAACACCGGCGAGTACGCGGAGGTCCCGGCCCTCGACGTCGAGGTCCTGGACGCCACGGGCGCCGGGGACGTCTTCGGGGCGAGCTTCGTCACGGCCTCCCTCGGCGGCTGGCCGCTCGCGGAACGGCTGCGGTTCGCGGTCCTCGCGGCCGGACTGTCCGTACAGCAGCACGGCGGCGCCCTCGCGGCCCCCGGCTGGTACGGCGTCGACCACTGGTGGCGCTCGCTGACCGACCCCGAGCTGAAGAAGACGTACGGCTTCCTCGCCGACCGCCTGCCGGCGGACGTGGGCCCCCCGGTGCGGCACGCCCCCGTCACCCCGCCCGCCCCGCCGCACTGACCCGCAGATCCACAGCCCCGCGACCCGACGCCCGACGCCCCACGCCCCACAGCCCCCACGCTCCACAGCACCAACGCCCCTCAGTACCACGAACAGGAACAACAGGAGTGACCCGTGGACCTTTCACGTAGAGGCTTCCTCCAGGCCGCCGCACTCACCGCGGCCGCGTCCGGCCTGACCGTCGCATGCGGCGGCTCCGGATCGAGCGGTACCAAGAACGGCAAGAACCTCACCCTGTGGTACTGGGGCGGTGCGCTCAGCGACAAGGTGGTCGCGGAGGCGAAGACCCACTTCAGCAGCCAGGTCAAGCTGACCGCCGCGTCGATCGGCGGCGACTTCAAGCAGAAGCTGACCACCACCCTCGCCGCGGGCACCTCCGTGCCCGACATCACCGGCATCAAGGGCGAGGACATCGCGTCCTTCCTGCCCAACGCCTCCCGCTTCCTCGACCTGAACGACCTGGGCTTCAAGAAGCTGTCCTCGCAGTACCTGGGCTGGAAGACCAAGCTCGCCCAGACCTCCGACGGCAAGCAGATCGGCTTCCCGATCGACATCGGCCCCACCGCGCTCTTCTACCGCGCGGACCTGTTCGACAAGGCCGGGCTGCCCACCGACCCCGCCAAGGTCGCGGCCCTGGCCACGACGTGGGAGGACTACTTCACGCTCGGCACCGAGCTGAAGAAGAAGGTCTCCGGCACCTTCCTGGTCAACAACATCGGCTCGGTGTTCACCATGGTCGTCGGCCAGGGCACCAAGCGGTTCATCGACAAGGACAACCACTTCATCGGCGACCAGGACCACATCCGCACCGCGTGGACCACGGCGGTGCGCCCCTACACGCTCGGCCTCGACGCCAAGATCAACGACAACAGCTGGAACGCCGCCATCGGCAAGAGCCTGACCACCGAGCTCGGTGCGGCCTGGCACGCCCTGGACATCGAGCAGGCGGCCCCGGCCACCAAGGGCAAGTGGCGGGTGTGCGCGATGCCCGGCGGACCGGCCAACCAGGGCGGCTCCTACCTGGCGCTGCCCAAGCAGTGCCGCAACCCCGAGGAAGCGTTCAAGATCATCAGCTGGATCCTCAGCCCGGCCAACGACGCCCGCGGTTTCACCGACGCCGCCATCTTCCCGGCCGCCCCGGCCGCGTACGCCATGCCGGCCATGACCGGCCCGGACGCCTTCTTCGGCGGCCAGAAGATCATCGAGGTCTTCGGCCCGGCCGCCAAGGCCATACCGGACAGCTACGAGGCGCCGGCCGACGCCGCCGTGATGGCGCCGTACATGACGGAGCTGACCAACATCGAGGCCAAGGGCAAGAAGCCCGACGCCGCCTGGAACGACGCGGTCAGCCAGGCCAAGCAGATCGCCCGCCGGCAGGGGGTGAGCTGAGGTGTCGTCACCTCCGGTGACCGGTTCCGCCGCGGTGTCCGACCATCGCGGCGGGCCGGGCCCGGCCCGGTTCCGCCCGCGGCGCGCCACGCCCGTGGGTCACGCCCGGCCCCGGCGGCGCGGGCCGCTGTCGTACTGGCGGCAGTACCTGGCCATCTCGCCCTTCTACCTGATATTCATCGCGTTCTCGTTCTTCCCGGTCTTCTACTCGCTGTACCTGGCCTTCCAGCGCTGGGACGGCCTGGGCGACATGCAGTTCGTCGGGCTGCAGCAGTTCAAGTTTCTGTGGTCGGACCCGGTGTTCTGGCTGTCGATCCGCAACACCCTGGTGATCTGGGTGCTGTCCACGGTGCCCACCCTCTTCGGCGCCCTGGTGCTGGCGACGCTGCTGCACTCGGTGCGCCGCTTCAAGGGCTTCTACCGCATCGCCCTCTACGTTCCGAACGTCACCTCGATCGTGGCCGTGGCGATCTTCTTCGGCGCCGTGTTCAGCAACAACTTCGGTCTGGTCAACGCGATCCTGGGCACGGTCGGCATCTCGCCCGTGCCGTGGCTGAGCAACCCGTGGCTGATCAAGGTGGTCATCTCGCTGCTGATGACCTGGATGTGGACCGGCTACAACATGATCATCTACCTGGCCGGTCTGCAGGCGATCCCGACATCGATCTACGAGGCCGCGAGGGTGGACGGCGCCGGCCCGGTCCGCACCTTCTTCCAGATCACCGTCCCGATCCTGCGGCCGATCATCCTGTTCACCGTCGTCATCTCGACCATCAACGGCCTGCAGAGCTTCAGCGAGCCCCAGGTCCTCTTCGCCAGCAACGCCGCCAACGCGAACCTCGGCGGCCCCGGCCAGGCGGGCCTGACCACTCTTCTGTACTTCTACCAGTCGGCCTTCCTCGACAACGACTACGGCTACGGCGCGGCCATCGTCTGGGCCTTCTTCGTACTGATCATCCTGCTGGTCGCCGTCAACTGGCGTATCACGCAACGAGGGAGGAAGGCATGACGACCGCCGACACCACCCGGCCGGCCACCGGCCTGCGGCGGCTGCGCCGCCCCAGGGGCCTGACCGCCCACATCTTCCTGATGCTGGCCGTCGTCCTGTCGATCTTCCCGTTCGTGTGGACGATCGTCATGGCGACCAACACCACCCAGGACATCTACAAGAGCCCGCCGAAGCTGACCTTCGGCTCCCATCTGCTGGAGAACATCCGGCATGTGCTGAACACCATCGATTTCTTCGGGTCGATGCTCAACACGGTGATGGTCGCGTGCGTCACCACCGCCCTGGTGCTGTTCGTCGACTCGCTGGCGGCCTTCACCTTCGCCAAGTTCGACTTCCCCGGGCGCAAGCTGCTCTTCGGCACGCTGCTGCTGTTCATGATGCTGCCGCTGCAGCTGGCCATCCTGCCGCAGTTCATCCTCATGTCCAAGATCGGCTGGGTCGGGATGCTCAAGGCGCTGGCCCTGCCGTCCCTCGCCAACGCCTTCGGCATCTTCTGGCTGCACCAGTACATCGAGAACGGCGTGCCCGACGAACTCCTCGACGCCGCGCGCATCGACGGCGCCGGGTTCTTCCGCCAGTACTGGAACATCGCGCTGCCGATGATCAGGCCCGCGCTGTCCTTCCTCGCCATCTACGCCTTCGTCAACTGCTGGAACGACTACGTCTGGCCGCTCGTCGTGCTCACCAACCCCGACCACGTGACCCTCCAGGTGGAGCTCGCCCAGCTCAACGTCGGCCACAGCACCGACTACAGCATGGTCATGGCCGGTGTACTGATGGCCTCCCTGCCGCTGGTGCTGGTCTTCGCCATATTCGCCCGCGGCTTCATCGCGGGCGCCACCGAAGGCGCGGTGCAGGGCACCTGACCCGCGCGGGCCGCCCCGGCCCGCGCGGCACGCGCGAGACAGAGGAGGGATCCGGTGACGGACACCGACGCCGACGCCGAGCGAAGGCGGTCCCCCGAGGGTGCGGGCCCCTCCGCCCGGCTGCCGTTCGCCCGGCGCCGTGCCGTGCCCCCGGGCCGGGACGGCGCCCCGCGCACCAAGGTGCTCGTGGTGGGCATGGACGGACTGCGCCACGACCGGCTGACCCGGCCCGGTGCCCACGCACCCGTCCTGCACGGCCTGCTGGCCGCCGGCGCCCACGGCACCAGCCTGCTGCCCTACGGCGAGGCGGACGGCCAGGCCGAGCACGGGCCGTCGACCAGCATGGCCTACACCGACTCCGGCCCCGGCTGGTCGAGCGTGCTCACCGGGGTGTGGCCGGACCGCCACGGGGTGACCGGCAACGACTTCGTCGGCGCCGACTACACCCGCTACCCCGACTTCCTCAGCCGCGCCGCCATCGCCCGACCCGGTCTGCGCACCGCGGCCGCGGTCTCCTGGCCGGAGCTGGTCCACCGCGGTCTCCTCGGTCCCGCCATCGGCCGGCGAGTGCACCACGACGGCGAGTCCGACGGCTACGCGACCGCGGACGACCTCGTCGCGAGCGCCGCCGTACGCTGGCTCACCGAGCACGACCCGGACCTGCTGTTCGTCTACTTCGGCGGCACCGACGAGGCCGGCCACGCCACCGGCCCGCTCTCCCCCGCCTACGACGCCGCCCTGCTCGCCCAGGACGGCCACCTCGGGCGGCTGCTGGCGGCCATCGAGGCCCGCGGCTCCGGCGAGCGGTGGACCGTCCTGGTCACCACCGACCACGGGCACCTCGACAGCGGCGGTCACGGCGGTGACTCGGACGCCGAACGCGAGGTGTTCGTCATCCTCGCCGAGCCCGGCACGCCCGGCGGCACCCGGCTCGACACCCCCCGTCTCGTCGACCTCGCCCCCACCGTCCTGGACCGGCTCGGCATCCCCGTCGACCCCGCCTGGGGCTGGGAAGGACGCGTCCTGCCCGGGCCCGCCACGCCACCCACGCCACCGGAAGAGAGAGCCATCCGCCGATGAACGATCCGTCGATCCCCGGGCCCCGGCCCGCCGATCCCCTGATCGCCCTCCGCCCCTGGGAGGCACCCGAGGTGACCTCCTGGGGCCGGCTCCCCATGAACGCCGTCGACCGGCGCACCGGAGCGCTCCCCCTGGACGGCGACTGGCGCTTCCAGTTGCTGCCGGCTCCGGACGCGCCGGTCGGCGGCTCCTGGTCCACGGCGTACGTCCCCGGTGCCTGGACCGTGCAGGACACGGAGGACCTGCCGCAGTACACGAACGTCACCATGCCGTTCCGCGCGTTCCCGCCGGACTCCCCGGCCGCCGACCCGACCGGCGTCTACGAGCGCGAGCTGGACGTGCCCGCCGAGTGGGCCGGGCGGCGGATCGTGCTCCAGGTGGGAGCGGCGGAGAGCGTGCTCCTCGTGCACGTCGACGGGCGGCCGGTGGGTGTCTCCAAGGACTCGCACCTGGCGGCCGAGTTCGACCTGACCGACGCGGTCCGCCCCGGCGGGCGGTCGGTCCTCAGACTCACCGTCGTGAAGTGGGCGGACGCCTCGCACCTGGAGGACCAGGACCACTGGTGGCACGGCGGGATCACCCGCTCGGTGCTGCTGTACGCGACCGACCCGTTCCGGCTCGCGGACGTGACCGTACGGGCGTGCCGGGACGGCGAGCTGCGCGTGGACTGCCAGGTGCGCAACGCGGCGGGCGACCGGGCGCTGCCCGCGGGCTGGTACGTCACCGGCGAGCTCGACGGCGAACCGCTCGCGCAGGACGCCGAGTTCGACCGGCTCAACACCGAGGACGACCGCGTCTCCGACTTCCTCGGCGAGGCCCGCATCCACGCCGTCGTGCCCGATGTCCGCACCTGGAACGCGGAGCAGCCCGAGCTGTACGGGCTGACCGTCCGGCTGCACCGCGCGGACGGCACGGTCGCCGACACGTCGTACCACCGCATCGGCTTCCGGGACGTCGAGATCGTCGGCCGGGACCTGCTCGTCAACAGCGAGCGGGTCTTCGTCCGGGGCGTCAACCGGCACGACTTCCACCCGCTGACCGGGCGGACGGTGTCGTACGACGACATGCGCGCGGACCTGGTGGTGCTGAAGCGGTTCGGGTTCAACGCGATCCGCACCTCCCACTACCCGAACGACCCCGCGCTGTACAACCTCGCCGACGAACTGGGCTTCTACGTCGTGGACGAGGCGGACATCGAGTCCCACGACCACGCCCACGAGATCGCCGACGACCCGCGCTACCTGAACGCCTTCGTGGACCGGGTCTCGCGGATGGTGCTGCGCGACAAGAACCACCCGTCGGTCATCGTCTGGTCGCTGGGCAACGAGTCCGACTACGGGGCGAACCACGACGCGGCGGCCGGCTGGGTGCGGCGGCACGACCCCACCCGGCCCCTCCAGTACGAGGGGGCGGCCAAGCGCGGCTGGGCGGACCCGGACGTGGCCTCCGACATCGCCTGCCCGATGTACGCGTCGCTGGAGGACTGCGTGGCGCACGCCCTGTCCGGGGAGCAGACCAAGCCGCTGATCCAGTGCGAGTACTCCCACGCGATGGGCAACAGCAACGGCACCCTTGCAGACCACTGGGCCGCCATCGAGTCCACTCCGGGGCTTCAGGGCGGGTTCATCTGGGAGTTCTGGGACCACGGAATCCTCCAGCGGGTGAGCGACGGAAGACCGGTCGGGCGCGCGGGCGCCGGACTGTACGACAACGGTGTCGCCGCGCCCGGCCACCGCTGGGCGTACGGCGGCGACTTCGGCGAGGCCCTGCACGACGGGGCGTTCGTCGCGGACGGCATCGTCTTCCCCGACCGCACCCCGAAGCCCGCGATGTACGAGCACCGGGAGATCGCGGCGCCGGTCCGCATCCGGTGCTTCCGGCACGAGGGCATCGTGCTCGCCAACCACCAGCACTTCCGGGGCTTCGACTGGCTGACCGGCACCTGGGAGCTGGCGCTGGCCGACGGCCGCACCCTGACCGGCCCGGCCGAGCTGCCCGAGCTGTGCCCCGGCGAGACGGCGGCCGTACCGCTGCCGTTCGAGGTGCCGGCGGACGGCGGGGAGGCCTGGCTGACGCTGCGGGTGACGGTCGCCGAGGACCAGGCGTGGGCACCGGCCGGTACCGAGGTCTGCGCGCCGCAGATCCGGATCCGGGCGGCGGCGCCGCTCCGGCAGCCGGTGCCGGCGGGGCCCGCCGTCGAGGTGGACCGCGAGGGACTGCTGCGGCATCCCCTGCTCACCGCCGCGCCGACGCTGTCGCTGTGGCGGGCGCCGACCGACAACGACGAGCTGGGCGGGATGGCGCTGCGCTGGCGGGCCTGGGGCCTGGACCGGTTGGTGCGCAAGGTGGTCTCCGTGCACCGGCAGGGCGACCGATTGACCGTGCTCGCGGAGTACGCCGGCACGGTCGGAGTCGTCCGGCACCGGCAGGAGTTCACGCCGGTCGAGGGCGGTGTCCGGGTCGACGAGTCGGCCGAGCTGCCCGCGGAGTTCACGGACGTGGCCCGGGTCGGCTCGGTCTTCGAGACGGTGACCGGGCTCGATCTGCTGGAGTGGTTCGGTCAGGGTCCCTGGGAGTCGTACCCGGACCGCGCCGCCGGAGCCCCGGTCGGCCATCACTCGCTGCCCGTGGACGAGTTGTTCACCCCGTACCTGCGGCCCCAGGAGAGCGGCGGCCGTCATGGCGTACGGCGGTTCACGCTGTCGGCGCCGGACGCCACCGGACTCGCGGTCGAGCTGGACGAGCCCCGCCAGGTTTCCGTCAGCCGCTACCGCGCCGAGGACCTCACCGCCGTCACACACCACGACGAACTCGTGCCGCGGGCCGGCTGCGTGGTCCATCTGGACGCCGCACACCGGGGCCTCGGCACGGCCTCGTGCGGTCCCGACACCTTCCCCTCCTACCTCGTCGCACCGGGCGTCCACCGCTGGAGCTGGACCCTGCGCGCCCTCTGATCCCCCCCACGCCCTTCGCTGTCACTTCCGCTTACTCACGGAGCACACGTGTGTACTTCGCATGACCACCCGCAGGGCGAGGCCGCGCAGGCCGGAGCCGGACGACGCAACTTCCTCAGGGCCACCGCGCTCCTGGGCGCCGCCGCCACCGCCGGGGTCGCGCTGCCGGCCGTGGCCGAGGCGTCCTCCGGCTCCGGCCGGCGGCCCGACCCGGAGAGCCGGCGCTTCACCCTCGCGGTGATGCCCGACACCCAGTACCTCTTCGACGGGCCCAGCATCAACCCGGCGCCGATCGAGGCCTCGCTGCGCTATCTCCTGGAGCAGGGCGGCGAGTCCGAGGACAACATCGTCTTCCTGGCCCACCTCGGCGACCTCACCCAGAACGGGGCGAAGGAGGAATTCGCCGCGATCGGCAAGGCGTTCGGGATCCTCGACCGGCGCGGGGTCGGCTACAGCGTGCTGGCCGGCAACCACGACATCAGTTCGTCCACGGACGACCAGCGCGGTGCCACGCCGTACCTGGACACCTTCGGGCCGCAGCGTCTCAAGGGCAGGCCGACGTTCGGCGGGGCCTCCTCGGACGGCTACAACACCTACCACCTGTTCCGGGCGGCCGGGCGGGAGTGGCTCGTGCTGGCGCTGGACTGGCGGCTGTCGGCCAAGGGGTACGCCTGGGCGAAGGACGTCATCGCCGCGCACCCGAAGACGCCGGTCATCCTCACCACGCACGAACTGGTCGTGGACGACGACGAGTTGTCGTCGTACGGGCAGCAGCTGTGGGACCAGCTGGTCAACGAGCACGACCAGATCTTCCTCACCCTGAACGGCCACTACTGGCCGGCGGGCCGCGCGACCCGCAAGAACGCGGCCGGCCACGAGGTGCACCTGCATCTCACGAACTACCAGAACCGCTACTTCGGCGGCGCGGCGATGATCCGCCTCTACCACTTCGACCTGGACCGCAACGTCATCGACGTGGAGACGGTCTCGCCGTGGATCCTCGGCCGGGCGGGGAAGGGCCTGAACGAGCTGGAGCGGCAGGAGATGGAGCTGAGCGGCGACGCCGACCGGTTCTCCGTCGACATCGACTTCGCGGACCGCTTCGCCGGTTTCGCCCCGGAGCCGGTCCGCCCGGCGCGGCCCGCCTCGCAGCTGCTGGTGCGGGGCACGGCCGCCTACTGGCGGTTCGACTCGGCCGTCTCGGGGACGGTCCGTGACCTCTCCGGCCACGGCAACGACCTCACCGTGGTCTCGGTGGGCGGCGGCACCCTCGGCTGGTCGGCGGACCACCACCCGGACCAGCCGGGCCACGGCAGCCTGGAGTTCACCGGCTACAAGTCGCCGCTCACGGGCGCCTACCTGAAGACGGTCGACGGCGCGCCGCTCAACTCGGCGACCTTCAAGGACGGTTACACCATCGAGGCGTTCTACCGGCTGCCGGCCGACTGGGACCCCGACCACAACGCCTGGTCCGGTCTCGTCGGCCGCACCGGCACCGGCGGCGCCGCGGGCAAGACCGCCGACGACCCGGACGAGCCCCTCGCCACCCTCTCGCTGTCCAACGACCGCGAGCCGCAGTGGGCGATGCGCCCGCTGAACCAGGAGGGCATCGCCACCAGCTGGGGCCAGGAGACCCCGCTGGAGACCTGGCGGCACCTGGCGGTCGTCAACGACGGACGGCACACCACCCTGTACGTCGAGGGCTGCCCGGTGGTCCGCAACCCGAAGGCCGCCGCGGTCGGCATCGCCTCCGTCGGGCTGCCCTGGCTGGTCGGCGGCTACACGTACGCCGACAAGATCGACCAGATCCTGCACGGCCGCCTCGGCGACGTCCGGATCGTCTCCCGGGCGCTGCCCGTCTCCTCCTTCATGACCCACTGACCCCCGCCACGAGGATCACCACTTTCATGACCGAGCAGCAGCTGCCCTCCTGGGCCGATCCCTCCGTCTCCCCCGCCGAACTCGACGCCCAGGGCATGTCGAGACGTGGACTCCTGCGCCGCGCGGGCCTGTTCGGCGCCGCGTTCACGCTGGGGTCCACGGCGACCCCCGCGTTCGCCGCCGACCGCCGGGGCCTGGGCGGCGAGGACCCGCGCCTCGCCTACCTGGTGGGCGACCACCATGTCCACTCCGTGTACAGCCACGACGCCAAGTACACGTTCTCCCAGCAGGCGCAGGCCGCCGCGAAGTACGGCCTGGACTGGATGGTGTTCAACGAGCACTCCAACTTCGGGCACGCCTACTACGGCGCGAAGCTGGAGCACGCGGAGATCGTCAAGGCCCGTGCCGCGAACCCGCGTCAGCTGATCTTCCAGGGCCTGGAGTGGTACATCCCGGCCGCCGAGCACTGCACGGTGTTCGCCGCGCCCGGCCCGCACGAGACCGACCTGCTCACGCAGTTCGAGCTGGCCTACGACGGCAAGCTGCTGGGCTACACCGAGGGGTCGGCGGGTGCGGCCGACACCGCCCGCAACGAGGCGCACGCCGTCAAGGCGATCCAGTGGCTGGCCGAGCAGCGCCGCACCGGCTATGTCGACGACGTCCTGGTCCTCGCCAACCACCCGCTGCGGCTGGGCATCGACTCCCCGCAGGAGATGCGCAACTGGCGGGACGCGGCGTCCGAGATCATGATCGGCATGGAGGGCGCGCCCGGCGCCCAGGGTGCCGCGATCCCCGGCTGGCGCGGCGCCACCTCGATCCGCGGCGAGTACGAGAACAAGCCCTCGGCGCAGTCCTGGGCCGGTTACCCGGCGGACGCGTACCTGACGTACGGCGGTTTCGACTGGGCTACGGCGACGGTCGGCGGCCTGTGGGACGCGCTGCTGTCCGAGGGTCGCCTGTTCACCATCACCACCAACTCCGACAACCACCGTACGGTCTTCGACACCTGGAAGAACGGCGACTGGCCGGCGGGGCAGAACTTCGACAACACCGGCAGGCTGCCCGACCCGGTGAACACCGACACGCCGCAGCCCGGCAGCGACTTCTGGCCCGGCGAGTTCAGCCGTACGCACGTCGGCGTCACCCGGTACGGCTACCGTGCGGTGATGGCGGGCCTGCGGGCGGGCCGGGTCTGGCTGGACCACGGGCACCTGCTCGACGGGCTGGACGTCCGGCTGAAGCGGGACTGCGACCACGGCGCGGGTGTCACGCTGGGTGGCCGGCTGCGCGTCCGCAGAGGCGAGCGGATCACCCTGAACGTGACGGTGACGACCGCGTCCCGGGTCAACGCCCAGGGGATCCTGCCCCAGTTGGCGCACGTCGACGTCATCCGGGGTGCGGTGCGCGGTCCGGTCGCCGACCGCGACACCTGGCGGGCGCCGGACACCAGGGTCGTGCAGTCGAAGGACGTGTCGGGCCGCAGGGGCACCTACACCCTGCGCATCCCGCTCACCGCGGGCGACGAGTCGTTCTACGTCCGGCTGCGCGGCAGCGACGGCAAGCGCAACGGAACGGGCTACCTGGGCGCGGCGATCGACCCGCACGGCCCGGTCCCGCACGAGCCGGGGAACGGCGACCCGTGGGCGGACACGTGGTTCTATTCCAACCCCGTCTTCGTGGACGTGGTGGGTTCCTGACGAATCGTCGCCCATTAATCACCTTGCGTAGTCGCCGGGGTCGCGGCAGGCATGCGTGAATCGTGTCCGTACCGCTACTCAGAGTTGGAGTACGGTCGGACCGCGATTGCCTGCCGCACCCCGGCGCCGTCGTTTCGGCGCCGATCGGGACCATTACGGGACCATTGAGAGTGCCACGGTTTTTCACTCGCGCGGGCATTCGGCGAGCTGGTGACCGAGTCCCGGATCAAAGGCGAACAATTCCATCGGCTCCAATCCGAACCAAAGCAGTCGTGCGGTCGCGGATAATTCGATGGAAAGATTTCGGGCCGCCCGGAACGGCTTCGGACCTCACGGTGGCAGCACATAGATTTATGCAGCAGCCGACCCCATACTGCATACAGCGAAGGTGCACGGGGACCCGTTCTCCGGCGAGCGGACCCGGCATCGACCGGTCTGGAGCGATCCTCAAGTGATCGTCATTCACCACTGACGCACTTACCCACACGACGAACAACACACGACGCGGAACATAAATACCCAAGAGCGACAGAACGAACTTTTCGCTCGGCAGCACGGCGAGCCGCGCGCTGTCCACCCCGCCGCCCAAGTCGGCGCCGCAAACCCCTCCCCGAAGGGGCTCCGGGCCGGGGAGTTGCGACCCCGTGCGGCCTTTTCCCGGCAGGTGGTGTTTACTGGGTACCGGTCTGAACCTCGACGGGTCCGGGCCCTTTCCGGAGGCTCCGGGGGTGGTTCCCCGGAGCCTCCCCCCTTTGTCCGGTGTTTACATCTGGGCCGCTCGCCGCTCATCCGTGAGAAATATTCATGCGGAGCGGCGCACAGACTTTCAATGGCCCACTCCCAGAAAAAGCCGCTTGTCGATCACCCCTCCCCCAAGGTGGTGTGATGCACACCACACCTCTTCGGAGTCGGTTCGGGAACTCCCTCTCGCGAGTGTTTTCCCGGCGGCTGCCGCCTCCGCAGAAAACTTTGCTCTCCGTCATCAGTGACTGGCGATTTCCCGGGGCAGGGGGGTACTTTGTGAAAACGTCTTCGCCTCGCAGCCCGGACTTACCAACCGGATCGACAACGCGAGAGAGAGGACCCGGACCCGTCGTCCGGGTGTGCCGCAGCCAGTGGCGCACCCGGGATCCCATTCGCACCGGCAAGAAGGATCTCAGACCGATGAACACCGCCATCGCCGATGGCTTCGGCACCTCGCCCACCCCGCACCGGCGCCCGGCCGGCGCCCCGCACCTGACGCAGCGTGACGACGGACGCCCGGTCCGGCGGCACCGCCGGCCGCCCGCCGCCGCAGCGCGCACGACCGGAGCCTGACCGATGGTCCCGAAGGTCGACGCCTTCCGGACCGGGGACGTCCTCAGCGGACGCCAGGCCATGCCCGCCCGCAGCTTCCTCGCCCAGCTCCCGCCCGGTTCCTGGCCGTTACTGGTCGGCAAGTGGGGCGCGGACAGCCGCATCCACGAGCGCGACGAGGAACTGCCCATCGGGCCGGCCGACGAACACGTGCACATCGTGCTGGGCGGCTGTGTCCGCCAGGACCGCCACCCGCTCGGCACCACGGCGGGCGCCCCCAAGATCACCCGGTTCCGCGGAGCGGGCCAACTGCTCGGCGAGGCCAAGCTCATCGAGCCGTCGGCCGCGGTCAGGACGACCTGCCTCACCACCACCTGGGTCATGCCCTGCCCCGTCCCGGCCATGAACCTCCTGCTGCGCCGCCGCCCGCACATCCAACTGGCCCTGCTGCGCAGCCTGGAGGACCGCAACCGCACCGACGAGCTGATCTACGGCACCATGACGCGCCCGCCGCTGGAGCGGGTCTGCGCGCTGCTCGTCCATCTGGCCGAGGTCGCCGGCACCGCCGGAGCCGACGGCACCGACGACCCCGGTCACCTCACCATCCTGGGCCCGAGCCAGAAGGACATGGCGGAGGCCCTGCTGCTGGGCGTCTCGACCGTGGAGAACACGCTCCGCCTGCTGCGCACACCCGCCGCGCAGGGCGGTCTCTTCCCGGACCGCGTACTGCGCAGCGGGTACCGCAGGTTCGTGGTCACGGACCTGCCGTCGCTCCGCGCCGTCGCCAAGCTCCCCTAGGCCACCGCCCAGCCCGTTGTCCCCGTCCCCACGCCCGGACGTTCCCGGCCCCTCCCCTCCAGGGGTGTCCGTGCGTTTTCACGAACGGATCACGCCCATGCTCTTCAGCCCCACCGTGTCGGCCGCCGCCGGCGCGGTCGTGGCCGTCGTCGGCGTCCTCACCCTGCGCCACCAACGGAAGGCGTTGGCCTGGGTGAAGCGGATACGCAGGTCCGACGACGACGCCCAGGACTGCGAGGACTCCTCCGCCTGCCTCGGGAAGCTCGTCGAGTTGCTCCGCGAACGGGCGCACCGGCCGTGCCGCGCCCGGGACTTCGAGCCCCTGCACGGCCTGCGCCACCTCCTCGACGCCGTGCCGGACACGGAAGGCGTCCGCCCCGAACTCGATGACGTCCTGGCCCTCGTGGGCCGCTGTCTGGAGGCCGCGATGCGGCAGGAGCACGCCCGTACCGAGCTGAAGAACGCCGCCGGCACCGCGCGGCGGATCATCCGCAGGCTGCGCGGAGCGGCCTGATCAGGCGTGGCACCGTGACGGGCTCTGATCAGGCGTAGAACCGCGACAGGCTCTGCACCACGGCGGCGGGCTTGGTCCCGCCGTCGATCTCGATGGTCCCGTCGACGACGATCTGCACGCCGCCCGGCACGTCCTCGACCTCGGTGAGCCGGGCGGCCAGCCGGATCCGGGAGCCGACCTTCACCGGGGCCGGGAAACGCACCTTGTTCAGGCCGTAGTTGACCTTCGTGGTGACGCCCTGGACGTCCAGCAGCTCGGTGAACAGGGGGATGAACAGCGACAGGGTGAGGTAGCCGTGGGCGATCGGGGCGCCGAAGGGGCCCGCGGCCGCCCGCTCGGGGTCGACGTGGATCCACTGGTGGTCGCCGGTCGCGTCGGCGAAGGTGTCGATGCGGTCCTGGGTGACCTCGATCCAGTCGCTGGTGCCCAGGTCGCTGCCCGCGAGCTTCTTCAGTTCGCCGAGGCCGTTGACGGTGACGCTCATGTGGTGTCCCTTGGCTGGGAGTCGGGGGAGCCGTAGCGCTTGCGCACGCGGGCCTTGAGGAGCTTTCCGGAGGCGGTGCGCGGGAGTTCGCCGGCGACCACCACCGTCTTGGGGAGCTTGTACTTGGCGAGCCGGCCGGAGAGCGAGGCGAGCACCTGGTCGGGGTCGAGGACGGCACCCTCGCGGGGCACGACCACCGCGCGCGGCACCTCGCCCCACTTGTCGTCCGGTACGCCGATCACCGCGCACTCGGCGATGTCGGGGTGGGTGAGGAGCGCGTCCTCGACCTCGGCCGGGTAGATGTTCTCGCCGCCGGAGATGATCATGTCCTTGAGGCGGTCGACGATGTAGACATAGCCGTCCTCGTCGACCCGGGCCGCGTCCCCGCTGCGGAACCAGCCCTCCGCGAAGGAGGCCGCCGTCTCCTCCGGCAGCCCCCAGTACCCGGGCATGACATGGGGTCCGCGGACCACGACCTCGCCGGTCTCACCGACGTCGACCGGTGTCAGGTCGGGCCGCACGACCCGTACGTCGCTGAAGAAGTGCGGTACGCCCGCCGAGCCCGCCTTGCCGATCGCGTGCTCGGCGTCGAGGAAGAGGGTCCCGGGCGAGGCCTCCGTCATGCCGTAGCCCTGGAGGAAGGTCAGGCCTCTCTCCTGGTAGGTGGCGATCAGCGGGGTCGGCACCGGGGAGCCGCCGCAGGTGAGGATGCGCAGGGAGGAGAGGTCGGCGTCCGGCCAGCGGGGGTGTCGGGCCACCTGGTCGAACATCGTGGGAACCCCGAACATGAAGGTGATCCGGTGCGCCTCGATCAGGTCGAAGGTCTCCGCCGGGTCGAAGGCCTCCACCAGGACACAGGTGCCGCCCTTGAGGAGGACCGGGAGGGCGAGCATGTTCAGGCCCGCCGTGTGGAACAACGGGGCGGAGACCAGGGCGCGTTCGTCGGCGATCAGGTCGGTGTCGACCAGGACGTTGAGCGCGTTCCAGGTGAGGTTCGCGTGCGTGAGCATCGCGCCCTTGGGGCGGCCGGTCGTCCCCGAGGTGTACATGATGATGCAGGTGTCGTCGGGGCCGACCGGCTCGTCGATCGGGTCGTCGGCCGCGGTCGCCAGCAACTCCTCGTACTCGGGACCCACTTCGACGTACGTCCGGACGTCGCCGGCGCCGGGCAGGCCCGCCACCGGACCGGCGTGCGAGGGGCCGTAGAGGAGGGCCTTGGCGCCGGAGTCGGCGATCTGGTAGGCGATCTCGGGGCCGGCCAGGCGGGTGTTGAGGGGGACGAAGACCGCGCCGAGCAGGCCGGCCGCGAACAGGGTCTCCAGGTAGGCGGGATGGTTGGGGCCGAGGTAGCCGACGCGGTCGCCGCGGCGGATGCCCCGGGCGCGCAGGGCGTGGGCCAGGCGGGTGGTGCGGGCGTGCAGGGTGCGGTAGTCGGTCCGCTGCCCGCCGGACACCAGGGCCGTGCGGTGCGGGGTCTTGCGGGCCCGGCGTGCGGGCCATGACCCCAGTCCCTCGTTGCGCATCTGCGGTCCCTTACGGCTTGGTCAGCCCGAGCAGGCGGGCGGCGTTCTCCTTGAGGATCTTCGGCCGGACCTCGTCCTTGATGGGCAGCTTCGCGAAGTCGGCGAGCCACCGGTCGGGGGTGAGGACGGGGAAGTCGGAGCCGAACAGGACCTTGTCCTTGAGCAGCGTGTTGGCGTACTGCACCAGCTGCGGCGGGAAGTACTTCGGCGACCAGCCGGACAGGTCGATGTGCACGCCCGGCTTGTGGGTGGCGACGGCGAGGGCCTCGTCCTGCCAGGGGAAGGACGGGTGCGCCAGGATGATCTTCAGGTGTGGGAAGTCGGCCGCCACGTCGTCCACGTGCAGCGGGTTGCTGTACTTCAGCCGGATCCCGCCGCCGCCCGGTACGCCGGCGCCGATGCCGGTCTGGCCGGTGTGGAAGAGGGCGATGGTGCCGGTCTCCTCGATCACCTCGTAGAGGCCGTAGGCCACCGCGCGGTCGTTCGGGAAGAAGCCCTGGATGCTGGGGTGGAACTTGAAGCCCTTCACCCCGTACTCCTCGACCAGGCGGCGGGCCTGCCGGATGCCCGCCTTGCCCCGGAAGGGGTCGACGGAGGCGAAGGGGATCAGGACGTCGGAGTTGGCGGCCGCGGCCTCGGCGACCTCCTCGTTCGGTACCGGCGCGGTGCCGGTCGCGGACTCGGCGTCCACCGTGAAGATCACGGCGGCCATGTTCCGCTCCCGGTAGTGGGCGGCGGTCTCCTCGATCGTCGGCTTCCGGTTGCCCTCGACCTTGAAGTAGGCGGAGGAGGCGTCGTGCAGGTCGTCGTCGAGGGAGGAGTGGCCCCGGGAGGAGACCTCGGCGTGCGTGTGGACGTCGATCGCGGTCAGTGCCTCGATGTCCATCACGCCTCCGGGAGCTTCGGCGCCGGGATGCCGACCGTCTGGAGTTCGGCGCCGACCGAGGTGGGGAAGGCGTCGGCCAGGGTGGCCGGGGTCCAGCCGCCGTCGGCGTAGGCCGCCCTGATCTCCTGCGGATGCGACCAGAGTGCCACCTTGTCGCCACCGATGCCGATGGCCTGGCCGGTGATTCCGCGGGCGGCCTCGGAGGCCAGGAAGGGAACCAGGGCCGCGCAGTCCTCGGGGGTGCCGAAGCCCTCGCCCCTGCGGAGGAAGTCCGGGAGCGGCTCGCCGTTCTTCATGGCCTCGACGTACGGGGCGAAGGCCGGGATGGTCTCGGTCATCGCGGTGGCGGCCACCGGGACGATCGCGTTGACCGTGATGCCCGCCCGGCCCAGCTCCATCGACCAGGTACGGGCCATGGCGGCGATGCCGGCCTTGGCGGCGGCGTAGTTGGTCTGGCCGAAGTTGCCGCGCTGGCCGGCCGGGGAGCCGACCAGGATCAGGGTGCCGCCCTCGCCCTGCTCGCGCATCCGGACGGCGGCGGCGCGGGCGCAGGTGAAGGTGCCCTTGAGGTGGGTGCCGATGACCGCGTCGAAGTCGTCGTCGGTCATCTTCCACAGCACCTTGTCGCGCAGGATGCCCGCGTTGGTGACCAGGATGTCGAGGCGGCCGAACTCCTGGACCGCCCGGTTCACGAGGCGGTCCGCGGCCTCGGCGGTGCCGACCGGGACCACCTCGGCGACGGCGGTGCCGCCGGCCGCGGCGATGGACTTCACGGCCTGCTCGGCGACGGTCTCGTCCACGTCGTTGACGACCACCGAGGCGCCGTGGGCGGCGAGGGCGTGGGCATAGGCGAGGCCGAGGCCCCGGCCGCTGCCGGTGACGACGGCGGCCTTGCCGGTGAGATCGATGGTGGGCACGGTCGGTCCCTTCACAGACGACGTTCACAGACGGCGGTGGTCCCGGGGGCCACCTGCGACTTCGAGATAGAAGCTAAGAGCAATAATTGTTGTCGTCAATAGTTGTTGCCGACCGGCTGGTGCCTCATGCTGGAATCTGTCCGACAGCCCGCCCCACCGCCGGGGCCCGTACCAGGGAGACCGCCATCACTCGCCGGCACACCGAGAACCCGACCTCGATCGACGCGAACGAGCCGTGGATGCGCGGGCTGCACGCGGACACGGGTTACCTGCTGTACCGCCTGGGGCTGCGCTCCGGGCAGCTCTTCAACACGTTCCTGCAGGAGTCGGGGCTGCGGCTGCGCCACTACGCGGTGCTGCGTTTCCTCGCCGGCTCGGAGGGCTCGCTCCAGCGGGAGCTGAGCGCCCGGCTCGGCTACGACCCGAGCGCGATCGTCGGCCTGGTCGACGACCTGGAGAAGCTGGGCTTCGCCGAGCGGCGCCCCTCCCCCGACGACCGCCGCAGCCGGATCGTCGTCCTGACCGAGGCCGGCCGGGGGTTCCTGCGGGACACCGACGAGGCGGGCCAGCGGGTGACGAACGAACTGCTGGGCCCGCTCGACCCCGCCGAGCGCGAGGCGCTCCACACGCTCCTGTTGCGCGTCGCCGACCGGCCATGACCGCCGCCGCCCGCTCCGCGCCGGACCGGCTGCTCGCGGTCCTGTCCGCCTTCGACCACGGGCATCCGGCGCTGAGCCTGACCGGCATAAGCCGCCGGGCCGGGCTGACCCTGACCACCGCGCACCGGCTGGTCGGGGCGCTCACCGCATGGGGCGCGCTGGAACGGGACGCGGACGGTTTCTACCACGTGGGGCTGCGGCTCTGGGAGCTGGCCGCGCTGGCACCGCGCGGACTGGCACTGCGCCAGGTCGCACTGCCCTATCTGGAGGACCTGTACGAAGCGACGCACGAGAACGTCCAGTTGGCGGTGCGGGACGGCACCGAGGTGGTCTACATCGAGTGGCTGTCGGGGCGTTCGGCGGTGGGCGTGCACATCCGGGTGGGTGCCCGCTGGCCGCTGCACGCGACCGGGGTGGGGCTCGCGCTGCTCGCGCACGAGACGCCCGACTTCCAACAGGACTACTGCGCGGGCCCGTTGACGTCCTTCACCCCGTACACCGTCACGGATCCGGCCCGGCTGCGCCGCTCCCTGGCCGACGTCCGGCGCACGGGTGCCGCGGTGAGCAGCCGTCAGGTCACCGACGACGCGCTGTCGGTGGCAGCTCCGGTGCGCGAGGCGACGGGGCGGGTGGTCGCGGCCGTCTCGGTGGTGGTGCCCGAGGCCGACGCCCAGGTCCCGGTGCTGGTCCCGGCGGTACGGCTGGCGGCCCGCGGGATCTCCCGGGCACTGGGCTGGCAGCCGGACCGCACGACGGGCCGGACCGGGTAGCGTGTCCGGGTGACGGCGAGCGAGATGTACCGGGAGCTGGGCGAGGCCGCCTGGACGTGGGTGCTGGGGCAGGTACGCGAGGACGAGGGCCCGTGGCTTCCGGAGTCGGTGTCGGAGGAGGACCCCGGGGAGCTCGCGCCCGCCGAGGACCGGGACTCGCTGTACTCGGGCATCGCGGGCCTGGCCCCGGTGCTGGCGGAGATTGCGCGGTACCGGGCACTGAGCGGGCCGGAACAGGCCCTGGCGGCCGGGATCGTGAGCCGCCTGTCGGCACAGGCACTCGTCGTGACCGAACCATCGCTTTATATCGGCCTGGCCGGCCACGCCACGGCGCTGCGACTCCTCGCGCCGGGAAGCGAGGCGGTCGTGCTGCGGCGGCTGGCCGAGCTCGCGACGCCCGAGGGCTGGCGGACCACGACCACGTTCGTGCCGGATTCCGACGCGCCCCTGACCGACATCATCATGGGCGTCGCGGGTGTGGTCATGACGGCCGTCTGGGCGGGCGGCGAGCACGCGGAGCCGATCGCGACGACCGGCGGCGAGGCCCTGCTGCGGATGGCGGACCGCACGGAGGCGGGCCTGGACTGGGGGATCTCGCCAAGTACGCAGTCGCGGTACCCGAACTACTCGCACGGCGCCGCCGGGGTGGGTGCCGCCCTGGCGGTGGCGGGCGCGGCGGTGCACCGCGAGGACTTCGTCGCGGCCGCCGTGGACGCGGCCCGCCAGGTACTGTCCGTGGGCTCGCTCGCGGACGGCGGTTTCGTCGTCCCGCACACGATCCCGCCGTCGAAGCGGGAGGTGGAACCGGTCACCTACACCTGGTGCCACGGCCCGGCGGGCACCTCGCACCTGTTCTCGGCACTGGCGCACGCAGGCGTCTCCGAGGTGGCGGGGCACGGTGTCGAGGAGCTGCGGCAGCGCTGCCTGACCTCGATCCTCACCTCGGGAGTGCCGGAGCGGCTGCGCCCCGGGTTCTGGGACAACGACGGCCGCTGCTGCGGCACCGCCGGGGTCGGGGACGCCCTCCTGGACGCGGCCCAGGACTGCGCGGGGACGCCGAGGGCAAAGACGCTGGTGAGCGCCGCGGTACGGATGGGCGACGCGCTCGTGGAGCGGGTGGTGCGGGACGCGGCGGGCGCCCGCTGGCGGTTCGTGGAGTACCGCATCGAGACCCCGCTGCTGCCGCCGGGCACGTCCTGGATGCAGGGCGCGGCGGGCATCGCGGCGTACCTGCTGCGCCTGGCCCGGTACCTCGACACCGGCCCGGACGCCCCGGTCGTGGACCGCCCGGACCAGTGGTGGGCGGTGCCGGCGCGCGTCCGGGATCACAAGGGGTCGTAACAGGCCTGGCGCGGCCGTTTCCCGGCGGTCACGGAGCCGGGCCGGGCCCGGAACTCGTAGCAGTCCGGGCCGGAGACTCCGTTTCTCGACAGCAGGGCGCGGGCCGTCAGCAGGTCTCCGGTGACCTTCCGCGCCGTGGGTGTGACGCCCGGGGTCCGCCACACCTCGGCGGTGGACGCGGCGCCCGGACCGCCCCGGGCGACGGCGGCACGCAGTTCGGCGACCAGGTCAGCGGCGACCTCGGCCGGCGGCCGCCACGACTGGTACGGCAGGTCGCGGCAGTCCGCGTCGGGGAGGTGGCGGACCGAGACCGCGGGCGGCCGGACCTGGAACGCGTAGCAGCCGGTGGCCTCGGTGGTGCCCATGACGACCGCCGGCGCGATGCCCATGAACTCGGCGGTCACGGTGACGGTGCGGCCCTGCCGGCGCACCCCCTTGGTGCCGCCCTTCATCGGGGCGTCGCCCGCCGTGGCGGGGCCGGGGACGTCGCGGTCGATCTCGGTGCGCAGCAGGGTTCCGTCCGCCGCGGATGTCCGCAGCCGGGACTCGGCGCCGGCCACGGCGTTCCGCATCCGGGCGCGGGCCTGGTTCCGGTAGTGGTGGCCGAGGACACCGCCCCACACCCAGGCGCCGACCACCACCAGCAGCGCGGCCACCAGTACGGCGAGGCAGCCGTTGAAGAGACAGCCCACCGGACCGCCCCTGCCGAACGAACTCCCCCTGGCCGTCGGGTCCTCGGGTACGGGCGGGCCCGGCTCACCGCGTCGTACCACCCGCTCCTGCCGGTGGTCCCACAGTCTGTCATCCCCCATGTCCTCCAGGCTGCCCCGCCGGACGACGGTCGACGGGAGCCGTTTCCGACACGTGATCGAATCGGGGCCCCGACGGAGACGTAACGCTCAGCCGAGGGCCGCCGTCGCCGTGTACGTCACCTCGTCGGCCCCGTGGTGGGCGGTGCCCCGGCAGGTGAGTGTCGTGGCGGTGGCGACCTGAGGGCGGACTACCCGCCAGCGGACCGTGTGGTGTTCGCCGGGGTCGAGGCGGGGCGCGGTGGCCGTGTCCCGGGCGTGGACCGTCCAGCCGCTCGGGGTGTCGAGGGCGAGCCGGGCGGCGCTCCAGGGGCGCGCGGAGCCGTTGGCGAGTGTGGCGGTGACCGTGAACTCCGTTCCCCGGCCGCTGACTTCGAGTGTCACACCGAAGGGTCTGCGCGGGTACGCCGGTGCCCAGGACGCGTGCATCAGCTTGACCAGGGCGTCCGCCCGGGCGGGCCGGGCGGCGGCGAGGTCGTGCTCCTCGCCGGGGTCCCGGGCGAGGTCGTACAGCTCGACGTCCCACTGGTCGTCCGGGGCGCGGCGGTTCTGGCCCGGCGCGAACCGGATCGCCTTGAGGTCGCCGTGTCGCAGTGCCTCGGCGAGCCGGTCGCCGCGGCCGTGGTCGACGGCGTTCTGGCGGGCGGTGACGCCGTCGTGGTTGCGGTAGAAGTACAGGCTGTCGTGGCGGGCGGCCTCGGCGGAGCCGCGCAGCAGCGGGGCGATGGAGAGCCCGTCGACGTCCGTGGGGGCGGGCGCGCCCGCGAGGTCGGCGAGGGTGGGCAGCAGGTCGGTGAGCGGGGTGGGCCGGTCGGTGGTGCCGGCCTTGACGTGGCGCGGGGACCAGGCGATGAACGGGACGCGGATGCCGCCCTCGTACAGGTTCCGCTTGTAGCCGCGCAACGGGCCGTTGCCGTCGAAGAGTTCGGGGTCGGTGCCGGCCTCCTCGTGCGGTCCGTTGTCGCTGGTGACGAGGACGACGGTGCGGTCGGCGAGGCCGAGTGCGGTGAGCTTGTCGGTGAGGTCGCCGACGAGGGTGTCGAAGGTGGTGACCTGGGCCGCGTGCCGCTTGTTGGGCCCGGTCCAGGGGCGGTCGGCGTACTCGCCGAGGTGCGGGTCCTTGCTGGGGGCGTGCGGCACGGTGGGGGCGAGGTAGAGCAGGAACGGCTCGTCGCGGTGGGTGTGCAGGAAGCCGAGGGCGCGTTCGGAGACGAGGTCGGGGGCGTAGACCCGCTGGGCACCGCCCTTGTTCGCCGGGATCTCCTCGCGGGTGCCGTTGTGCCACAGGTACTCGGGGAAGTAGTCGTGGGCGTGGTGGTGGGTGAGGTAGCCGTAGAACTCCTCGAAACCACGGGCGTTGGGGTGGCTCGGCTGGTCCGGGGCATTGGGTCCGAAGCCCCACTTGCCGATCAGGCCGGTGCGGTAGCCGAGCGCCCTGAGCGCCTGAGCGAACGTGAAGTCCCGGTCGGTCAGGGCGCCTTGGCCGCCGGGTCCCCAGGGGTTGGTGCGTACGGTCGCGTGCCCGCCGTGCAGACCGGTGAGCAGCGAGCAGCGCGAGGGCGCGCACACCGGGGCGGCCGCGTAGGCCTGGGTGAAGCGCAGGCCCTCGGCGGCGAGGCCGTCCAGGCGCGGGGTGTGCATCAACTGCTGCCCGTAGGAGCCGAGTTCGCCGTAGCCGAGGTCGTCGGCGAGGATCACGACGAAGTTGAGCCGGCCGGCGGGGGGCTGCCCGGCCGGTGCCGCCGCGGCGGGTTCGACGGTGTGCCGGGACTGCCCGGCCGCCGGCTGTGCCGCGTCCCCGTCCTCGCACCCGGCGACCGACGCGAGCGCGACGGGCGCGGCGGCGGCCCCGGTGAGGAAACGGCGGCGGCTGGGCATACGGGTCCCCCGGAGTGACGGCGGTGCGACCTGCTGTACAGATGGTGATCGCAACCATCCGTCCAGGACCATGCACACGCTGTGAACGCTCTGTTTCGACTCGTGAGAGGGAATCTCGGGATCGGAGGTTCCCGCTCCACGGCATCAGAATGATCACATGCTCGGGACTCGCTCATCGCTTCGGTGTGTGCCCGCAGCCCGCGCGCCGATCAGCCGAAGACGATCAGCGCGAGCGCCGCCACCGCATGGACGACGAGCACGGGCAGGCCCACCGGCCTGCCCCGGTCCTCGGGGGCGCTTTCCCCGACGGGGCGCAGCGCGGGGTCGGCCTGCAGTGCCCGGATCCCGTCGACGGCACGCAGCGCTTCCGGCCTGCGCCGGAAACGGCGGTTGAGCCAGGACGGGGCGACGACGCCGAAGACCTCCGCGCCGCGTTCGCGGCCACGGGAGTCATCGGAGTAGATGATGTTGAATCCGCGGTCCCTCAGCCAGACATGGCTGAGCCGACTCCAGGGCACATGCCTGACCCGTCGCAGCCCGACCACCCACAGACCCGTGCTGTCCGCCGTGACCCGCCAGCTGAACTGGGTGGCGACGGGGCCGACGCTCACGAGGACCAAGAGGGCAAGGAACACGCGGAACGAAAGGGGCATCCTGACGGGTAGGGCCGAGCACGCGGCCACGGAGGCGATGATCGCGGCTTCGAAGAGGACCGCGCACAGGCGGCTCCCGGTTCCCGGTCCCCAGCTCACGGGGGCGGCGCCGGGCCCGGGTTGCTCGGGCCTGCCCACGGGGAACTCCTGACATGCCGGTGCGGTGTTGTACTCGACACAGAGCCGGGGCGTCTCCCGCCCGTCGGACGAGACGAGGACGAGCCCGCCGCCCGGGTGGGGCGGGCCGAAGAGCACCGCCTCCCGCAGCCGGTTGTGCACGGGGCTCTCGAACCCTTTGCCGGCGAGCCGGGTGTAGCAGCCGAGGACCGGCCGGTGCCCTTCGAGGTCGTCGGCCGCGAAGACGTACGTACGCCGGTCGTTGTGGCCGCCCCCCTTGCGTACGAGTACCCGCAGCGCGGGTACCGGGCCGCCGCGGCGAAGAGCGGTCGCCCGGTGCCGGTCTCGTATGTAGTACGCCAGGTTCGGGCTGCCGTAGACGGTCCCGACGACCGCAACCGCCTGCAAGAACTCGGTGCCCGTGAGCGGGGTGATGCCGAGCGGGCCGAGGACGAAGGCGAGGACGGCGGCGACGGCCATCACCGTGCCGCAGCCCAGGTCGTCGCCGTCGGCCCGGACCTTCATCGCCGCCTCGGGCAGTGGGTATCGCCCGGGGCCCGCGACCTCCAGCGCGAGCCGCCGCTGTCTGCGGGCGGCGGCGAGCCGGTGCAGACAGCCGAGGCAGGCGTAGCAGGCCGCGACGGCCACGGCGATGCCCGCCGAGGTGGGAGTGCCCGGATCGAGGAACAGCCACAGGGCCAGCAGCGGCAGGACCGCGGCGGTCGGCAGCGGCAGCCGCCGGATGCCGCGGTACAGGACGGCGATCATCAGCGCTTCCAGGGCCGTGGCGGGCCAGTCGGGGGTGCATCCGGTCCCGTCCTCGCAGAGGTACTCGTCGTCCGGAGCGAGACGGAGCACGGCCAGGCAGGCGAGCGTCAACGCGAGCGCCGTCGGCAACGGATGCGCCCACAGGCCGGGCCGCAGCGCACGCCAGCGGTCGGCGTCAGAGGAGCGCCAGGCAGCGGCATCCGCGCCAACTGCCTCCGCCGGCAGGGGAATCGGACTCTCGGCCACGGGTGGATTGTGAGGGCGGACGCTCGGTCGCCGCACCCTCGAAGGCTGACGGAAGCATGAACGCCGAGTGGCCTGTGAGCCAACACCACGACGTCCCCGCTCGCGCAGCGGTCCCCGTCCTCGCCTGCTGCCCGGCGGGGACGGTGACCGCGGCGGAGGCTCAGGCGGGCAGCGCCGCGCGCAACCGCCGGTCCCGCGGCGCCGGTTTGCGGTCCAGCCGGGTGTCCAGCAGGCGCCGGGCGGCGTCGCAGCGGCCGGCCGCGACCAGGGCGTACAGCAACGTCTCCTCGACGACCTCCCGCTGCGCCGCGCTGCCGCCGACCCGGCGCAGCACGGGCAGCAGGGCGTCAAGTCCCCGGGCCGCCTCCTGGAAGCGCTCCTCGACCAGCGCGGCGAACGCCTCGCACAGCGGGACGACCACCTCGCGCTGCACCTCGTCGGCGCCGGCGGCGTGATCGCGCAGGCGGCGCAGCGCGGCCAGGTCCCCGGCCGCGGTGAGGGCGACGGCCGCGTGCAGGGCGGTGAACGCGGTCTGCGGCCGCTCCAGTACGTCGCGTTCCACCGCCTCCAGCACCCCCGCGACGGGAAGGTCCCCCTGCCAGCTGTCGCTCACCCGGGCCCGCCACAGCAGCGACCCCGAGTCGACCAGGGCCCGTACCCCGCTCACCACCCGGCCCGGCGCGAGCTGCGCGAACCACCGTCGGCGGACGGCGGCCGGGTCGTCGAGGGCGAGTTCGTGCAGGGCGATGTGCCAGGAGAAGTGGGCGCGGTGCACCGCGCCCCGGCCGCGCCCGGACACCCACCCGTCGAGCCAGTCCCGGCCGGCCTCGTGCGCCCCGGACTCGTAGTGGACGTGCGCCAGGGCGTGCACCGCGTGCCCGGAGGCGGGCTCGGCGGCCAGTGCCCGGTGGGCGAGTTCGCCGGCCTCGTGCAGCCGGCCCTGCTCCTGGCGCAGGAAGGCCAGCAGCGAGGTGTGGAACCAGTGTCCGTCGTAGGCGGGCGAGGTCAGGTCGAGCAGCCGCAGGGCGTCGTCGTCCTGCAGATCGCTCACCCCGGAGAACGCGATGGTCGGCACGGCCGCAGCGAGCGCCAGCGCGTCCCCGCGGTGCTCCCGCAGATGCCGTACGAGCGCCTCGTCGCCGTCGTCACCGGTCACCCGGCGCGTGACCACGTCCACGAAGGACCGCTCGCGTTCGTCCGCGCGTTCGCGGGCGCTGCGCTGGGCGTCGGCGAGGGCGCGCGGCACGTCGACGGCGGCGGCGCACTCGTGGCCCAGCAGGGCGAGGGCCGCGTGGCCGAGGGCGAAGCCGGGGTCGAGGGCGACCGCGCGGGCGAAGGCGTCCTCGGCGCCGGAGCGCACCTTGAGGACCCGGTCGAGCCCGCTGCGGTAGGCGGCGGCCGCCTCGGCGTGGGTGGACAGGGACAGCCCGTGGCCGTCCACCGGCCGCCGCGAGCCCCGCCGGCGCTCCGGCAGCGGCAGCAGCCGCTGGGCCAGTTCGGCCGCCTGGACGCGGATCTCGGGGATCGCCGTGGTCTCCCAGAGCTCGCCCCGGCGCGGGGCGCCCAGCGTGAACAGCGGCAGCCCGGCCCGGCCCCGGGCGTCGAGGAGCTGTCCGTCGCGGGTGGCCGCGCCCATGCCGAGCGGCCCCGGGACGGCCGTGCCGGAGGCGAACAGGTCCTGCCAGAGGGGGGCTTCGAGGCGGCGGCCGGGTCCGGTGCAGTCGACCACCCAGCCCACCGGCAGCGTGGCGCCGCCGGACAACTCGACGGCGAGCGAGCCCTGTTCGGTGTCCGTGGCGCGTACCACCGTGCCGGTGTGGACGTGCAGGCGGCGCGCGGTGCGGGCACGGGAGACGTGTTCGGCGGTGGCGGGAGCCATGCGGTGGCGGTGGGTGTTCCACAGGGCGCCCTCGCGGCTCAGGAACTCCTCGCGCTCCTCGGGGGTGAGGCTGCGCCACAGTCGGGCGGTGTGCGGGCGAAGGCTGTCCAGGCCGGGGCGCCAGTCGCCGTGGGTGCGCACGGAGCGGCTCACATGGCGGTAGACGGCGCGCCGCAGCCGGCCAAGGGAGGTGTCGTCGAGGCCCTCCGGGGCGGGCATGGCGCCGGCCGGGCCGAGGGCATGCGGCTGGGGCAGCAGTCCGCTGCGGGAGAGGGCGTGCACGGTGCGGCCGGGGCGGTCGAGGGTGAGGGCGAGGTCGACGGCGGTCAGGCCGGTGCCCACCAGGAGGACGTCGTCGGGGCTGTCCCGTACCGGGTCCAGGGCGCCCGGCACCCACGGGGCGGCGATGAACCGGGGCGAGGCGTGCAGGGCGGGCGGGGCCCAGCCGGCACTCGCCCCGGCGGGGCCGGTGGCCAGGACCGCGCTGTCCACCGGCAGGGGTCCCCCGTCGGCGAGGTGGAGTTCCACCCGGCCGTCGGGGGTGCCGGTACAGCTCTCCGCGCGGGTGCGCAGCCGGCGTACGGCGACCGTGCCGTGGGCGCGGACGAGGGCCTGGCCGAGGGTGTCGGCGAGGTAGGCGCCGTAGCGGTAGCGGGTGGCGAAGTCGGCGCCGGTGACGGCGGGTTCGCCGTGCCGGCAGAGCCAGCGGACGAAGTGCCCGGGGTCGTCCGGGTAGGCGCTCATGTTGCCGGCGGGCACGTTGAGCCGGTGCCGGGGGTCACGGGTGGCGTAGGCGGTGCCCCGGCCCGCCTCCGGGGCCGGGTCGATCAGGACGAGGTCGAGCGGAGTCCGGCGGCGGTGCGCCGTCTCGCAGAGCTGGACGGCGGTGAGGGTGCCCGCCGCTCCTGCTCCCACGATGGCCACGTTGTGCCGCTTGCGGACGTCGGTCACGGAATACCTCCGGCGGGTCGGCTTGCTGCTTCTTCACTATTCCGATCGGACAGGTGGGGAAGCCAGGCCGGAAGGGTCATCTCACCGGAAACTCAGGCCGCCGGTCGGGCGTTCATACTCTGTTCACGATCGGGGGCCGGGGCAACCCGGGTTCCGGCCGACTCGCCCCGGTCCGCAGGGGCTTGACCGCGACCGCGCGGGGTGGCCTCCCCGCTCCTCATCGGAATCTCAGCGTGCGCCCCCGTGATTCAAAGGAACCACCCATACAACCAGCGCAGGATGCCCTGACACAGGTGGACAAGTCAGAAAGGCGTGTCGTGGGCGTCCAGCACATATCGAACCGGTCCGGACGGCAGTCGGGGAAGTGGTCCCGGCGCGGGATCCTCGCCGCTCTGGGCGCGGTGCCCGCGGGGGCCGCGCTGGCCGGATGCAGTTCCTCCACGGACGCCGCGGCCGCCGCCGACGGCAAGGGTGCCACGGCCTCCGTGAAGTCCGCCACCAAGAAGGCGACGATCACGGTCACCCCGGTCTCCGGCACCAAGAAGGCCGACTTCACCACCCCGGTCGAGGTCACGGTGACCGACGGCACGCTGGCCTCCGTGACCGTCGCGGGCAACGACGGGGCGACCCTGTCGGGCACCTTCAACGACGCGAAGACGAAGTGGACGTCGGCGAAGAACCCGTACTCCGGTACGAAGTACACGGTGACGGCGAAGGCGCAGGGCGCGACCGACGAGACGGTGGCCACCTTCACCACCAAGTCCCCCGGCGAGACGTTCATCGGCTACTTCACGCCCGAGGCGGACTCCACGTCCGGCGTCGGCATGCCCGTGTCGATCAACTTCACGCACGCGGTCAAGGACCGGGCGGCGGTGCAGAAGGCCATCACCGTGACCGCGGAGCCGGAGGTCGAGATCGTCGGGCACTGGTTCAGCGACACCCGCATCGACTTCCGCCCGGAGACGTACTGGGCGAAGGGCACCAAGATCACGCTGAGTCTGAAGCTGAAGGACGTCGAGGGCTCGGACGGCGTCTACGGCGTGCAGTCCAAGGACGTCACCTTCCACATCGGCCGCGAGCAGATCAGCACCGTCGACCTGTCGACCAAGGAGATGACGGTGAAGCGGGACGGCGCCACGTACGCCGGCTACCCGGTCTCCGGCGGCAACGCCCAGCACACCACCTGGTCCGGGATCATGGTGATCAGCGAGCGGTTCAAGCAGACCCGAATGGAGTCCTCCACGGTCGGCCTCGGCGACGAGTACGACATCTCCGACGTCCCGCACGCCCAGCGCCTGACCACCTCCGGCACCTTCGTGCACGGCAACTACTGGGCGGCCACCTCGGTGTTCGGCCACGAGAACACCAGCCACGGCTGTGTCGGCCTGCACGACGCCAAGGGCGCGAGCGACTCCTCGGTCGCGGGCTACAAGTTCTACGAGAGCTCGATGATCGGCGACGTGGTGATCGTCAAGAACTCCGGCGAGAAGACCGTCGAGGCATCCAACGGCCTCAACGGCTGGAACCTGTCCTGGGCGGACTGGAAGGCCGGCAGCGCGGTGTAGGTGTACCGACGCGAAGCGGCGTGCGCGGCTACCGCGGGTGCACGGCGTAGGTCAGGTGCGTCACCCGCGACGACGGCTCCGAACGGACCGGCTCCAGCGCGATCCTGGACGCGTCCACGCCGTCGAACAGACGGGTGCCGGCGCCGAAGAGCACCGGTGCCAGCGTGATCGAGAACTCGTCGACCAGGCCGGCGTTCAGGTACTCCAGGATCGTCGCGCCACCGCCGGCGATACGGACGTCGCGGTCACCGGCGGCCTCCCGGGCCCGGTCGAGGGCGTGCTCGATGCCGTCGTCGACGAAGTGGAACGTGGTGCCGCCGGGCCGCTCCCACGGGTCGCGCTTGCTGTGCGTCACAACGAAGACCGGGGTGTGGAAGGGCGCCTCCTCGGGCCATGACCGCTCGCCGAGGTCGAACATGCGCCTGCCCATGACGCTCGCGCCGGTGCGCTCGAACGTCTCCCGCGCCACGTCGTTGTCACGGCCCTCCTCGCCGCCCTCGCCGAGTTTCAGGTTCTCCCGGAAGAACCGCAGCGGGAACACCCACTGCTGCAGCTCCGTCCACTGCGCCAGCCAGCGCCGGACGTCCGGGTCGTCCTGCCTGCCGGGCGCGAAGAGCTCGTCCTGGGCGGGCACGGGCTCGGGCGCCACGAAGCCGTCCAGCGACATCGACACACTGAAGAACACCTTCCCGGCCATCAGTCCTCGGCTCCCTTCCGTGCGAGGCCGGTGACGTAGGCCGCCAGGTTGTCCAGGGTCTGCCGGCCGCCCTCGACCGCGTGGTACTTCTCGACGGCCTCGTCGCGCAGCTCCTTGGTGGGGAACACCGTGCGCATCTCGATCCGGGTCGCCGCGCCGTCCGGTGCGAACGTCAGGACCGATTCGAAGGCGTTCGGGTCGTCGCGGAACTCACCGTGCAGCAGCTCGATCCGCTCCGGCGGGGCGATCCGCGTCCACCGGATCCACTCGGAGTAGTCGGTCCCGTCGGGCCCGTGCAGCACGAAGACCCACTCCCCGCCCTCGCGGAACTCGAAGGACCGCGTGGTGGTGGTGAACCCCTCCGGACCCCACCACCGCGACAGGTGCCGGACCTCGGTGAAAGCCTCGAACACCAGCTCCCGCGGGGCGTCGATGACCCGGGAGATCACGATCTCCCGGCCGGCCGTCGCCGGCTCCGCCCGCGTCGTCTCCTGCCTTGCCCCTGCCATCGGTCAGTCCTCCTGCCGTGTCTGCTTGAGGTCCTGCACGTAGGTGTCCAGCCGGTCGAAGCTCTCGTTCCAGAACCGCTCGAACCCGCCGACCCACTCGTGGACCGGCCGCAGCCCGCGGGCGTCCAGGCCGTAGAGGCGCTGCTTGCCCGCCTCGCGGACCCGCACCAGCCCCACTTCCCGGAGCACCCGCAGGTGCTTGGACGCCCCCGGCTGAGTCATCCCCAGCTCCCGGGCCAACTCGGTCACCGGCCGCTCACCCGCCCGCAGCAGCGCCAGGATGTCCCGGCGCTGCGGCTCGGCGATCGCGTTGAACGTGTCCGACGTCGTCGCTGCTCGTGCCATGGCAGCCATCGTATTCCCATATCGGCATGCGTCAAGCGGGCGGGGAATCGGGCGAACCCTGCCGGATGACGACCGAGAGGGTCCGCGACGGCGGCCGCACCGGCTTCACCGCCTGAACTCCGTTGAGAAACAAGGTGATTCTTTGTTTTAACTCTTGACGACCGCAGGCCCGGAGAGCACATTGGGCCCACTTTGAGAGCGCTCTCAGCAAGTCCTGGCGCTCCCGAAGGCCCGCCCGCGCACCCCCCTCCGTACCCGAGAGGCACCCCCATGAGTGAAACCTCCGGTATACCCCCTGCGGATCGCAGACGGCGGCGCTCGCTGCGCCGCGCCCTGCTCGCCGCGTTCGCCACCATGGGCCTGGCGGTCGCGGCCGCCACCACCGCCACCCTCCCCGCCAGCGCCTCCGCCCCCGGCGTGCCGTCCGGCTGGAGCCAGGTCTTCCTTGACGACTTCAACGGGACCGCCGGCACCGGCGTCAACACCTCCAACTGGCAGTACGACACCGGGACCTCGTATCCCGGGGGTGCCGCCAACTGGGGTACCGGCGAGGTCGAGACGATGACCTCCAGCACCACCAACGTGGCCCTGGACGGCAGCGGCGACCTGAAGATCACGCCGGTGCGGGACTCGGCCGGCAACTGGACGTCGGGCCGCATCGAGACCACCCGTACCGACTTCCAGCCCCCGGCCGGCGGCAAGCTTCGGGTCGAGGCCCGCATCCAGATGCCGAACGTCACCGGCACCGCCGCCTACGGCTACTGGCCCGCGTTCTGGATGCTGGGCGCGCCCTACCGGGGCAACTACCAGAACTGGCCGAGCGTCGGCGAGCTGGACATCATGGAGAACGTGCAGGGCCTGAACAAGGTCTGGGCGACCATGCACTGCGGCACCAACCCGGGCGGCCCCTGCAACGAGACGACGGGCCTGGGCAATTCGACCGCCTGCCCCAACACCACCTGCCAGTCCGGCTTCCACACCTACACGATGGAGTGGGACCGCTCGGTGAGCCCCGAGGCGATCCGCTTCTACGTCGACGGCGTCAACTACCAGACCGTGACGGCCAGTCAGGTCGACGCCACCACCTGGGCGAACGCCACCAACCACGGCTTCTTCGTGATCCTGAACGTGGCGATGGGCGGCGGCTTCCCGGACGCGTTCGGCGGCGGTCCGACCAGTGCCACCGAGTCCGGCCACCCGATGGTCGTCGACTACGTGCAGGTCCTGCAGGCCAGTGGGAGCGGTACCACCACCCCGCCGACCGGCAACCGGGACGCGTACAGCGCCATCCAGGCGGAGTCGTACGACAGCCAGTCCGGCGTGACCGCCGAGACCACCACCGACACCGGCGGCGGCCAGGACATCGGGTACGTAGCCAACGGTGACTGGGCGCTCTACAAGGGGGTCAACTTCGGCTCCACGGCGGCCACCCAGTTCTACGCGAGGGTGGCGAGCGGCGCGGCCTCCGGGGTGAGCGGCCAGGTCCAGGTCCGGCTGGACAGTCCCTCGAACTCCCCCATCGGCAGCTTCTCGGTCGCCAACACCGGTGGCTGGCAGACCTGGACGACGGTCCCGGCCAACATCAGCTCGGTGACGGGCACCCACGACGTCTATCTGACCTTCAGCAGCGGCCAGTCGGCGGACTTCGTGAACGTGAACTGGTTCGACTTCGGCCACTGACAGGGGAGTCGGGCACACGGCGCCGGAGGGCTCCCCTCCGGCGCCGTCGCGCTGCCCGGCCCAACCGGGTCAGCGCAGTTCCGCCCGGAAGGCCACCGGGGTCTGTCCGGTGTGCAGTTGGAAGAACTTGGAGAAGTTCGCCGCGTCCGGGAAGCCGACCGCCGCGCCGACCCGGCCGATCGGGAGGTCGGTGTGGGCGAGGAGGCGCTTGGCCTCCAGGACGACCCGCTTGTCGATGAAGCCCTTGGGGGTCTCGCCGGTCGCGGCGCGGACCGCGCGGACCAGGGTGCGGCGGGAGTAGCCGAGGGCGTCGGCGTAGGCGCTGACGCTGTGGTTGGCGGCGAAGTCCTTCTCCACCGCGTCCCTGAAGAGGGTGAAGGTCGTGTCGGCCTGGCGGCGGGCCGCCTCCGCCGAGCTGGCCGCGAGATGGGCGAGGCGGAGGAGAAACGCCGTCAGGGAGTGCCGCAGCACCGACGTGTGCAGGCTCAGGGGGAGGGTTTCGGTGTCCTGGTACTCGCGTTGCAGGTTGGTCAGCGAGGCCCGGAGCGCGGCGAGTTGCGGTGGGTCGGGGCGGAGCAGGGGCGGCAGGTCGTAGCGGTAGAGGCCGGTCGCCTCGACGGTGGCCCGCGACAGGAAACCGGGCTGCATGGTCAGGACGGTTCCGCGGTACTCGCAGGTCCGCGAGAAGCGGTGCACCTGGCCGGGGCGGATCCAGAGCAGGTCACCGGCCCGG
This sequence comes from Streptomyces sp. NPDC054770, assembly GCF_053611985.1. Taxonomy (NCBI): domain Bacteria; kingdom Bacillati; phylum Actinomycetota; class Actinomycetes; order Kitasatosporales; family Streptomycetaceae; genus Streptomyces; species Streptomyces sp. NPDC054770. Next base: position 57,520 of record NZ_JBSHBL010000040.1, read on the forward strand.
GCCTGGTACTCGGCGAAGTCGATCATGTGGCGGACCGGGCCCTCGGTGAAGAGCATGACCACGTGGAAGTCGATGCGGTGGACGCGCTCCAGCGGGGCGTCGGCATGCCACAGGCGTTCGGTCCCCATCGTGCCGACCTGGATGCCGACGCCGCCGACGCTCAGATCCACCGGGAAGGGGAAGGTTCTGATTCCGTCACCGTCGCCTGCCCCGTTGGGCGTTCTGTCCGTCATGTCCTTCTCGTGCCGTCCCTGTCGAAGATCCGTGTCCCACTTTCACCACAGGCTGACACACTCCGACCTTCCCTCTCAAAAGTCAGACTTTTACTTTTGAACGCGTCAGGCCAGCCAGAACGCTTCGAACGAGGACTTCTTGAAGATGAGCACGGAGATGAGCACGCAGACATCGGACGGCTTCGACGACAGCTTCGAGTGGACCGACCTCGACCGGCGTGCCGTGGACACCGCGCGCCTGCTCGCGGCCGACGCCGTACAGCAGGTCGGCAACGGGCACCCCGGCACCGCGATGAGCCTGGCCCCGGCCGCGTACACGATCTTTCAGAAGGTGATGCGCCACGACCCGGCCGATCCCGAGTGGACCGGCCGGGATCGTTTCGTCCTCTCTCCTGGGCACACCTCGCTCACCCTCTACACCCAGCTGTTCCTCGCCGGGTACGAGCTGGAGCTGGACGACCTCAAGGCCTTCCGCACGCACGGCTCGAAGACGCCGGGCCACCCGGAGTACGGCCACACGGCCGGCGTCGAGACCACCACCGGACCGCTCGGCCAGGGCGTCGCCAACGCCGTCGGCATGGCCATGGCAGCCCGCTACGAGCGCGGCCTCTTCGACCCGGAGGCCCCCGAGGGCACCTCCCCCTTCGACCACACGATCTGGGCGATCGTCTCCGACGGCGACCTGGAGGAGGGCGTCTCCGCCGAGGCCTCCTCGCTGGCCGGCCACCAGAAGCTCGGCAACCTGGTCTTCGTCTACGACGACAACCACATCTCCATCGAGGGCGACACCGCGACCGCGTTCTCGGAAGACGTCCTCAAGCGGTACGAGGCCTACGGCTGGCACACCCAGCGCATCGAGCCCACCGCCGAGGGTGACGTCGACGTTCACGCCTTGTACGCGGCACTGAAGTCGGCCCAGGCCGAGACCGGGCGGCCGTCCATCATCGCGATGCGCACGATCATCGCCTGGCCGGCCCCGAACGCGCGGAACACCGAGGCCTCCCACGGCTCCGCGCTCGGCGCCGACGAGGTCGCCGCCACCAAGCGCGTCCTCGGCTTCGACCCCGAGCAGACCTTCCAGGTCGACGCGGACGTCCTGGCCCACACCCACCGGGCCCTGGACCGGGGCGCCGAGGCCCATGCGGCCTGGGACAAGCACATCGCCGAGTGGCGCACCGGCAACGAGGCGCACGCACGGCTCTTCGACCGGGTCGTCGCCGGCCAGCTCCCCGAGGGCTGGGAGTCCGAGATCCCGGTCTTCGAGGAGGGCAAGGCCGTCGCCACCCGCGCCGCCTCCGGCAAGGTCCTCCAGGCGCTCGGCGCGGTGCTGCCCGAACTGTGGGGCGGCTCGGCCGACCTCGCGGGCTCCAACAACACCACCATCGACAAGACGTCCTCCTTCCTGCCCAAGGGCAACCCGCTGCCCGAGGCGAACCCGTACGGCCGTACCGTCCACTTCGGCATCCGCGAGTTCTCGATGGCCGCCGAGATGAACGGCATCGCCCTGCACGGCAACACCCGCATCTACGGCGGCACCTTCCTGGTGTTCTCCGACTACATGCGCAACGCCGTCCGGATGTCGGCGCTCATGCAGCTCCCGGTGACCTACGTCTGGACGCACGACTCCATCGGGCTCGGCGAGGACGGCCCGACCCACCAGCCGGTCGAGCACCTGGCCGCGCTGCGCGCCATCCCGGGCCTGAACGTCGTCCGCCCGGCCGACGCCAACGAGACCGCGACAGCCTGGGCCGAGATCCTGAAGAGGCACGCCACGCACCCCGCCCCGCACGGGCTCGCGCTGACCCGCCAGGGCGTGCCGACGTACGCGCCGAACCCGGACGCGGCCAAGGGCGGCTACGTGCTGCGCGAGTCGTCGACCGAGACCCCGGAGGTGGTTCTGATCGCCACCGGTTCCGAGGTGCACCTCGCCGTCGAGGCCCGCGACCTGCTCGAGGCCGAGGGGGTCGGCGCCCGGGTGGTGTCGATGCCGTCCGTGGAGTGGTTCGAGGAGCAGCCGCGCGAGTACCGCGAGAGCGTCCTGCCGCCGGCCGTGAAGGCGCGGGTGGCCGTGGAGGCCGGGATCGGTCTGACCTGGTACCGCTTCGTCGGCGACGCCGGACGGATCGTCTCCCTGGAGCACTTCGGCGCCTCCGCCGACGCCAAGACCCTGTTCGCCGAGTTCGGCTTCACCGCCGAGCACGTGGCCGCCGCGGCCCGCGAGTCCCTCGCCGCCGCCCGTACCGCCTGATCCGCCAGCCAGAAACAGTTCAGTAGAGGAAGATGATCACTGTGACCGAAGCAACCGCCACCGCGGGAGCACTCAAGCGCCTCTCCGACGAGGGCGTCTCGATCTGGCTGGACGACCTGTCGCGCAAGCGGATCAGCACCGGCAACCTCGCCGAGCTGGTTGCGAACCGCCATGTCGTGGGCGTGACCACGAACCCGTCGATCTTCCAGGCCGCCATCGGCTCCGGCGAAGGGTACGAGGAGCAGCTCGCCGACCTGGCCGTGCGGGGGGTCACGGTCGAGGAGGCCGTGCGGATGATGACGACGCGGGATGTGCGGGCCGCGGCCGATGTCCTGCATTCTGTATACGATGTATCACATGGCACCGACGGGCGGGTGTCCATCGAGGTCGACCCCCGCCTCGCCCACGACACCGCCGCCACCGTCGCCGAGGCCAAGCAGCTCGCCTGGCTGGTCGACCGCCCCAACGTGATGATCAAGATCCCGGCGACCAGGGCCGGTCTCCCGGCGATCACCGCGGTCATCGCCGAGGGCATCAGCGTCAACGTCACGCTGATCTTCTCCCTGGAGCGCTACCACGAGGTCATGGCCGCCTACCTGGCCGGCCTGGAGCAGGCCGCCGCCAAGGGCCTGGACCTCGCCACCATCCACTCCGTGGCCTCCTTCTTCGTCTCCCGCGTCGACAGCGAGATCGACAAGCGGCTGACCGTCATCGGCACGGACGAGGCGCTCGCGCTCAAGGGCAGGGCGGCACTGGCCAACGCACGGCTCGCGTACGAGGCGTACGAGCAGGTCTTCGCCGGCGACCGCTGGGCGGCCCTGGCGGCGGCCGGCGCCAACAAGCAGCGCCCGCTGTGGGCCTCCACCGGCGTGAAGGACCCCGCCTACAAGGACACCCTCTACGTCGACGAGCTGGTGGCCCCCGGCACCGTCAACACCATGCCGGAGGCGACGCTGAACGCGACCGCCGACCACGGTGACATCCACGGCGACACGGTGACCGGCGGCTACGAGCAGGCGCGTGCCGATCTGGCAGCGGTGGAGCGGCTGGGCATCTCCTACGACGAGGTCGTGGGCAAGCTGGAGGACGAGGGCGTCGCCAAGTTCGAGGTGGCCTGGCAGGACCTGCTGGACGCCGTCGCGAAGTCCCTGGACAGCAAGGGAGTTGAGGCGTGATGAGCGAGACCGCCAAGGAGGTGCGGGTGCCGGTGGTGCCCGCCGCCGACTGGGACAACCCGTTGCGCGACGAGCGCGACCGACGGCTGCCGCGGGTCGCGGGCCCGTCGGGCCTGGTCATCTTCGGAGTGACCGGTGACCTGTCCCGCAAGAAGCTGATGCCGGCCATCTACGACCTGGCCAACCGCGGCCTGCTGCCGCCGGGCTTCTCGCTCGTCGGCTTCGCCCGCCGGGACTGGGCGGACCAGGACTTCGCCCAGGTCGTCCACGACGCGGTGCGCGAGCATGCCCGGACCCCGTTCCAGGAGGAGGTCTGGCAGCAGCTGGCCGAGGGCATGCGGTTCATCCCGGGCGACTTCGACGACGACACGGCGTTCAAGCAGCTGAAGTCGGCCGTGGACGAGCTGGACTCCTCCCGGGGCACCGGTGGCAACTTCGCGTTCTACCTCTCCGTGCCGCCGAAGTTCTTCCCGAAGGTCGTCCAGCAGCTGAAGAAGGTCGGCCTGGCGACCCCGCCGGAGGGCTCCTGGCGCCGGGCGGTCATCGAGAAGCCGTTCGGCCACGACCTGGCCTCCGCGCAGGACCTGAACGCGGTCGTGCACGACGTGTTCGATCCGGACCAGGTGTTCCGCATCGACCACTACCTGGGCAAGGAGACCGTCCAGAACATCCTGGCGCTGCGCTTCGCCAACCAGATGTACGAGCCGATCTGGAACCGGTCGTACGTCGACCACGTGCAGATCACGATGGCCGAGGACATCGGCATCGGCGGCCGGGCGGGGTACTACGACGGCATCGGCTCGGCCCGTGACGTCATCCAGAACCACCTGCTCCAGCTGATGGCCCTCACCGCGATGGAGGAGCCGATCGCGTTCGACGCGGACGCGCTGCTCACCGAGAAGCTGAAGGTCCTGAAGTCGGTGCGGCTGCCGGAGGACCTGGGCCGGCACACCGTGCGCGGCCAGTACGCCGAGGGCTGGCAGGGCGGCGAGAAGGTGATCGGCTACCTCCAGGAGGACGGCATCGATCCCAAGTCGAAGACCGACACCTTCGCGGCCGTCAAGCTCGGCATCGACAACCGCCGCTGGGCGGGCGTCCCGTTCTACCTGCGCACCGGCAAGCGGCTGGGCCGCCGGGTCACCGAGATCGCGGTGGTGTTCAAGCGGGCCCCGCACTCCCCCTTCGACTCCACGGCCACCGAGGAACTCGGCGCCAACGCGATCGTCATCCGCGTCCAGCCCGACGAGGGCATGACCGTCCGGTTCGGCTCCAAGGTGCCGGGCACCTCGATGGAGATCCGGGACGTGACGATGGACTTCGCGTACGGCGAGTCGTTCACGGAGTCCAGCCCGGAGGCGTACGAGCGGCTCATCCTTGATGTGCTGCTCGGCGACGCCAATTTGTTCCCTCGTCACCAGGAAGTGGAAGAGTCCTGGAAGATCCTCGACCCGATCGAGACGTACTGGGCAAAGCATGGTAAGCCCGCACAGTACGAGTCGGGCAGCTGGGGACCGCAGGAAGCCGACGAGATGCTCGCACGAGACGGACGGAGCTGGCGCAGGCCATGAAGATCGACCTGACGGACACCACGGCAAGCAAGATCAACAAGGCGTTGGTGCAGGGTCGCCGCGCCATCGGAACACCAGCCGTGGGCATGGTCCTGACGATGGTGATCGTCACGGACGAGGAGAACGCCTACGACTCGATCAAGGCGGCCGAGGAGGCCTCGCACGAGCACCCCTCGCGCACCCTGGTCGTCATCAAGCGGCACGCCCGCACCCTGCGCGACCGCACCGCGTCCCGGCTGGACGCCGAGGTCCGGGTCGGCTCCGAGGCCGGCACCGGCGAGACGGTGGTGCTGCGCACCTACGGCGAGGTCTCCGACCACGCCGACTCCGTCGTCCTGCCGCTGCTGCTGCCGGACGCCCCGGTGGTCGTGTGGTGGCCGGTGGAGGCCCCCGAGACCCCGTCCAAGGACCCGCTGGGCGCGCTCGCCCAGCGCCGGATCACCGACCTGTACGCGGTCGAGCGGCCGATGCAGGTGCTGGAGACCCGGGCCCGCAACTACGCGCCCGGTGACACCGACCTGGCCTGGACCCGGCTCACCCTGTGGCGGTCCATGCTGGCCGCCGCCCTCGACCAGGCCCGGGCCGACGTGACCTCGGCGGCCGTGGAGGCCGAGGCGGACAACCCCAGCGCCGAACTCCTCGCCCGCTGGCTGGAGGCGCGGCTGAAGGTCAGGGTGGACCGCGTGGTCTCCCCCGGCCCGGTCGTCACCAAGGTACGGCTCGGTACCGCGTCCGGCGAGATCGTCATCGACCGCCCCGAGGGCCCGCTGGCCACCCTGACCCTGCCGGGCCAGCCGCCGCGCACCCTCGCCCTGAAGGTCCGCCCCACCTCCGAACTCATCGCCGAGGAACTGCGCCGCCTCGACGCCGACGAGATGTACGCCGTCGCTCTTCAGGGCGAGGGCACCAAGGAGACCGCTTCCCATGCCTGACACCCCCGAGCTCACCCGGCGGCCCGAGTGGGCCGCCCTGGAGGACCACCGGGCCGAGGGACGGCCCGTCCTGCGTGAGCTGTTCGCGGCCGACCCGGCGCGCGCCGAGCGGTACGTCGTACGGGTCGGCGACCTGTACATCGACTACAGCAAGCACCTGATCACGGACGAGACCCTCGCCCTGCTCCAGGAACTGGCCACCGCCACCGACGTGTTCGGGCTGCGGGACGCCATGTTCCGCGGCGAGAAGATCAACATCACCGAGCAGCGGGCGGTCCTGCACACCGCCCTGCGTGCCCCGCGCGACGCGGTGGTCGAGGTCGACGGGGTGAACGTGGTCCCGGCCGTGCACGCCGTCCTGGACAAGATGGGCGGCTTCGCCGAGCGGGTCCGCTCGGGCGCGTGGACCGGGCACACCGGCAAGCGGATCCGGAACGTCGTCAACATCGGCATCGGCGGCTCCGACCTCGGTCCTGCGATGGCCTACGAGGCGCTCCGCGCCTACACGGCACGGGAGTTGACGTTCCGTTTCGTGTCCAACGTGGACGGCGCCGACCTGCACGAGGCGACCCGCGACCTGGACCCGGCGGAGACCCTGTTCATCGTCGCGTCGAAGACGTTCACCACGATCGAGACGATCACCAACGCGACCTCGGCGCGCACCTGGCTCCTTGACGGGCTCGGCGGCGACGAGAAGGCCGTGGCCAAGCACTTCGTGGCCCTTTCCACGAACGCCGGCAAGGTGACGGAGTTCGGCATCGACCCGGACAACATGTTCGAGTTCTGGGACTGGGTCGGCGGCCGTTACTCCTACGACTCCGCCATCGGCCTCTCCCTGATGATCGCCATCGGCCCGGACCGGTTCCGCGAGATGCTGGACGGCTTCCACCTGGTCGACGAGCACTTCCGCACCGCCCCCGCCGAGGCCAACGCGCCGCTGCTGCTCGGTCTGCTGGGCGTCTGGTACGGCAACTTCCACGACGCCCAGTCGCACGCGGTGCTGCCGTACTCGCACTACCTCTCCAAGTTCACCGCCTACCTCCAGCAGTTGGACATGGAGTCCAACGGCAAGTCGGTGGACCGGGAGGGCCGGCCGGTGCAGTGGCAGACCGGCCCGGTGGTGTGGGGTACGCCCGGCACCAACGGCCAGCACGCGTACTACCAGTTGATCCACCAGGGCACCAAGCTGATCCCGGCGGACTTCATCGGCTTCGCCGAGCCGGTCGCCGAGCTGAGCGGTGAACTCAAGGCGCAGCACGACCTGCTGATGGCGAACTTCTTCGCGCAGACGCAGGCGCTGGCCTTCGGCAAGACGGCGGCGGAGGTCCGCGCGGAGGGAGTTGCCGAGGAGCAGGTGGCGCACCGCACCTTCCGGGGCAACCACCCCACCACCACGATCCTGGCCCGCGAGCTGACCCCGTCGGTCCTCGGGCAGCTCGTGGCCCTCTACGAGCACAAGGTCTTCGTGCAGGGCGCGATCTGGAACATCGACTCCTTCGACCAGTGGGGCGTGGAGCTCGGCAAGGTGCTCGCCAAGCGCATCGAGCCCGCCCTGACGGAAGGCGCGGACGTCCCCGGCCTCGATCCGTCCACCACCGCTCTCGTCTCGACGTACCGAACGCTTAGGAAGTGAATGACATGCAGCTCGGACTGATCGGCCTCGGCAAGATGGGCGGCAACATGCGCGAGCGGATCCGCCGCGCCGGCCACACCGTCATCGGCTACGACCGCAATCCCGACGTCTCCGACGTCAAGTCCATCGAGGAACTGGTCGAGAAGCTCGACGCCCCGCGTGTGGTGTGGGTGATGGTCCCGGCGGGCCACGCCACCCAGTCCGTCGTCGACGAGCTCAAGGACCTGCTGTCCGAGGGCGACACGGTGGTCGACGGCGGCAACTCCCGCTGGACGGACGACGAGAAGCACGCCGCCGAACTCGGCATCAAGGGCATCGGCTTCGTCGACGCAGGTGTCTCCGGCGGTGTGTGGGGCCTGCAGAACGGCTACGCCCTGATGGTCGGCGGCGACAAGCAGCACGTCGAGCGGCTCCACCCGATCTTCGAGGCGCTCAAGCCGGAGGGCCCGTACGGCTATGTCCACGCCGGCAAGGTCGGCGCCGGGCACTTCTCCAAGATGGTCCACAACGGCATCGAGTACGCCATGATGCAGGCCTATGCCGAGGGCTGGGAGCTCCTGGAGAAGGTCAAGTCCGTGGACAACGTCCGCGAGGTCTTCCGCTCCTGGCAGGAGGGCACCGTCATCCGCTCCTGGCTGCTCGACCTCGCGGTCAACGCGCTGGACGACGACGAGCACCTGGACAAGCTGAAGGGCTTCGCGCAGGACTCCGGCGAGGGCCGCTGGACCGTGGAGGCGGCCATCGACAACGCGGTGCCGCTGCCGGCGATCACGGCTTCCCTGTTCGCCCGGTTCGCGTCCCGCCAGGACGACTCCCCGCAGATGAAGATGATCGCGGCGCTGCGCAACCAGTTCGGCGGCCACGCCGTCGAGTCGAAGGAGTAGTCCGCCGTGGGGGACCTCCTTCTGGTCCGCCACGGTGAGACGGAGTGGAGCATGTCGGGACAGCACACCAGCTGGACCGACCTGCCCCTCACCCAGCACGGCGAGGAACAGGCCAAGTCCCTCGCCCCGCTCCTCACCGACCGGACCTACGCACTGGCGCTGTCCAGCCCGCTGGGCCGCGCGATACGCACCGCCGAACTGGCCGGACTGACCGGGGTCGTGCCCGACCCCGATCTGCACGAATGGGACTACGGCGGCTACGAGGGCATCACCACGGCGGAGATCCACCGCTCCCGCCCCGACTGGTACCTGTGGACCGACGGCGTCCCGCCGGGCCCGGAGGGCCACCCCGGCGAGTCGCCGGAGCAGATCGGGGCCCGCGCCGACCGGGTGCTCGCCAGGCTCGACAAGGCGCTGACGGCCGACACCGGTGATGTGATCCTGGTGGCCCACGCCCACTTCCTGCGCGTGCTGACGGCCCGCCGCCTGGGTCTGCCGCCCGCCGAGGGCAGGCTGTTCCAGCTGGCCACCGGGACGGTCAGCCGGTTGTCCACCGAGCACGGGTGGCCCGTGATCGCCGAGTGGAACAAGCAGCCCTAGCAGAGTTCTCGACGGCCCGTCAGTGACAACTGGCGGGTCGTTTCGACGTGTTGATCCCGGCCCGGAACGACGGCATCGCCGCCCGCCAGGTCCGCCGAGTTTCTACGGCCCCTTTCCTAACCCCTTGTCGAAAGTCCTGGGAAGCCCATAGCCTGACGCGGCGCCGGTGCCGTCGTACGCCCCGGCCCGGCCGTGACGGGATGGGAGGGGCAGCTGCGTGAAGCGCACATCGCGTGACATCCGCACCGCGAACCGCTACGAGGTGCTGCGCCAGATCATCGCCCAGTCCCCCACCTCCCGGCAGACCCTGGCCGCCGCCACCGGCCTGAGCGTGGCCACGGTCGCCACCCTGGTCGGTGAGTTGCTGGACCTCCGGATGATCACGGAGGTCGGCTTCGAGGACTCCGCGGGCGGCCGTCCCCGGGGACTCGTCGCGGTCAACGCGGCGGGCGGCGCGCTGATCGGCGTCGACATGGCGGAGACCTACGTCCGGGTGGAACTGTTCGACCTGGGACTGAACGTCCTGGCCCGCGCGGTGGAGGAGATGCGCCCCGGGGAGAGCCGGCCCGAGCAGGCGGTCGGCCATGTGGCCACCGCCGTCGGCTCGGTGGTCACCCAGGCCGGCGTCGAGGGCGCGCGGGTGCTGGGCGTCGGGGTGAGCGTGCCGGGGCAGGTGGACCGGGCCACCGGGGTCGCCGAGTACGCGCCCAACTGGGACTGGCACGACGTGCCGCTGCTCGATCTGCTCGCCGAGCACATCGCCTACCCCCTGCACCTGGACAACCCGCTGCGGGCCAGCGCGGTGGCCGAGCTGTGGTTCGGGGCGGCACGCGGCCGCGACGACGCCGTGGTGGTGAACCTCGGGACCGGGGTGGGGGCCGGGCTGGTCCTCGGCGGCGGGCTCTACCGCGGGGTGAGCAACAGCGCCGGGGAGTGGGGCCATACGACGCTGGTCCTTGACGGGCGGCTGTGCCACTGCGGCAACCACGGCTGCGTCGAGACCTATGTCGGCGCCCCCGGCATCATGCTCAACCTGCGCGAACTCAGCCCCCGCTCCACGCTGTTGCACCCCGAGGACCAGACGGCCACCATCGACGCCCTGACCCTGGGGGTCGCCGCGGGCGACCCGGTGGCCGTCAAGGTGGTCCGCGACACGGCCCGTTACCTGGGCGCGGGCATCGCGGACCTGGTGAACGTGTACAACCCCGAGGTGGTCGTGCTCAGCAGCTGGGTCGCCAGGAAGCTGGGCACACCGCTGCTCGACGAGGTGCGCGAGGCCGTCCGGCGGCACGCGCTGCGGCGGCCGTTCGCCGCCACCGAGATCGTCCTCTCTCCCGTCCCCACCGACCCGGTCTGCCTGGGCGCGGCCACCTTCGCCCTGGAGGGCGCCCTGCAGTCGGCGGGGCAGAGGACCCCGAAACGCACCACCAGCCCCGCAAGGAGCCGTACCGCACCACCTTCATGACGACGGAAGGGATGCACGTGTCTCACCCCCACCGCAGTAGATCGGCCCTCCTGACGGCCGCGGCAGTGATGGCCGTCGCCGGACCCCTGATATCCGCCCCGTCCACCTCGGCCGCCACCGGCACCGCCTCCGCCGCCGAGGTCTCCCCGCACGCCGCCCAGACCATCGACGACATCGGCGCCTCGGGCGCCTGGTGGGTCAACGACCTCCAGAACTTCTCCCCCAAGGTCCAGGCCCGGGTGGCGAAGCTGCTCTTCTCCAAGCAGGGCCTGGACCTCAGCTCGTACCGCTACAACATCGGCGGCGGCGGGGTCGCCGTCACCACCCCGGCGCGCGCCGCCGAGGACTTCCTGAACGCCGACGGCTCCTACGACTGGAGCAGGGACAAGGGCGGTCAGGCCTTCCTCGAGTACGCCGCGAAGTACGGTGTCGAGGACCTGATCGGCTTCGTCAACAGCGCGCCCGCCCAGTGGACCACCAACGGGCAGAGCTGCGGCGGCCAGTTGAAGCCGGAGGACGAGACCGCCTACGCCAGGTACATTGCCGACGTCACGGACCACTTCTCCCGCCAGGGCGTGAAACTGGACTACATCAGCCCCTTCAACGAGCCGGACAACGACTTCGGTTCGTGCGGCCAGGAGGGCATGCAGGTCACCGTCGACCAGCGCGACGACATCGTGCGGGCACTCGGCGCCGAGCAGCAGGCCCGGCACCAGAAGACGGGCATCATCGCCGACGAGTCCAGCAGCACCGTGCTGTTCGGCACCGAGGTCCCGCAGTGGCTGTCCCAGCCGGGCACCGCGCAGTACGTGTCCAAGCTGGCCCACCACACGTACAACAACCCCACCGACGGCCAGCTCGGCAACGTCTACGAGACGGCGAAGACGGCCGGCAGGACGTCCTGGGCCTCCGAGATCTGCTGCTTCGGCAAGGGCTCGACGGGCTGGAACCAGGAGTACGACCCGTCCATCGACAACGCCCTGCTGATGTCCCGGATCATCTACAAGGACTTCGCGAGCGCCCACGACTCGGCCTTCCAGTGGTGGGTGGCGCTCGCCAGCGGGTACGGCAGCGACCCGTACACCAAGAACGACGAGGGCTGGAACGACGGCCTGATCTACTACGACCCGGACTACGCCACCGACGGCAACCAGACGCTGTACTTCACCAAGCGGTACTACGCGCTCGGCCAGTACAGCAAGTTCGTGAAACCCGGCTCGGTCGCGCACAACGTGACCGGGGCACCGGACGGGGTCGAGGTGTCGTCCTACGACAAGGACGGCAAGTGGGTGGTCGTGGTCAACAACCAGAACACCACCGACACCCCGCTGAGTCTGCACTTCAACAGCGCGGCACCGGTACGGGCCAGGGAGGCGGTGCGCACGTCGGCCACCGAGGACTGGGCCGACGTGGCGAAACCGTCGGTGAGCGGGGGTACGGTCTCCGCGACGCTGGCGGCCCGCTCCATCACGACGTACGTCTTCGACCAGAAGGGCCACGGCAGTTCGGCGGTCACCGGCGCGCTGGCGGGCAAGCAGTCCGGCAAGTGCCTGACGGCGGACGCCTCCGGGGCCTCGATCGCCACCTGCACGGGCGCGGCGGACCAGTCCTGGTCGTACGACGCGAACGGCACCCTGAAGGGCGCGAACGGTTATCTGACGGCCTCCGGATCCGGCCTGACCGCCACCGCCGACCCCACCGGTGACGCGAGCCAGCACTGGCTGCTCAACGCCAACGGGCAGATCCTCAGCGAGGCGTCCGGCAAGTGCCTGGACGTCAGCGGGCAGGCCACCGCCGACGGCGGCAAGGTGATCCTCTACAGCTGCAACAGCGGCACGAACGAGGTCTGGACCAGACAGTAACCGCACCTCACCGCCCTTACCGAGGGCCGCCGGCCACCCCCTGGTCCGGCGGCCCTCAACTCACCCTGCTTTCCCACCCGTTCGTCATCCCGAACCGGGTACAACGTTTCACGCAGACTTCGTCCAACCTCTTGCCGAAGCATTAGCCGAAGGTTAACGTCCCGCTCCGCAACGCAATTTCAGCCATCTGGCCAGCCGAGGTTTTCAGGGCCTCTCACGGCCACAGCGCCGCAGCCGCACTCGACAGACAAGGACGTCAGCATGTCGGCACTCAGCAACAACAACTGGTCCCGCCGGTCTCTCTTCCGGGCGGCCGCGGGCATGGCCGCTGCCGGCACCCTGGCCGCGTGCGGCAGCAACAACGGGCGGGGCGGGGGCAGCGGGTCGGGCACCCAGCTCACCCAGTACTTCCACGCCTACGGTGAGGCGGGGACGGAGCAGGCCCTCAAGCGGTACGCGGCGGCGTACAAGAAGGCCGACGTCAGCACCAACTGGATCACGGGCAACAACTTCGAGTCCGCGCTCTTCGCGGCGCTGCTCACCAAGAAGGCGCCCGACGTCTTCGAGTTCCACCCGCAGCTCCAGCTCGTCAAGAGCGGCCAGGTGGCGGACCTGAGCGACATCATCGACCCGGTCAAGGACGACTTCAACCCGAACGACATCAACTCCCACACGGTCGACGGGAAGATCTACGGGATCCGGATGATCGACGACCCGCAGTTCTTCTACTACCGGAAGTCGATGCTGGAGAAGGCCAAGGTCGACGTGCCGACCACGCTCGACGAGCTGCTGGAGGCCGCCGCCAAGCTCACCACCAGCAAGGTCAAGGGCGTCTTCCTCGGCAACGACTTCAGCGCGATCCAGAACCCCATCATCTGGTCCGCGGGCGCCGACACCATCAACGACAAGAACGAGATCGCCTACCACACGGACGGCGTCATCGGCGGTCTCAAGCAGCTTCGCACGCTGTTCACCAGCGGCAACGTGCTCCTGGACGCACCGACCGACTTCTGGGACCCGTCCTCGCTCAACCAGGGCCTGTGTGCCATCCAGTGGGGCGGCATGTGGTCCATGCCGGCCATGCAGAAGGCCCTCGGTGACGATCTCGGCATCTTCCCGTTCCCGAAGATCGGCAGCGCCGGCAAGCTGTCCGTCTACAACGGCGGCTGGTCGATCTTCGTCAACGCCAAGGGCAAGAACGTCGACGCGGCCAAGGAGTACGTCAAGTGGCTGTGGATCGACCAGAAGCAGTACCAGGAGGACTGGGCCACCTCGTACGGCTTCCACATCCCGCCGCGCACCTCGATCGCCGGCGCGGCCACCAAGCTCAAGTCCGGCCTGGCCGCCGAGGGCGTGAAGCTCTTCACCGACTACGGGCATTTCGACAACATCGCCTACGACCAGACGATGCAGACCGCGTTCGCCGACGTGATCGCGTCCTCCGTCCGCAAGAACGGCGACCCGGAGGCGGCGCTCGACACCTGCGACAAGAAGGTCAACGTCGAGCTCAAGAAGCTGTTCGGATAGGCCGCCGGGAAGACCACGACATGTCGACCACCACCACATGCGGGGTCGCCCAGCCCGCCCCGGCCAAGGCCTCCCCGGCCCGGCCGCGGCGGGGCCTGCGGGGCAACCCGACCGTGAACTTCTGGCTCTTCACCGGGCCCTTCCTCATCGGCCTGGCGATCTTCGTCATCGTGCCGATCGGCTGGAGCGTCTGGCTCAGCTTCTTCGACGCCCGCTACACCGTCACGCCGAGCCATTTCATCGGCTTCGACAACTACAAGCAGATCCTCACCAACAGCGGCTTCCCCGACTCGCTGCTGACGTTCACCGTGTTCGCCGCGTTCATCGTGCCGACCACCTGGGCATTGTCCCTCGGGCTCGCGCTGCTCGTTAACGAGCTGCGGTTCATGCGGGCGTTCTTCCGCTCGGTGTTCTTCCTGCCGACCGCCGTCTCGTACGTGGCCGCCGCCCTGATCTGGAAGATGTCCATCTTCAGCGGCGTCCGCTTCGGACTCGCGAACACGGTCATCGGCTGGTTCGGCGCCGACACCATCGCATGGATGTCCAACCCCACTCCGCCCTGGTACTGGCTGGTCATCGTGACCCTGCGGCTGTGGATCCAGTCGGGCTTCTACATGATCCTGTTCCTGGCGGCGCTGCAGAACATTCCGGCCGAGCTGTACGAGGCCGCCGCCATCGACGGCGCCAAGCGGGGCTGGCAGACCTTCCGGTACATCACGCTGCCGCAACTGCGCGCCACCTCGACCGCGGTGATCCTGCTGCTGCTCATCGCCGCCTACCAGGCGTTCGACGAGTTCTTCAACATCGTCGGGCAGAAGGCGACCTGGGCGCAGACGCCGCTCATGGAGCTCTACAAGACGGCCCTCGGCACCAGCCAGGACTACGGCGCGGGCAGCGCCGGCGCGGTAATCCTGTCGCTTCTCATCTGTCTCGTCACCCTGGTCCAGGGCAAGTTCATGGGATTCGGAAGGGGGGATGAGTCCAAGTGACCACCACCGCACCTCAGGTCGGCAAGCGGCGCAGGAAGGGCGGGGGCGTCCTCGGCAACACGGGGCTGTACGTCGCCGTCGGCATCGCCGCCCTGCTCTTCCTGATCCCCTTCTACCTGATCGTCCGCAACGCCCTCTCCACGGACCTGGAGATCACGGGCGAGAACTGGAAGCTGCTGCCCTCCTTCCAGTGGGGCAACATCTCCGAGCTGTTCGACGACCCCACGGTCGAGTTCGGCCGCTCCATGGTGAACTCGCTGGTCGTCGCCGTCCTGACCACGGTCGGCACGCTCCTGGTGTGCTCCCTGGCCGGCTACGGCCTGGCCCGCATCCCGTACCGGCACGCCAACAAGGTCTTCTACGCGGTCCTGGCGACCCTGATGGTCCCCACGGCCGTCACCTTCGTGCCCAGCTTCGTGCTGGTCTCGTCCCTCGGCTGGGTGGACACCTACCGCGGTCTGATCATCCCGGGCCTGTTCAGTGGTTTCACCTGCTTCCTTTTCCGGCAGTACTTCCTCGGATTCCCGAAGGAACTGGAGGAGGCGGCACGCGTGGACGGGCTCGGCTACTGGGGCGCGTACTGGCGGATCGTCGTACCCAACTCGCTGAACTTCTTCGCTGCGATCGCGACGATCACCTTCATCAGCGCCTGGAACTCCTTCCTGTGGCCGCTGGTCATCGGCCAGGACCCGAGCTCCTGGACCGTGCAGATCGCGCTCTCGTCCTTCATGACCAACCAGACCGTCAACTTCCACCTGATCTTCATGGCCACCGCCATCTCCATCCTGCCCCTGGTGTTCGTCTTCCTCTTCCTCCAGCGCTGGCTGGTCCAGGGGATCGCGCAGACCGGTATCAAGGGCTGACCCGCCTCGAACACACCTCGAAAGACCTGGAGACCGATGACTTTCCGCTCTGCCACGGCTGTCGACTACGTCGAGGACGTCTCACCGGGCTCCGGGGCCCTGCCGCCCCGCGCCTGGTATCCCGCCTCGGACGCCGCTTCCCTCTCCCTGAACGGCAGTTGGCGTTTCCGGCTGTCGCCTACGGCGGACGCCGAGGACGACTCGTTCGCCGAGCCCGGGTACGACGCCGACAGCTGGGCGGAGGTCTCGGTCCCGGGGCACTGGGTGCTCCAGGGGCATGGCGCACCGATCTACACGAACCACCTCTACCCGTTCCCGGTCGATCCGCCGAGGGTCCCGACCGAGAACCCCACCGGTGACCACCTTCGGTTCTTCGACCTGCCCGCGGGCTGGGACCCGGCGGACGGCGGGACGGTGCTGCGCTTCGACGGCGTCGAGTCCTGCGCCCGGGTATGGCTGAACGGCACGGACATCGGCGAGTTCAAGGGCTCCCGGCTGCCGCACGAGTTCGCCGTCGGCCATCTCCTCGAGCCGGCCGGCAACGTGCTCGCCGTCCGGGTCCACCAGTGGTCGGCCGGCTCCTACCTGGAGGACCAGGACCAGTGGTGGCTGCCCGGCATCTTCCGGGACGTGACCCTGCTGCACCGCCCGGCCGGCAGCGTCCTCGACTTCTTCGTGCACGCCTCCTACGACCATGTCACCGGCGCGGGCACGCTGCGCGTCGACTCCGACGTGGACGGCAGGGTCACCGTGCCGGAGCTGGGCATCGACATCGCCACCGGCGAGTCGGCGTCCGTGCCGGTCGAGGCGTGGACGGCCGAGACTCCGCGGCTGTACGACGGTGTGCTGGCCACCGGGGGCGAGCGGGTGCCGCTGCGCATCGGCTTCCGGACGGTGGAGCTGGCCGACGGTCTGATCAAGGTCAACGGCCGGCCTCTCCTCTTCAAGGGCGTCAACCGGCACGAGTGGCACCCCGAGCGGGGCCGCGCCCTCGACCTGGAGACCATGCGGGCGGACGTGCTGCTGATGAAGCGGCACAACATCAACGCGGTCCGCACCTCCCACTACCCGCCGCACCCGGCCTTCCTCGACCTGTGCGACGAGTACGGCCTGTGGGTGATCGACGAGTGCGACCTGGAGACCCACGGCTTCACCGAGCAGTCCTGGCGGGACAACCCGGTCGACGACGACCGCTGGACCCCGGCGCTGCTCGACCGGGCCGCCCGGATGGTCGAGCGCGACAAGAACCACCCGTCGGTGGTCATCTGGTCCCTGGGCAACGAGGCGGGCACCGGGCGGGGCCTGACCGCGATGGCCGAGTGGATCCACGGCCGGGACACGTCGCGACTCGTGCACTACGAGGGTGACATCGACTGCCGTGACACCGACGTGTATTCGCGGATGTACGCCGACCACGCCGAGGTCGAGCGGATCGGCCGTGGCCTGGACGGCGGCACCCACAAGCGCCGTCAACTCCCCCTCATTCTCTGCGAGTACGGGCACGCGATGGGCAACGGCCCCGGTGGCCTCGCCGACTACCAGCGGATCTTCGAGTCGTACGACCGGCTCCAGGGCGGCTTCATCTGGGAGTGGATCGACCAC
Organism: Streptomyces sp. NPDC054770; assembly: GCF_053611985.1. Lineage (NCBI taxonomy): Bacteria > Bacillati > Actinomycetota > Actinomycetes > Kitasatosporales > Streptomycetaceae > Streptomyces > Streptomyces sp. NPDC054770. The sequence goes on from NZ_JBSHBL010000040.1 coordinate 75,101, forward strand.
GGCATCGAGGACGACCGCTACGGCTACGCGTACGGCGGCGACTTCGGCGAGGAACTGCACGACGGGAACTTCGTCTGCGACGGCCTGGTCTTCCCGGACCGGCGGCCCTCCCCCGGGCTGGTCGAGTACAAGAAGGTGATCGAGCCGGTCCGCATCGAGGGCGACGCCGCGGACGGGACCGTACACGTCACCAACAAGCACGACTTCGCCGATCTGTCCGCGCTGGACTTCGAGTGGTCGTACCAGGTCGGCGGCGAGACCGTCGAGTCGGGCCCGCTGGCCGTACCGGCGCTGGCGCCCGGCGAGTCGGCCGAGGTGAAGCTGCCGGAGCCGCCGGTCGCCTCCGGCAGCGGCGAGACGCAGTGGACGGTACGGGCCCTGCTGGCGGCGGACACCGCCTGGGGGCCGCGGGGCCATGTGGTGGCCTGGGGCCAGTTCCCCGTATCGGGACGGAAGTTGACGTCCTTCGCGGCCTCCGCCGGACCGGTGGTGTCCGGCGACGGGCCGATCACCCTCGGCCCGGCCGTCTTCGACGCGCGCAGCGGCGCGCTGCGGAGCATCGGCTCGGTGGCGGTGACCGGACCGCGGCTGGACGTGTGGCGGGCGACGACCGACAACGACGAGGGCGCCGCCTGGCAGAGCGACATCCGCTACGGCGCCCTGTGGCGGAAGTTCGGTCTGCACCGCATGCGGCACCGCCTGGACGCGGTGGAGCCGGGCGGTGATGCCCTGACCGTGCGGACCCGGGTGGCGCCCGCGGCCTGGGAGTTCGGGTTGGTGACGGTCTACCGCTGGACCACGGACGGCAGCCGCCTGCGGCTCACCGTCTCCGTGGCCCCCGACGGCGACTGGACGGTGCCGCTGCCCCGGCTCGGCGTCCGCTTCGGGCTGGCGGCGGCCGACCGGGTGCGGTGGTTCGGCGGCGGGCCGGGCGAGGCCTATCCGGACACCAAGGCGGCGTCTGTAGTGGGCCGTTGGCAGTCGACGGTGGACGACATGCAGACGCCGTATCTCCGCCCGCAGGAGAACGGGGCCCGCGCGGACGTCCGTTGGGCGGAGATCGGCGGCCTGCGGATCGAGGGCGACCCGGAGTTCTGGTTCACGGCCCGCCGCTGGACCACCGAGCAACTGGACGCGGCGGCGCACCGTACCGATCTGGTCGCAGGTGACACTGTCTGGGTCAACCTGGACCACGGCCAGCACGGCATCGGCTCGCAGTCCTGCGGCCCGGGCGTCCTGCCGCAGTACCAACTCCACGCCGGACCGGCCGAGTTCTCCTTCGTGTTCTCGGAGATCGGCTGATCCGGCGCGGTCACCCTCCGTGGCCCGGTCCGCAGCGGTACAGGGTGTAGCGCGCGACATGGACCGGTGAGCAGTGGCCGATGGCCCAGCGGATCAAGGCCCGGCCCGGGGTCTTCGCGCCCCGGGCCCGGTGGGTGAGGTCGGCCGCGGAGAGCAGGACGTAGCGAAGCCGGCCGGTGTCGATCAGGTGGTGGAAGGTGCCGGGCGCGGGGTACGGCACATGGGCGGTGAAGCCGCCGAGCGGGAGGATGGAGGCGTTGTCCGAGAGGATGTACGGTGCCGCCATCTGCCAGCGGGGCACGGCGGCCAGGTAGCGGGCGCCGTCGCGGTGGGCGGTGAGGTAGGCGAGGACGCGCTGCTGGGCCGGGTTCAGGGCGGAGGCGCCGTTGCGGGTGGCGATGCTGCCCGGGCCGATCCGGCCGAAGCCGCCGGGCTGGTTGTAGCGCAGGGAGGTCGCGGACGCGGACCAGACCGTGGGCACGACCAGGACCGCGGCGAGGGCGACGGCCAGGGCGGTCCGGCGCGGACGCGACCCGCCGACGGCGAACAGGACCAGCGCCGGCAGGGCCAGGACCGCGGCGACAGCGACCGACCAGGTGAAGAAGCGCGGGTAGTACAGGGTGAGGGCCGCGCACCAGCCGACGTTGACGGCGAGGACCGCGCACAGCACGCTCCGGCGCCGCACCCGGGTCACGGCAGTGGCGGCCAGGGCCGACAGGCCGACCGCCACCACGCCCATGTAGTAGGTGTGTCCGGTCACGCTGCCGAAGCTGAAGACCAGGAAGAACGTCACCAGCCAGACGCCCCAGAGCAGGTATCCGGCCACGAAGGGATCGGTGCGCTGCGGGCGGCGACGCCACAGCGTGACCAGCCCGGCGGCCAGGCCCAGCGCCGCCAGTGGGTACAGCCAGCCCGTCTGACTGGCCAGCCCGGGGCTGAACATCTTCCAGACGCTGTCCCCCATCCCCACCGACGCCCTGCCGTGCGCCCGGTCGGCGACGATGCTGCCGGTGCCCGCCGCGTCGATGCCCAGTGCCTGGAAGCGGGTCAGGAAGTTGTACCCGACGACCAGGGCGATCGGTGAGTTGTCGGTGGTGCCGTCGAGGTAGGGGCGGGCGGCGGCCGGAGTGAGGCCGGCGGCCAGCATCCAGGACAGGGACACCGCCAGCATGACCGCCCCGGACACGGCGAGGTCCCGGATCCGGCGGCACAACGTGGTGGGAGCGGCCACCAGATAGGTCACGGCCAGCGCCGGCAGCACCGCCCAGGCCTCCAGCATCTTGCACTGGAAGGCCACCCCGACCCAGACGCCCGCCAGGACGAGGGTGCGCAGCCGGGCCTGGGCGGTGGCCCGCTGGGTGGCCTCGGCGGCAAGCAGCAACAGCAGGACGAACGGGGCGTCCTCGGTGACCGAACGTCCGAGGCCCACGGTCACCGGGGTGAGCGTGAGGAAGGCGGCGGCCAGCAGCCCGGCGGGGACCCCGGCCCAGCGTCGTACCACCACGTGGAGCAGGACCACCGAGGCCACGCCCTCCAGTGCCTGCGGGACCACCAGGGACCACGGGTGGAAGCCGAGGACCAGCGCCGACAGGGCCTGCGGCCACAGGAAGCCGGGCAGCTTGTCCAGCGTGATGGAGTTGCCCGGGTCGAAGGAGCCGTAGAGGAAGGCGACCGGGTTGTCGGTCATGCTGCGGACCGCGCTGGCGTAGAAGGCGTGGTAGGCGCTGTGCCCGATGCCCCAGAAGAAGAGCAGCGCGGCGACGGTGGCGATGCCGGCGAGGATCGGGCGCTCGTAGCGCAGGGTACGGCTCCGCGCCCGGGGCGGCGAGGGCGGCGGCCCCTCGGCACGGACGAGCGGCTCGGCACTGACAGGGCTCGGCATCGCGGACGGCCTCCAGGACTCCCGGTATCCAGGACTTCCAGAACGCCCTGGATTTCTACGGCCTCTAGGACGACTGGATCTCGACGAACGTCACATCCGGAACGTCAAGGAACATTCAGGATGTTCGTGAGTATCGGTCGTGGAAGCTGTAAGGATCCTGAACCCTGCCTGTGTCTCACCGGCCTCTCACTGCAAGCTCACCCGGACCCGGCCCCGGTTCAGCGGGCCGGCCGCCCGGCGTGCTGGGCCGCGAGGCGCACCGGGGCGTTCTGGGCGCCGTATCCGCGATAACCGGGATCCCGCTCCACCAGTTCGAAGAACATCCGTCCGACCGTCCGGGTGTAGCAGTGCCGGAAGACACCGCCCGCGTCGCGGTCGTAGAGGATGCCGAGCTCGCGGTACGTGTCCAGCTCGCCGTCGGCGAACTCGTACCGGGCGGCGAGGTCGTCGTGGTAGTTGGCGGGGATGGGGAGCAGATCACCGCCGGCCGCACGGAAGGACCGGGCGGCGGCGACCACGTCCTCGACGGCCAGCGCGATGTGCTGGGCGTGCAGGGTGTCGTCGGCCGGGGCCGCGCCGACCCCGAGGGCGATCCGGACACTGCCGTCGCCGTTGGTGACGGCGCGGGAGCGCAGCAGTCCGTAAGGGTCGGCGACGTCCACGCTGTCCTGGGCGTGCAGGCCGAGGACGCTGCGGTGGAAGAGGGCCGCCTCGTCGTACTGGTGCCAGGGCTGGACGAGCGCGAGGTGGTCGATGCGCGCCGGGGCGGCCCCCGGCGCGTGCGGCACCTCGGTGAAGTCGGCGCGCCAGTCCGGGAGTTCGGGGTCGCGGCCGGTGGCGCAGAAGAACAGTTCGGTGCCGTCGGGGGCGCCGACCGCGTCGAGCGGGGCGTCCTCGGGGGCGCGGCGGCGCGGCAGCACCGGGGCGAGCAGCGCCTCGGCGCGGCGGGCGGCGGCCCGCGGATCCGGTGACTCCAGGCCGACGGCGGCGAGCCCGGTGCCGTCGCGGCGGGCGGCGGGACCGGTGTTGACCAGGATCCGGGCCTCGCCCCGCTCCCACAGGTCGACGGGCTTGCTCCGATGACGCGCGGTCCGGGCGAAGCCGAGGGCTCCGAGCAGCGCCGAGACGGGTTCGGCGTCCGGCGTGACGAGTTCGGCGAAGGCGACTCCCGTCGGCACCACCGGCGCGGGCAACTCCCCCACTCCGACGGCCTCTTGCAGCACCAGCAGCGAACGCTGCGCGTCGACGGCGGTCGGCCCGGCCTCGGCCTGCCGGAAGACGTCGTTGAAGACCTCGAGGGAGAGCGGCCCGTCGTACCCCGCGCGCAGCACGTGCCGCACGAGCCCGGCGACGTCGAACCCGCCCTGCCCCGGGAAACACCGGTAGTGCCGGCTCCACTGGAGCACGTCCATGGCGAGCAGCGGGGCATCGGCCAGTTGGAGGAAGAAGATCTTCTCTCCGGGGATGTCCTCGATGCCCTTGGGGTCGGACCCGCGGGAGAGGATGTGAAAGCTGTCGAGACAGGTCCCGAGCGCGGGATGCCCGGCCGCCTCGACGATCCGCCAGGCATGGTCGTACGTACTGACGTGCCGCCCCCAGGCAAGCGCCTCGTAGGCGACACGGATCCCGAAGTCCTGCGCGAGAGCAGCCAGTTCGGTCAGCTGCTCAGCGGCGAGATCGTCGTCGTCGACCCCGAGCGGGGAGACGGAGGAACAGACGAGAACGGTGTCGGCGCCCAATTCCCTCATGAGCTCGAACTTGTGGCGGGCGCGGCGAAGGTTGCGCGCGAACTCGCCCTCCGGGACGGCTTCGATGTCCCGCATGGGCTGGTAGAGATCGACGGTGAGCCCCAGATCGGCGCACCGAGCCCGTATCTCACGGGGCGAGAGCGGACTGGCGAGCAGATCGTTCTCGAAGATCTCAACCCCGTCGAACCCGGCCCGGGAGGCGGCCGTGAGCTTCTCGGTCAGAGACCCACTGAGCGAAACGGTGGCAATGGAAGTACGCATGAACTTTTTCCTCACGTGCACTGCACTTACCTAGGGGCGCGGGGCTGTATCGAATCTGCGGCTGCCGCCGCGCGGGCGCGACCAGCCACAACCGGCCCGCACCAGTCACACAACCTGCCCAGCCGAGTTTTCGGCCAACTCCGCGATGTCGGCGAGCATCCGACCACTGTCCGCCTCCCTCCCCGTGAACAACCGGAACGCATCCACGGCCTGGAACACGGCCATCCCGCCCCCGTCGAGCACCGCACACCCCAACGCCCGTGCGGTCCGCACCAGTTCCGTCTCCAACGGCCGATACACCACCTCGGCCACCCACAACTCGGGCCGCAGCAACTCCGCGGGCAACGGAAGCCCCGGATGCGCGGCCATCCCCGTCGGCGTCGCATGTACCAGACCATCGGCGCCGGCCAGCAGTTCCGCCAGCTGGTCCGGCGTCCCGGCCTCCGCGCGCCCCGCGCCGAAGTACCGGTTCAGCGAGCCCGCGAGATCCGCGGCCCGCTCCTCCACCGCGTCCACGACAGTGACCCGCTCGGCCCCCAGCGTGAGCGTCGCGTGCGCGACCGCGGCCCCGGCGCCCCCGGCACCGAGCTGTACGACCCTCTCCAGCGGAGCGTCCCGCAGCCCGCGTGCGAACGACGCCGCGAACCCGGTCACGTCGGTGTTGTGGCCGACGGCCCTGCCGGCGGCCTCGAAGACCACCGTGTTGACCGCGCCGAGCGCCTCGGCCTGCGGGGTGAGCACGTCCAGGTGCTCGATGACCAGCTGCTTGCAGGGGTGCGTGATGTTCAGCCCGTCGAAGCCGAGGTCCCGCGCGGCCCGCACCAGCTCCCCCACGGCCTCCGGCGCCACGCCGAGCACGTCGATGTCGATCAGCCGGTACAGGTACCGCAGCCCCTGCCGGTCGGCCTCCCGCTCGTGCAGGACTGGGCTGAGCGACGGGCCGATGCCGGAACCGATCAGTCCGACGAGATACGAGTCCTTGGCCACGTGGCCCTCCCGAGCGGCATCGCTAAAGCTAATGTACGAACTAGTACGTTAGCTATAGCACTGGAGACCGCGGCAGGGGAAGACCTGGCCGGCCACAGCTCCGGCACGGGCTTCTACAATCTCCGCACCGGCCTGCCCCTCGAAGGAACCCGATAGGAACCCGATGACCAGCGTCGACGAACCGGCACAGACCAACGGGCGGCTCCGCGACGCCGCCCGCACCCAGGCCGAGATCCTCGACGTGGCCACCCAGGAGTTCGCCCGGGCCGGCTACGACGGCGCCCGCGTCGACGAGATCGCGGCCCGCACCCGCACCACGAAGCGGATGATCTACTACTACTTCGGCGGCAAGGAGCAGCTGTTCACGGCGGTCCTGGAGCGCGCGTACGGCGTGATCCGCGAGGCCGAGCAGCAGCTGGACGTCGAGCACCTGGACCCGGTCGCGGCGATCCGCCGGCTCGCCGAGCTGACCTTCGACCACCACGAGCAGCACCCGGACTTCATCCGTCTGGTCAGCATCGAGAACATCCACGGCGCCGAGCACATCGCCGCCTCCGCGAGGATCGGCAGGATCGGCTCGCCGGCCCTCGAGGTGATCCGCCAAATCCTGGCCGCGGGGCAGGAGTCCGGCCTGTTCACGGCCGATGTCGACGCCGTCGACCTGCACGCGATGATCAGCTCGTTCTGCTTCTTCCGGGTGGCGAACCGGCACACCTTCGGTGTCCTCTTCGGCCGTGACCTGGTGGATCCGGCGCAGCGCGCGCACTACCGGGCCATGCTCGGCGACATGGTGATCGCCTACCTCACCGCGGAGCGCGCGGCGGACTGACCGCGCCGGAGCGACGGACGCCGAACGGCACCGGCACGACCTCTTGACACCGGGGAAACGCGAGCGCAACATCCGTACCCATCGCGACTAACTATCCAGTGGGTTAATTAGCACCCGCCCCCTGGACCGCCGACCCCGTCATCCCTGGGATCCGGCCTTCTCCCCCGCCGCTCACTCCGCTTACGTTGGAGTTCCCCGAAGGAGCACCGCCGTGTCCGTCCCCGCCCAGTCCGCCGCCACCGCCGTACCACCCGGTGGCCAGCCGAGGAAGGCCGCCCTGGCCGCCTGGATCGGCAGCGCCCTGGAGTACTACGACTTCTTCATCTACGGCAGCGCGGCCGCGCTGGTCTTCCCGAAGGTCTTCTTCGACGAGTCGGACCCGGCCACCGCGACCCTGCTCTCGCTGGCCACGTTCGGTGTCGCGTACGCGGCCCGGCCGGTCGGCGCGCTGTTCCTCGGGCACTTCGGGGACCGGATCGGCCGCAAGAAGATCATGGTCTTCACGCTGCTGCTGATGGGCCTGTCGACGTTCCTGATCGGCTGTCTGCCGACCCGCGCCGAGGTCGGCGGCCTGGCTCCGGTGCTGCTGGTGCTGTGCCGGGTGCTCCAGGGCATCTCGGCCGCCGGTGAGCAGGCCAGCGCGAGTTCCATGAGCCTCGAACACGCGCCGCCGAACCGGCGCGGCTTCTTCACCAGCTTCACGCTCAGCGGCACCCAGGGCGGCCAGCTGATCGCCACCCTGGTCTTCATCGCGGTCTCCCAGCTCCCCGACGACCAGCTGATGTCCTGGGGCTGGCGGGTGCCGTTCTGGCTGAGTGTCGTGGTGGCCGTGGCCGGCTGGTTCATCCGGCGCACACTCCAGGAGACCCCGGCCTTCGCCCGGCAGGCGGCGAGCGAGGGTGTCGTACGGCTGCCGCTGGTGACGCTGCTGCGCCACCACTGGGCGGACGTGCTGCGGGTGATCGGGGGCGCGCTGATCGCCTCGGTGAGCACGATCTTCACGGTGTGGGCGCTGGCGTACGCGACCAGCGACTCGGTCGGGATGTCCAGGACGTCGATGCTGTGGGTGGGTGCGCTGGCGAACGTGGTGGCGTTGGGCGCGATCCCGGCGTGGGCGACGCTGTCGGACCGGATCGGCCGGCGGCCGGTGTACCTGATCGGCGCGGCGGGCAGCGCGGTGGCGATGTTCGGCTACCTGTGGGCGATCTCCACCGGCTCCTACGCGCTGACCCTGATCCTCGGGATCGTCGCCTTCGGCATCGTCTACAGCGCGGCGAACGGTGTCTGGCCGTCCTTCTACGGCGAGATGTTCTCGACCCGGGTCCGGCTGTCGGGCATGGCGATCGGCACCCAGATCGGGTTCGCGGTGGCCGGGTTCGCGGTGACCTTCGCGGCGCAGATCGCGGGTCCGGGCGGCGACGACTGGTCGGCGGTGGCGCTGTTCACGGCCGCGCTGTGCGTACCGCCGGTGATCGCGGCACTGACCGCCCGCGAGACCCACGGGCTGGCCACGGAGGACCTCGGGGCACGCACCCCCCGCGAGGCATCCCGGCCGGAGACCGTGACGGCCTGAGCCGGCTGCTTCAGGAGGGCGCAGGCGTGCGTCCGCCCGGGCCCGTGCCCGGGCGGACCATGGCCGTCACCCTTCGGCGGCCTCCCGGATCCGCGGCTCGAACTCCCGCCGCACGTAGGCGTCGAACGGCTCCGCCAGCGCCCCGTCGATCACGCGCCGCACCCCCGACCCCGTCGCCAGCTCCTTGATCGCCGCGCGGGAGTCGGGCCCCACGCCCCCGCCGATGATCAGCACCCCGAACTCCCCGGTCTCCAAAAGCTTCCGGGCCTCGTCGTCGGTGCCGACCCCCTCCGCGTCGAAACCGTCCGCACGCAGCGTGTCCAGCACAGCCGTCACCCTGGCGGGCATCCTTCCGAGCACCAGTGTCCTCATGACCGTTCCCCTCCCCTGCATCGGCGTCAACGCACTCGACCCTAGAACCTCAAGCGGACTTGAGATCAAGTGCTCCCGGAGCCTCGCCGAAGGCGATTTGGTCCCGCACCGTTCACACCCTGGACATAAGCGATGACCTGCGGGGATGCCGTTCGCTGCGATGGTGTGCCGTAGGCGTCACCGTGTCCGACACCCTTGATTCGAGCAACGGCGGGGAACCGATGAGCCCGAGCACAGCCGACCGTCCCGAACAGACCGTCACCGAACAGGCCCTCAGCGAAGGCGATGCCGAGACCGCGGCCGGGGCCAAACCGCTGCTCGACGCTCCGCAGAACGCGGCGGCGGGCATCGCGATGTGGCTCTTCGTGGTGGGCCCGCTGGTCTGCCTGGTCGTCGCGGTGCCGCTGGTGTGGGGGCGAGGCCTGTCGGCGCTGGACGTCACCATGGCCGTGGTCGCCTACCTCGTGTCCGGCTTCGGCCTCACGGTCGGCTATCACCGCCTCTTCACGCACCGCTCGTTCAAGGCGAAGCGGGGCCTGCGCATCGCCCTGGCCGTCGCGGGCTCGCTGGGGGTGGAGGGCTCGCCGGTGCAGTGGGTGGCGAACCACCGCCGCCACCACGCCTTCGCCGACCGCGAGGGCGACCCGCACTCGCCCTGGCGCTTCGGAACCGACACGCGTGCGCTGCTCAAGGGGCTGCTGCACGCGCACATCGGGTGGATGCTCAAACGGGAACTGAGCAACCGGGCCAGGTTCGCCCCCGACATCGCCGCCGATCCCGACCTGCGGCTCGTCGGCCGGTTCTTCGGACCGCTCACCGTCGCCTCCCTCCTGCTCCCCGCACTGGTCGGCGGGCTCGTCACCGGCACCTGGGCCGGTGCGCTGACCGGGTTCTTCTGGGCCGGCGTGATGCGGATGGCGCTGCTGCACCATGTCACCTGGTCGGTGAACTCGGTCTGCCACGTGGCGGGCCGACGCCCGTTCGCCGCCCGGGACAAGGCCACCAACTTCTGGCCGCTCGCCCTGTTGTCCTTCGGCGAGAGCTGGCACAACTCGCATCACGCCGACCCCACGGGCGCACGCCACGGGGTGCTGCCGGGCCAACTCGACCCGTCAGCACGGCTGATCCGGATATTCGAGAAGCTGGGCTGGGCCTACGACGTCCGCTGGCCGGACCCGAACCGACTGGAAGCCCGCCTGCTCCCCGACCCGACCGGCCGGCAGGAGGCGTCAGCCTGACGCCTTCCCCCGCGAGCGCCGCCGCGGCCGTCCCTGGTCAGTGAAGTCACGATCGGGGAGGCTGGGGGCATGCTGCTGCCGCTGGCCCACGGGAAGACCGAACTCATCGAGGTCGTCCGTATCACCGACCCCGTCAGGCACCTCAGTTCGGAGAACCTGGCCGGCGACACTGTCGGGATCTGGGAGGGAGACCAGGCCCGGCAGGCTCTGTCCCTGATCGCCGGCCTACCGGAAGGCGAGCTGTACCGCTGCTTCCTCCCGGGCTGGGGAATCCGGGCGCACAGCTCCACCGATCGGCTCTTCGAGATCGCCTTCTGCTTCCGCTGTCACGGCGCCCGCATGTGGGGTCCGGTTCTTCCTGTCGAACAACAGGGCCAGACCTTCGACGCGGAGAGCCCTGCCGCACGTGAACTGCTCGACCGATTCCGCTCCTGCCTGCCGGACGGATGAACAGGGCTCGGCGGCTTCGGGACGAAGAGGCCGCCATGCCATCGCCGTGCCGGATGCCGCAAAGGGGCAGGTCACCGATCCGGCACCCCGCCCCTCCGCGGTCAGCGCGTCGTGTCAGCCGGACACCAGCAGCTCCGTCCAGTCCTTCGCCACCCGCTCCAGCGAGAATCCCTCCCGCACCTGTTCGCGGGCCGTCGCCCCGGCGGAGCGCCAGTCCTCCTGTTCGGCGAGTCCGGCGATCGCGTCGGCCATCGCCTCGGGGGTGTCGTGGATCCAGCGCCGGTCGTAGATCTCGTCCGCGCCCGGCCACGGCAGCAGCGCGGGTACGGCGCCGGAGGCCATGCCCTCGGCCGGGGCGAGGTGGAAGCTCTCGTCGTCGCTGGTGGACAGGACATGGCCGATGCGGCGCAGCCAGTTGGGCACGTCGGGGCCGAACTGGTCGAAGACGACGGCCCCTTCGAGCAGCGGTGAGGTCTGCATCCGGCGCAGGATCGCCTCGTAGTGCTCGCGTTCCTCGGGCTTGTTCCAGATCCACCAGTACTCCCACGGCGGCTTGGACTTGACCGAGAGGTGCCAGCGCCGGTCGCGGGCGCGCAGCGCTTCGAGGACGTCGAGGCCGAGGTCCAGGCGTTTGCGGCTGGGCGCGATGCCGATCATGCCGAGGCGGTGGCGGGCGCCGGGCGCCTTGGGCCGGTCGAGCTGGTCGACGTCGACCCAGTTGCCGATCGTGGTGATCTTCGCGGCGGGCCAGCCGGTGCGGTCCCGGGTGGCGCGGGCGTAGTACGGGCTGACGCACACCACCCGGTCGACGGCGTCGATGTCGACCTGGCGCGGGTATCCGGCGTCGAGTTCGAAGCGGTGCAGGCGCACGACCAGCCTGCTGCCGCGCCGCTTGTGACGGCTGTACCAGATCGCCGCCGGGCCGCACCACTCGACGACCACCACATCGGCCCAGTCGGCGAGTTCGCGGCTGGCGGCGGCGTCGTGCCGGGCGAGCGCGGGCCAGGCGTCGATCCGGACGTCGAGGCCGGGCAGCGCGCGCAGGTGGTCGAGGAGGCGGGTGAGGAACTTCAGGTCGTGGCCGGCGACACCGACCCGCAGCGGGCGGGCCCGGGTGGCGACGGCGGCGGGCGCGGCGGGGAAGGCCCGGTCGAGGTGGCCGCGCCAGCGGGCCGCCGTGGCCTCCATGGTGTACTCGCGGGCGGCCGCGGCGCACCGGTCGGCGGCCAGGTGCCGGGCCCCGGTGTCGCGTACGGCGACGGACACGGCGTCCGCCGCGTCCGCGAGGGTGGCGCCACCGGGTACGAACAGGGGGTAGTCGGCGCCGAGCAGTGCCTCGTGGGCGGGGGTGCGGTTGAGCACGACGGGCAGGCCGAGGGAGCCGAACTCCAGCACCTTGGTGGAGAGTTCGAGGCTGGCGTCGAGGGAGGCGTCGCGCCAGCCGAGGCCGAGGTCGCAGTCGGCGGCCAGCCGCATGGCCTCCTCGCGCGGTACGCCCCCGTGGTGGACCACCTCGGGGGTGGTGCGCAGCGCCTCGGCCATGGCGGTGTCGAAGCCGGGGTGGGCGGCGTCCTTGTGGATCTTGTCCCCGACGGCGTGCAGTTCGGTCCTGATGCCGCGTTCGGCGAGCATCGCGGGCAGCCGGGTCATGGGCAGGGTGTTCCAGCGGGGCGCGAACTTGCCGGTGTAGACGAGGCGTACCGGATCGTGCAGGCCATTGCGGGCCGGGACCGGGAAGCCTGGCTCGGGCACCGCGGGCGGACAGAGTACCGAGCGGCCGCAGGCCTCCGGCACCCAGGACTCCAGGAAGCAGCGCAACTCCTCGGTCTGGCAAAGGAGTTGGCGGGAAGCGGTGGCGATGCGGGCCAGGTCGGCGCGGGCCTCCTCGGTCATCTCGGCCGGGGACTGCGGGATGTCGGTGAGGTAGGCCCAGATGCGGCCGTCGAAGGCGCCGTCCCCGACGATCTGCTTCACCAGCCGCCGGCCGCGCAGCACCAGCAGGTCGCAGCGCTCCTCCGTGTCGAGCCGGGCGAGCAACTGCGAGGCCTGGAAGGGCGAGAGGGGGTGTGCGCCCTGGCCGGGGACGAGGTGCTCCTCGTACGGGCGGACCACGGTGACCCCGGGCAGGCCGGCGAGGGGGTCGGTCAGCCGGCCCGTCTCGACCGGGGCCTTGAGGACGAGGCGGGTCCGGCAGCCGGCGCGGGACAGTGCCTGGACCGTCGACTGGGCCCAGACCGCGGAGCCGTCGATGAGGTTGAGGTCCACGTCGCCGTAGACGAGCGCCCGGAGGGTGCGGGTCATGACGGTTCCTTTCCACGCACGGCGAACAGGCGGTGCCCGGCCCGCGACCAACTGTCCGGCGGGGCGCCCGAGTCCAGGAGCGTCCGGCGCACGAGCAGCGGCTTCAGGGCCGGTACGAAGGCGTAGTCGTCGGCGGCGGGGGTGTGGCCCACCGCGTCGGCGCCCGAGAACTCCTGGGCGCAGAGCAGGTCGAGAAGGAGGGTGTCGGGGCGGTCCTCGGTCAGGTCCGTCCAGTCGGCGACCCAGGGTGCGGTGGGCGGCCCGGCGTGCACGGCGACCGAGGCCGCGGTGAGTTCGTCGAGGGCGAGGCCCGCCGGGTCGGCGACGATCACCTCGGCCGGCCGGTGCAGCTGGCCGAGCGTCTGGGCGACGAGCCGGGCCACGTCGGTGGCGTCCCGGGGCGCGGCGAGCACGGCGATCCGGCGCTCGGCGAGCGGGTCGGGAGCGCCGATCAGCGCGGCGAGCCGGGCCAGCCGGACCCGGGTGCTGTCCTGCTGGAAGACGTCCCGGAGCCGGTCCCGGCCGTCGGTGACCGGGTCGAGGCGGAAGAGCGCCGTGCCGGTGTCGCCGTCGAGGACGGCGTCCCAGGGCAGCTGGGACAGGCCCGGGGCGGACGATGCCGGGCCGTCCCGCCACAGCACGGCCGTACGGCCCAGTCCCCGCGCCCGGGCGACCAGTTCGGCCAGCCGCCGGTCCAGGTCGGGGGCGAGTCCGGTGCCGGTGAGCGACCAGGGACCGGCGTCGGCCGCACAGGCACTCAGCTGGACCAGGAGGACGTCCGGGTCGGTGCGCTCGACCAGCAGCCGCCCGTCGTGCGGCAGCACCCGGCTGACCACGGCGTCCGCCGCGAAGTCCTGGGCGGTGCGGTCGGTGAGGACGCCGGTGACCACCAGCCGGTCCCGGGGGGCCACGGACAGGGCGCGGTGGGAGAGGTAGAAGCGGTCGTCGGCCTGCGGCTCCGGCGCGGCAGCGGGAGCGGCGGCCTGGGCTCCGGCGGGGCGGCGGCCCTTGGCCTTCCGCTGCCGCCACAGCCCGTACAGCTCCCCCGGCAGCCGGGGGACGCGGGCCTTCGGCGACCGGGCCGCCGACACCAGTGCCTTGCCGACCCGCAGCGAGGTGGAGCCCTCCAGCATGGCCACCCGCGACTCCAGCACGCCGGTCCGGGCGCGGGCCCGGCGCAGCGCGGAGGAGAGCTGGTCCTTGTCCCGCAGGGCGGCGGCGAGCCGTTCGGCGAGGCCGTCCTCGCGGGCGGTCTCCAGGGCGCGGGCGCTCTCCTCGGCCGCCCGCTCCAGGTCGATCAGGCGGGCCCGCTGGGAGCGGGAGACGAAGTCGGCGAGGACGTACTCGTCGGCGATCCTGAGGGCGGTGGCGAAGCCGTCGGCCGGCAGCGGGCGGCCGAACCAGTCGTGCGGCGGCAGGAGTTCCTCGGTGCACGCGAACACCGCGCCGGCGTGCAGGTGCGTGTAGCCGAGCGAGGCGGCGTGCAGCACCTGGCAGCGGTGTGCCACCAGGGCGTCGAGGAGGCGGTGGTAGGGCAGGTCGGTGCCGGGGTGGCCGAAGACGATCAGGCCGCGGCCGCCGGGCCGCATCCGTTCCAGTGCGGCCAGGCAGTCCGCCTCGTCGCCGTGCAGGGCGGGGTCGGGGCCGTAGCAGAGGAGCATCAGCTCCCCTTCGCCGACGCTCTGTTCGTGCCGGGCCGGTGCGACGCCGGGCGGCAGGTGCAGGTAGGGGTCGAGACGCAGTCCGCCGGTCGTCGCGTCCACGACGGAGGTCACGTCGTCCAGGTGCGGGTGGAGCAGATCGGTCAGGCGCATCGGCGGGTCCTTGTGAAGACATCGGTCGGGCGCATCAGCGGGTCCTCGTGAAGACGTGGAAGCCGACCCGGTTCTCGCGGAAGCCGTAGGGCCGGAAGAGGGTGTGGCTCAGGCCCAGGGGTTCGAGTTCCCTGCGGTAGGCGGCGATCGGCCGGTGCCGGATGTAGTCGCCGCGCGGGACGGGCTCGTCGGTGTGCTCGTCGGTGACGATCAGCCGTCCGGTGATCCGGACGAGCGAGGCGAGGTTGCGCAGGCCGGCCGCCCACTGCGTGTCGTCCAGGACGTGGAAGAGGACGTCCACGCCGAGCACCACGTCGTAGAGCCAGGGGCTGCGCCACTCGTCGAGGGCGGCGACGGTGTAACGCGGGCCGCCGCCCTCGGTCCGCGCGTGGGTGACGGCCGCCTCGCTGGCGTCGAAGGCGTCGACGTGGTGGCCGCAGCGGGCCAGGGCGCGGGCGAAGTGCCCCTTGCCGCAGCCCGCGTCGAGGACGAACAGCGGGGACGCCGGGCTGGACAGGTCGCCGATCAGGGTGAGGAGCTGGCCCAGCCGGATCGCGTAGAAGATCTCGTTGCCGGGCCGGTCCAGGCCGATGTGGCCGCCGGAGGCGAGGTCGTCGCGTTCGCGGTGCCGGGTGTCCCAGTAGGTGTGCGGGGCGGTGGTACAGGTACGGGTGGCGTCAGTCATGGCGCTCCAGCCACTCGGTGAGCACGCGGGCGATCCGGGGGCCTGCCTTGCCGTCCCACAGCGGCGGTCCCTCGGGGTCGGCGGCCGGCTGCCCGTCGAGGACCTTGCGCAGGGCGGGCACCAGTTCGCCGGGCCGGACCAGGCGGTTGGTGCCGTGGGTGACGGTGACCGGGCGTTCGGTCGTGGTGCGCAGCGTCAGGCAGGGCACGCCGAGCACGGTGGTCTCCTCCTGGACGCCGCCCGAGTCGGTGATCACGGCGGCGGCCCCGCGGACCAGGCCCATGAACTCGACGTAGCCGAGCGGTTCCATGAGATGGATGCCGGGCGCGTCGGCGAGGCCCGCCTTGCGCAGCGCCTCCCGGCCGCGCGGGTGCAGGGGCACGGCGAGGTCCAGGTGGCCGGCCGCCTCGGTGAGCGCGCGGGCGGCGGCCGCGGCGGCCTCCGGGTCGTCGACGTTGGCCGGGCGGTGCAGGGTGACCACGCCGTACCGCTCGGGCAGCGCGTGGGCGGCGCGGGCGGCGGCCGGGTCGAAATGCTCCAGATGGGTGAGCAGGGTGTCGATCATGGGGTTGCCGACGAGGTGCACCCGGCCCGGGTCGACGCCCTCGCGGGCGAGGTGGCCGACGGCCTCCGGGCTGGTCGCGAAGAGCAGTTCGGCCAGCTGGTCGACCAGGCGCCGGTTGACCTCCTCCGGCATCGCCATGTCGAAGCTGCGCAGGCCCGCCTCGACATGGGCCACCGGGATGCCGAGCTTGGCGGCGGCCAGGGCCGCGGCCAGCGTGGAGTTCACGTCGCCGTAGACGACGACCAGGGCCGGGGCGCGGGCCAGCAGCTCGCCCTCCAGGGCCACCAGCAGGTCGGCGGTCTGCCGGGCGTGGCTGCCGGAGCCGACGCCGAGGTCGGTGTCCGGGGCGGGCAGGCCCAGCTCCCGGAAGAAGATGTGCGACATCCGTTCGTCGTAGTGCTGACCCGTGTGCACCAGAACCTGGTCGTGCCCGGTCGCGCGCAGGGCGGCGACGACGGGCGCGGCCTTCACGAAGTTCGGCCTGGTCCCTACGACATGGAGTACGCGACCGTTCATGTCGTACGTTCTCCGCTCTGTCGGCCTACCTTGGCGACATGGCCAGACGTCCGTCCCGGCACCTGCCGCGTGGTGTTTCTCGGTTCCCCCGTGCCATCAGCTTGGCCGCAACCGTGGCGTGGGGCGAGTTGCGGCACGACCCCGCGCGGGCCGCGCTGCTCGCCGTCCGGGTGCTGCCGGGGCGGGTGCGGCGCGGCCTGGAACCCGTCGAGGAACGGCTCGCCGCCCGGGCCCGCGCGACCGGTCCCACCGCCGGGCCGTCCGCCGCCCGGGTGGCGGCGCCCGCCGGGCGGCCGGTGCGTCCCGAGCCCGGCCGGGTGCTCCATCTGGTCACCAACGGGCTGCCGTTCAAGCACGCCGGGTACACCGTGCGCACCCAGGCGCTCGCCGAGGCCCAGCGGGCCGCCGGGCTCGATCCGCACGTGGTGACCCGCATCGGGTTCCCGGTGGCGCAGGGCGTCCTGGACGCCCGCCCGTGGCAGCTGGTGAACGGGGTGCCGCAGCACCGGCTGCTGCCGTACGGGCTGCCCTACGGCCAGGGGGCGGTGCTCGCCCGCAACGCCGAGCTGGCCGGGCGCCTGGTGGAGCGGCTGCGCCCGGCCGTGCTGCACGCGGCCACCGACCACGGCAACGGGCGGGTGGCGCTGGCCCTGCGGGAGACCTACCGGCTGCCGGTCGTGTACGAGGTGCGGGGCTTCCTGGAGGAGACCTGGCTGACCCAGGCGCCCGGCCGGACCGCGGACGACGCGTCGTACCGGGCCCGGCGCGCGCTGGAGACGTACTGCATGCGCGGGGCCGATCTGGTGCTGACGCTGGGCACGGCGATGAAGGCCGAGATCGTGGCCCGCGGGGTGCCCGAGGAGAAGGTCCTGATCGTGCCCAACGCGGTGGACGACGCCTTCCTCGCCCCGCCGCCGGACGGGGCGGAACTGCGCACCCGGCTGGGCATCGCGGCGGACGACTACGTGGTGGGCACGGTGAGCAGCCTTACTCCACACGAGGGAATCTCCACATTGCTCCATGCGGGTGCCGAACTGCGCCGTCGGGGTGTACCGCTGCGGCTGCTGATCGTCGGTGACGGGCCCGAGCGCGGACGGCTTGAGGCACTGGCCCGACGGCTCGGCCTCGGTCCCGGCGTCGCCCTGTTCACCGGTCGCGTGCCGCACCACCAAGTGCGCGCCTACCACGCCGTCTTGGACGTCTTCGCGGTGCCGCGCACCGACGAACGGGTCTGCCGGCTGGTCACCCCGCTCAAGCCGGTCGAGGCGATGGCGAGCGGTGTCCCCGTGGCGGCCAGCGACCTCACGGCCCTGCGCGAACTGGTGCAAGACGAAGTGACCGGACGACTCGTCCATCCGGATTCACCACAAGCTTGGGCAGAAGCTCTCGAAGTATTGCTTTACAGTCGAGAACGGCGGCATGAATGGGGAGCATCCGCCCACGCGCTGGTGGCGCGTGAACGCACCTGGAAGAGGGTCGCTGCCACGACCAGAGAGGCGTATCGCGCTCTTGGTTGTGTCTGAGGCCCCGGCGCCCGGAACCACTCACCGTCCGGGCTCTTCGGATCCGTACGGCATCTGCCGTCGAGGGCGGAGTGAATCCCTATGCAGGTCGAAAAGGCCGTACCGCTCGGGGAATCGAGCACATCGCTCGGGGACGATGAACAGACCGACTGCTTCGAACTGGCCGTCATCGGGCTCGGCTACGTCGGGCTCCCGCTCGCGCGGGAGGCGTCGCTGGTCGGCCTGAGAGTGGCCGGGCTCGACCTCGACCCACGGGTCGTGGAGGGCCTCAACGCCGGCCACTCCCATGTCGACGACGTCTCCGACGAGGACGTCGCCCGGATGCGGGCGGCCGGGTTCACCGCGTACACCGACGACAAGTGCCTGGCCCGTGCGCAGACCGTCGTGATCTGCGTGCCGACCCCGCTCAGCGAGGACGGCGGCCCCGACCTGGGCGCGGTGACCTCCGCCGTGCGGACGGTGGCGGGCCGGCTGCGCCCCGGACGGCTCGTCGTCCTGGAGTCGACCACCTATCCGGGCACCACCGAGGAGATCGTCAAGCCCCTCCTGGAGGAGTCGGGGCTGCGGGCCGGCGAGGACTTCGCGCTGGCCTTCTCACCGGAGCGCATCGACCCCGGCAACACCACCCACGGGCTGCGCGAGACACCGAAGGTGGTCGGCGGCTGCACCCCGGCGTGCGCGGCGAAGGCCGCCGCCTTCTACGGCAAGCTCGTCGACACGGTCGTACAGGCGAAGGGCACCCGGGAAGCCGAGATGGCCAAGCTCCTGGAGAACACCTACCGGCACGTCAACATCGCTCTGGTCAACGAACTGGCCATTCTCTGCCGCGAGTTGCACGTCGACGTGTGGGACGCGATCCGCTGCGCCGGGACCAAGCCGTTCGGTTTCCAGCCCTTCCGGCCGAGCGCCGGGGTGGGCGGCCACTGCATCCCGATCGACCCCAACTACCTGTCCTACAAGGTGCGTTCGATCGGTTACGAGTTCCGGTTCGTGGAACTCGCCCGGGAGATCAACGCGCACATGCCGGAGTACGTCGTCCGGCGCGCCCAGGACCTGCTCAACCACGAGGGCCGCGCGCTGCACGGCTCCCGGGTGCTGCTCCTCGGCGTCACCTACAAGCCGGACGTCGCCGACCAGCGCGAGTCGCCGGCGGTGCCGGTGGCCCGGCTGCTGCGGGAGCGGGAGGCCGACATCGCCTTCCACGACCCGTTCGTGCAGGCCTGGTTCGTGGACGGGGAGGGCGTGCCACGGGTCACCGACGTCATGGCCGCCGTGCGCTCGCACGACCTGACGATCCTGCTCCAGGACCACTCCGCGTACGACCTCCCTGCCCTCGGCGACGAGGCCCGTCTGCTCTTCGACACCCGGGGGCGGATCTTCCGGCCCGGCGTCGAGGTGCTGTAGCCGACCTGTGTGACAACTCCCCTTCCGCGGCTCGGAGTCCGCTCGGAGTCTGCTCGGAGTCGAAGGGCTCCGGGCCGCGGAGTCGAAAGGCGCTCAGATGCGGATACTCGTCGTCACCGTCGTCCACCACCCCGAGGACGCACGCATCCTGCACCGGCAGATCGCCGCGCTGCGGGACCGCGGTCACCACGTCGTCTACGCGGCGCCGTTCTCGGCCTTCGAGGTTCGGCCCCGCCCGGACCTCGAAGGCATCGACCTGCCCCGGGCGGCCGGCCGCAGCCGCCGCACGGCGGTGCGGGCGGCCCGGACCCTGCTGGCCGAACGCGGCCACGAGGCGGACGTGATCCTGCTCCACGACCCGGAACTGCTGCTGGCCCTCCCCGGCACCCTGCGCCGCTGGCGGCGGTCCGGATCCGGGCCGGTGGTGGTCTGGGACGTCCACGAGGACACCGCGGCGGCGCTGGCCATGAAACGCTGGGTGCCCGGGCCGCTGCGGCCACCGCTGCGGCTCGCCGTCCGCACGGCCGAACGGCTGGCCGAGCGCCATCTGCGGCTGCTGCTCGCCGAGGACTCCTACCAGGAGCGGTTCCGCCGCACCCACCCGGTGGTGCCGAACTTCACGACCGCACCGGTCCAGGCGCCCGAACCGCCGGGCACCGGACACGTCGTCTACGTCGGCCACCTGTCGCGGGCCCGCGGCGCGCTGGACCTCATCGAGACGGCCCGGCACCTGGGGCCCGGCGTGCGCGTCGAGGTGGCCGGCGCGGCCGACCCCGACGTCCGGGAGGCGCTCGCCGCGGCCGACCGGGACGGCGTCCTGCGGTGGCACGGTTTCCTGCCCAACGACCGCGCCCTCACCCTGTTCCCGGGCGCCCTGGCCGGCCTCTCCCTCCTCCACGACCAGCCCAACTACCGTCATTCACGGCCCACCAAGGTCGTGGAGTACATGGCTCACGGCGTTCCCGTCATCACCACGCCCACCCCGCTGGCGGCCGACATGGTCGAACAGCACGGCTGCGGTCTCGTCGTCCCGTACGAGGATCCACCCGCGGCGGCGGCGGCGATACGACGGCTGGGCAGCGACGCGATCCTGCGCCACACCGCGGCCCAGCGCGGTCGCGAAGCGGCCCTGGCCCACTTCAACTGGCCGGAGAAGGCGGCCGAGTTCACGCACCGTCTGGAGGCGTGGGCGCGGGAGGAGACTGGTGCGGGGCGCGCTCGTGACGCGGCTCGTACAAGGCGACCTCGCCTCCGCCCGGCAACCGGAAGCCCGTCACCCGGCCCCAGGCCGCGACCTGGACGGGTCGGCTGAACTCCACGCCCCTGGTCATGAGTTCGGCGACCGTGGCATCGAGGTCGTCGCACATGAGCATGAGTTCGTGGGACGGTTCGCCGTCGGCCGGATGGCAGGCCACCTCGGCCGGCGGCAGCCGGAAGATCAGCCAGCCGTGCCCGACGTCGACGTGCGGCCAGCCCAGCACGTCCCGGAGAAAGGCGCGGTCCGCCTCGGCGTCGCGCGTGTAGATCACCACATGTGCCCCATTGATCACGCGCGGAGGCTAGCCCCGGGGGGCCGCGGCGGCAAGCACCGCCGCTACGCGTTCGACCAGTCCCGCTCGCAGAGCACCAGCCGGTATCCGTCGGGGTCCTCGATCGTGACACCCCATCGGTTCCAGTACGGGTTGGGCGACGGCACCCGCTTCCCGCCGTGCTCCTCCAGCCGGGCCACCAGGTCCTCCGGCACCGGGCCGTCCACGTAGATCACCAGCAGGTCCTCCTCGGTGGGCCGGGGCTCGACGGGCCGGGCGGGCTCGTGCACCAGCTCCAGGTGCCACCCCGCGTCCGGCCAGCCCAGCATCAGCAGGTCGTGCTCACCGGGTTCCGGGCCGCATTCGGCCCGCCACACCACCCCGAGCCCGAGCCCCCGCACCCAGAACCGCTCGGCCGCCGCCAGGTCCCGGGACGGCCGGGCGATCCGGATGTGACTGCGACCGTTGACGGGCATCGTGACCTCTTCCTGAGCTGCCGTGTCCCCCTCGGAAGCCTAGGTACCCAACCATCGCGCGGCCATCGGCCGATCGCCCTGGACCACAGGTCCTAGGCCCCGCCGCGCCTGCCGCGCCTGCCGCCCCCGCCGTCAGGCACGCGGGATGCCGTACGCCCGCTCCACGCGCAGCCGCAGCACCAGGCGGCGGTCGCGGACCATCGCGGCGCGGTAGTCGTCCCAGTCGGGGTGCTCGCCGCGGACGTCGCGGTAGAGGCGGATGAGTTCCTCGACGGTCGCGTCGTACGGGTCCTCGGCGACCGGCGAGAGGTCGGCGGTGCCCTCGGCGACCGTGTAGGCCCAGCGGTCCGGGCTGGTCACGTGGTACGAGGCGCGGGGGTCGCGGCGCAGGTTGCGGGTCTTGGCCCGGTCGTCGGTGAGCGAGACGCGCACGATCCGCTCGTCGGGGTAGTAGGCGTGGTTGACATTGGACAGCTGGGGGCGGCCGTCGCTCTTGAGGGTGACCAGCACCCCGTCGCGGCCTTCGGAGAGCAGCTTCAGAAGAGCGTCCTGGGTCATGTCGGGTGCAACCCCGCCGGGGTCCTCGGACATTCCCGCCACCCATTCCGTAGACACTGTCTACACGCGACTGGTAGACAGTGTCTATGACTGAGTCCGACACGAGTCTTCGGGACCGGCTGGTCGACGTCGGCGTGGAGCTGGTGGCCGCCGAGGGCGCCCAGGCGCTGACCCTGCGGGAGATCGCCCGTCGCGCGGGGGTCTCGCACGGGGCGCCCCGCCGCTGGTTCCCCACCCATCTCGAACTGCTCTCGGCCATCGCACGCCGGGGCTTCACCGAGCTGGCCGTGCGCGCGGAGGCGGCGCTGGGCGACGGTACGGCCGCGCCGGGCGCGCAAGTCGCCGCGCTGGCCTGGGTGTACCTGGAGTTCGCGCGGGACAACCCGGGAATGTACGAGCTGATGTTCCGTCATGACCTGCTGGAGAGCGGCCACCTGCGGCTGCGGGAGACCAGCCTGCCGCTGTTCGGGCTGCTCGCCGACCTGGTCGGCCGGGCCCGCCCCGGCGTGGACGCGGGGCTCGTCGCGGGCGCCCTGTGGGCGAACCTGCACGGCATCGCCCAGCTGTGGGCCTGGGGCAGCCTCCGACTCGCCACCGGGGCCGACGACTTCGGTCCGCTGCTGGACGCGGCACTGGACGCCCACCTGGGAGCCGGGCGGTGAACCGGTGGCTGACGCCGGCGAGCAGTGTCGTGGGCGCCGTGGTCGTGGCACTGGACGGCACCGTCCTCACGGTCGCCCAGCCCACCCTGCAAAGGCATTTGCACGCCTCCTTCGCCGAGGTGCAGTGGACCAGCACCGCCTATCTGATCGCGGTGGCGAGCCTCCTGGTCTTCGCCGGGCGGCTCGGCGACCGGTACGGTCAGCACCGCATGTTCGGGCTCGGCATGCTGGGCTTCGGCGCCGCCTCCGCCGGCATCGGGCTCGCGCCCGGGATCGGCTGGGTGATCGGACTGCGGGTGGCGCAGGGGGTGTTCGGGGCGCTGCTGCAACCGGCCACGCTCGGCATGCTGCGGGCCGCGTACCCGGCGGACCGGCTCGCGAAGCCCCTCGCGGTGCGCACCGCCGCCGTCGGACTGGCGGCCGCGGCCGGGCCGTTGCTCGGCGGGGCGCTGGTGACAGGCCTCGGCTGGCGGGCGGTGTTCTTCCTGCATGTGCTGCCGACCACGGTCTTCGGGGTGCTCGCCCTGGCCGGGCGGGACCGGGAGCGGGAGCCGGCGGTCCGGGTCCCGCTGGACCTGCCGGGTGCCGTGCTGCTCGGAGTGGCCCTGGCAGGTCTGGTGCACGGACTGGTCACCGGTACGCCGATGAGCCTCGGGGCTTCCGTGATCACCGGGGCGGCGTTCGTCCGGCACGAGCGGCGGACGCCGAGTCCGCTGCTGCCGCCCGGGGTGGCCGGCGCCCCGGCGGTCGGCGCGGCCCTCGGCGTCCTGGTCGCCGCGTCGGCGGCGCTGTTCGGCGCGTTGTTCGTCGGCGTGTACGTCCTCCAGCGCTCGCTCGGCCTCGACCCGTTCGCCAGCGCCCTGCGCAGCCTGCCGCTGGCGGTGCTGATGATCGCGTCGGCCGCCGGCTGCCCCGTCCTGCTGCGCCGCCTCGGCCCGCGCCGCACCACCGCGACCGCGATGACGCTCCTCGCGCTCGGCGTCCTGCTGCTGACCAGGCCCTCGGCCGCGGCCGCGCTGTACGGCGGGTTCGGGCTGCTGGGCGCCGGGTTCGGCACGGTGATGGTGGCGGCGACGCAGGTCGTCGTACGGCAGGCGGACGTCGGGACGGCCGGGGTGGCGGGCGGGTTGCAGCAGACCGCGCTCAACGTCGGGCCGGCGCTCGGGGTGGCCGTGACGGGCGCGCTGCTGGGCTCCGGGACGGTGAAACCGCTGCTCGTGATGGCGTTCCTGGCCGTACTCGGCGTGGCGGCGGCAGGCCGGCTCCCCGGTGCGTCTTCTATAGCGTCCGTCACACCACACGTGGTTGAGCGGGACCGTTCCCCTCTTCCTGCGCGACGATGAGGTCCGAGGTCGGACCGCACCGCGGACGACACGACCCAAGGAGAGCGATGGCACAGCTGCGACAGGAAGTCGACCCCGGTGAGGTCGGGCTGGACGTGAAGGCGCTGGACCGCCTCGACCAGCACTTCGCCCACTACGTCGACGAAGGGCGCCTGCCCGGTTACCTGGTGGCGGTGGCACGCGGCGGCCGGGTCGCCCACCTCACCGCACAGGGCCACCGCGACCTCGCGGCCGGGCTGCCGGTCGAGGCGGACACCATCTGGCGGATCTACTCCATGACCAAGCCGGTCACCGCGGTCGCCGTGCTGCTGCTCGTGGAGGACGGGCTGCTGTCGCTGGACGACCCGGTCGACCGTTTCCTGCCGGAGTTCGCCGCTCCGCGGGTCCATGTGTCCGGTTCGGGCGACGACATGGTGACCCGGCCGGCCGACGGCCCGATCCGGATCCGCCATCTGCTCACCCACACGGCCGGGTTGACCTTCGCCTTCTACCACACGCACCCCGTGGACGCCCGGTACCGCGAGGCGGGCCTGGAGTTCTCGGTGCCGGCGGGCGCGGACCTCGCCGAGGCGATGGCGGTGTACGCCCGGATGCCCCTCCAGTTCGAGCCGGGTACCCAGTGGAACTACTCCGTCGGCTTCAACGTGCTCAGCCGGGTCATCGAGGTGGTCTCCGGGCAGGGACTCGACGAGTTCTTCGCCGACCGGATCTTCCGGCCGCTCGGCATGCCGGACGCGGGCCTGCACATCGTGCCGGAACAGGCCGACCGGCTCTCCGAGTTGTACGGCGAGACGGAGAGCGGCGGCATCGAGGCGATCCCCGGCCTGCCGTTGCGCGGCCGCCCCCGCTTCCTGTCCGGCAGCGGCGGCCTCGCGGCGACGGCGTACGACTACCACCGCTTCGCGGAGATGCTGCGCCGGGGCGGCGAACTGGACGGCGTCCGGCTGCTGTCCCCCGCCTCGGTGGGGCTGCTCTCCAGCAACCACCTGCCCGGCGGGGCCGATCTGCGGGCCTTCGGCGCCCCGGTCCACCGCGAACCCGGCAACGACGGACTCGGCTTCGGCCTGGGCGTCTCCGTGGTGATCGACCCGGCCCGCACCCTCGCCCCGAGCAGCGCCGGCACGTACGGCTGGACCGGCGCCGCCACCACGGCGTTCTGGGTGGACCCCGCCCAT
The DNA here is from genome assembly GCF_053611985.1 of Streptomyces sp. NPDC054770. Lineage (NCBI taxonomy): Bacteria > Bacillati > Actinomycetota > Actinomycetes > Kitasatosporales > Streptomycetaceae > Streptomyces > Streptomyces sp. NPDC054770. The sequence goes on from NZ_JBSHBL010000040.1 coordinate 100,294, forward strand.
GACCTGACCGTGCAGTTCCACACCCAGGTGCGGCCGAAGACCCTGAAGGTCTTCCCGGAGCTGCGCCGGCTGGTCCACGAGTCGATCCTGGACTGAGCGTTCTCCGACCGGGCGCCGGTCAGACCAGGTTGGTCTCCGGGCGCGGGGCGTCGGCCGCGAACCGGTCGGCGCCGAGCGGGCGGACGTCCAGGAAGGGGGCGCGGCCCAGGTACAGGTCGCGGACCACCTCGCCGACCGCCGGTGCCTGCAGGAAGCCGTGGCCGGAGAACCCGGTGGCGTACAGGAACCGGGAGGCCGAGGTCGCCTCGCCGATCAGGGCGTTGTGGTCCGGGGTGTTCTCGTACAGGCCGGCCCAGCCGCCGGTGCGGCGCAGGTCGAGCAGGGCCGGGGCGCGGCGTTCCATCGCCTCGTACAGGCGCGGGATCCAGCGGTCGTGGGTGTCGGTGGCGAAGCCCGGCCGTTCGTCGGGGTCGGACATGCCGAGCAGCAGTCCCGGGCCCTCGGCGTGGAAGTACAGGCTGCTGGTGAAGTCGATCGTCATGGGGAGCGTCGGCGGCAGCCCCGGGACCGGCTCGGTCACCGCGATCTGGCGGCGCAGCGGCTGCACCGGCAGGTCGACGCCGGCCATCGCGCCGACCGCCCGCGACCAGGCGCCGGCCGCGCAGATCACCGTCTCGGTGGCGATCGGGCCGAGGGTGGTGTGCACGGCGGTGAGGTACGCGCCGTCCCGCTCGATGCCGGTGACCTCGGTGTGGCGCAGGACGCGGGCGCCGTGGGCGCGGGCGGCGGCCGCGTAGCCGTGCACGACGGACTCGGGGGTGCAGTGGCCGTCGTCCGGGGAGTACGCGGCGGCCAGCAGTCCGTCGGTGGTGATCAGCGGGGAGAGCCGGGCCGCCTCCTTCGGGGTGAGCATCCGGCTGGGCACGCCGAGGTGGTTCTGCAGCCGGACGCCCGCCTCGAAGGAGGCGACCTCCTCGGGGGTGGAGAGCAGGAAGAGGTAGCCGACGCGGTGCAGCCCGATGTCGTACCCGATCTCCTCGCCGAACCGGGCGAAGGCCTCTAAGCTGCGCGCGCCCAGCTGGATGTTGAGCTCGTCGGAGAACTGGGCGCGCACCCCGCCCGCGGCCTTCGAGGTGGATCCGGCGGCGAGTTCGTCGCGTTCGACGAGGACGACGTCACGGACGCCCGCGCTCGCGAGATGCCAGGCGATGCTGGTGCCCATCACCCCGCCGCCGATGATCACGACCTGGGCCCGAAGATTCACGCGTGTACCTCCTGTCGGTCTCCCCCGATCCTTCCCCGGCAGGCCGTCCGGTACCTCAGGACCAGTGCGCCACCGCGTCCAGGTGGGGCAGCACGTGGTCCAGGCGCTCGCGCTTCGTGCGCAGGTAGGTGATGTTGTTCTCGCACGGCTCGATCAGCAGCGGGACCGTTTCGGCAACGTCTATGCCGTGGCGCTCCAAGGACTCGCGCTTGCGCGGGTTGTTGGACATCAGGCGGACCGAACGCACCCCGAGGTCGCGCAGGATGCCGGCGGCGACCCCGTAGTCACGGGCGTCGACGGGCAGGCCGAGCGCGAGGTTCGCCTCCACCGTGTCCAGGCCCTCCGCCTGGAGGGCCATCGCGCGCAGCTTGCCCAGCAGGCCGATGCCGCGGCCCTCGTGACCGCGCAGGTACACGACGATGCCGCTGCCTTCGGCGACGACCGCGCGCAGCGCGGCGGCCAGCTGGTCGCCGCACTCGCAGTGCTGGGAGCCGAACGCGTCCCCGGTCAGGCACTCCGAGTGCAGCCGGGTCAGCACCCGGTCGCTGTCGATGTCCCCGTAGACCAGGGCCACTTGCTCGTCGCCCCGGTCGTGGTCCAGATAGCCGATCGCCTGGAATTTCCCGTACACGGTGGGCAGCGGTGCATTGACGACGCGTTCCACGCCCGAACGCCGTGGGGACTTCGTGCCGAGTACGCCGAGGTTTTCTGTCATGATCTGATTCCTAAGCAGAGACGAAAGGCCGTGAAAAAGATGAGTGGTTCGGGCGCGCATACGGCGGCGTACGGCTTGTTGCCGACGGACACGACGGAAGAGGTACGGACCAGGGGGGCGGGCGTTTCAACACAGGTCGCCGTCCTTCCCGTGGGGAGCTTCGAGCAGCACGGCCGCTACCTTCCGCTCGCGACGGACACTCTCGTCGCCTGTGCCGTCGCCCGGGAGATCGCTGCCGCATACCCGGTGCACCTCCTTCCTCCGGTCACGGTCTCCTGCTCGCACGAGCACGCGGCCTGGCCGGGGACCGTCAGCATCTCCGCGGTGACGCTGCACGCGGTGGTGACCGACATCGCCGCCTCGCTGCGCCGTTCGGGCGTCGAGGCGCTGGTCGTGGTCAACGGCCACGGCGGCAACTACGTGCTGGGCAACGTCGTACAGGAGGCGTCGGCGCGGGGCGAGCGGCTGGGGCTGTACCCGGCCGCGGAGGACTGGGAGGCAGCCCTGGAGCGGGCCGGGGTGGAGACCTCGGCGCTCACCGACATGCACGCCGGAGAAATCGAGACCTCCATTCTGCTGCACGCTCATCCCGAATTGGTCCGCCCTGGTTACGAGTCCGCCGATTTCACCGCTGACGACCGTCGTCATCTCCTCACCCTGGGAATGTCCGCCTATACCGAGTCGGGCGTCATCGGCCGTCCTTCCCTGGGGTCGGCGGAAAAGGGGAAGGAACTCCTGTCGAGCCTCGCGGATTCCTTCGGCGCGATTTTCGAACTGCTCACCGCCGAGCGGGAGTAGCGCAGTCCGGCGTACCAGCGGACGACCAGGACCGCCAGGCCGGGCAGGGCGGCCACGAAGCTGAGGACGCCGTAGACGACCGCGGTGGCGAAGCCGCTGTCCGCGCCGAGGCCGGCCGCGGCGAACGCCCAGGCGGTGACGCCCTCCCGGGGGCCCCAGCCGCCGACGTTCAGCGGCAGGCCCATGGCGACCAGGGCGAGGACGGCGATCGGGACCAGGACCGCCACGGAGGCGGCCGAGCCGGCGACCCGGGCGGCCACCACGAACATCCCGACGTGCCCGGCGAGGATGACCGCCGAGGACAGCGCGACGCCCGGCCCGTTCTTGCGTGACAGCAGCGCGCGGCGGGCTTCGCCGAGGGTGGCGCGCAGGGCGCCGCCGCGCTTGCCCGGGGCCTTGTTCATGCGGATGGCGAGCACGATCGCGCAGGCGCCGGCCACCGCGGCCGCCGCCAGCGGGGCGAAGCTGCGCACCTCGCTGCGGACCGGCGAGGGCAGGATCAGCAGCGCGCCCGCGCCGAACACCGTCAACGCGATCTGTCCCGCGGTGCGTTCGAGGACGACCGCGCGGACCCCGCGGCCGATGTCGCCCTCGCTCTGCCCGTGCCGGACCGCCCGGTGCACGTCGCCGAGCACCCCGCCGGGCAGGGCCGCGTTCAGGAACAGCGCCCGGTAGTAGTCGCCGACGGCGGGCCCGAGGGGCAGCCGCAGACCGAGGCTGCGGGCCACCAACTGCCAGCGCCAGGCGCTCAGTACGGTCGTGATCACGCCGACCGCCAGGCCGATGACCAGCGTCGGGGTGTCTATCCGGCGCAGTCCGTCGAGGAAGACGCCGGTGCCGAGCCGCCACAGCAGCACGGCGATGATGGCGGCTCCGGCGAGGGTGCCCAGGTGGGTGCGGACGGCCCGCAGGTTGAGGCGCCGGGGCACGGCCGACGGGGCGACGGGCGCGGTCTCCCGGACCAGGGTGGGGGTGCTCATGCGGTGCCTCCGGTGGGCCGGGCGAGCGCGAGCAGGTCACTGTGGTGCACGACGACCCGCAGTTCGCCGGCCGCGTTGGCCGCGAGCCGCTCGGTCAGGTAGGCCTCGGCACGCTCGGCCAGTTCGGGCCGCTGCTCGACGGCCGCGCCGACCCAGCCGCGCAGCCACTGCTCGGTGAGCGCCTGCTGCTCGGGGCCGAGCCGCCAGGCGCTGGGGTGCACCTTGACTGTGGCGCCCCGGTCGGCGAACGCCTCGCAGGCGGCCGTGACCGCGTCCGGGCCGAGCATCCCGCCGCGCCGCTGGTGGGCGTTGAACGCCTCGGCGAGCTCCGTGTCCAGCGGGTGGGAGGGGGTCAGCTCGACCCGCCCGGCGACCGACAGGGTGAGCAGCGCGGGGCAGCCGGCCCCGGTGCAGGCCTCGGCGAGTATGTCGACCTCCTCCCGGGTGAGGACGTCCAGGAGCGCGGAGGCGGTCACCAGGGAGGCGCCTATGAGGGCGTCGGGGGTGAGGCGGCCCACGTCGCCGCGCCGGGTCTCCACGGTGACCCGGCTGCCGTCGGCGGCCGCGCGCGGCGAGGCGACGGCGGCGAAGTGCAGCAGGTAGGGGTCGCGGTCGTGCAGGATCCAGTGCTGGGAGCCGTCGAGGCGGGGCGCCAGCCAGCGGCCCATCGAGCCGGTACCGCAGCCCAGGTCGTGCACGACCACGCCGCCGGCCTTGCCGGGCAGGTTGGCGAGCCGGATCCGCAGCGGGTCCAGCAGGTCGTGCGCCCGGGCGGCAGCGTCCGCGCTCTCCCGCAGCTCCAGCCACTCGGGGGCGTACCGCGGCGGTTCCTCGGGCCCGGTCTCCCGCAGCCGTACGGTGGCCCGCTCGCCCGGACGGGCGACGGGACCGGCCCCGGCGATCACCTCGGAGGGCACCTGTTCGCGTTCTCGTCCCACTCCCGCATCCGTAACATCCGTCGGTCCCGGCTGCGCGGGGATCGCGCCGACCGGAGTAGTCGTCGTGGTCTCGCTGGTCATGCGGCCCTCCGGGGTTCGTCGGGGAGCCTCAGCAGGACTCCGGCCAGGCTGCGGGCGGTGGTCGCCCAGCCGTCGAGCGCCGCCCGGCGGCCGCGCGCGGCGGCCTTGAGGCGGCGGCGTACGTCCGCCTCGCCGAACCAGCCGCGCAGTTCGGCGGCGAGCGCGGCGGGGTCCTCCGGCGGCACGAGGATGCCGGGTACCCCGCCGTCGGGGGCCCGGCCGACCGCTTCCGGCAGTCCGCCGACATCGGTCGCGAGCACCGGGATGCCGCGGGCGAGGGCCTCGGTGACGGCC
>NZ_JBSHBL010000041.1:0-101958 GCF_053611985.1 Streptomyces sp. NPDC054770
GGCCGGCCGATCGCGCCCCCGGCCCCCTCTAACTCGGTGCCGCTCGGCTGGCTGGTCACGCCCGCGTTCCCGTGGCTCGCCTGGCGCCGCGGGCACCGGGTGCCCCGCCGGCGCCGGGACGTCCCGGCCGGCGCCGTCGCTACACTGCCCCGGTGATCGGTCCTCGGCAGGTGCCCGGCTGGTGGCACCGGCTCGACGTCACGGTCCGGGATCTGCCGCTCGGGCTGCTGCTCCTGGCCGGATCGTTCCTGCCTGCCCTGCACGGCAAGGGGACCCAGGTCGGGGACCTGCCGACCCGCCCCTTCGACGCGCTGACCGTCGCGGTGCTCGGCCTGGAGTGCCTGCCGCTGGCCGTGCGCAGGCGGTGGCCGGCTGTCTCGCTCGCCCTGGTCTGCCTCGGCTTCGCCGTCGACCAGCTGCGCGGCTACCACTCGGTCGCGGGCACCGCGCTGCCGCTCGCCCTGATCAGCACCGGCGTCCATCTGGAACGGCACCGGCGGGCCACCGCGCTCGTGTTCTCCGCGGCCTACGTGCCGTTGGCGGTCGCGCTGCACCGGCTGGGCTCGGGGGGCGAGACGCCGGGCGGGTTCATGACGTTCTATCTGGTGCTGGTCCTCGCGTGGGGCATCGGGGCATGGCTGCGCTCCACCCGGGCCGCGGAGGCCGAACACCGGCGGCGGGTCGCCGAGGACACCCGCACCGCCGAGCGCACCCGTATCGCCCGCGAGCTGCACGACGTGGTGACCCACCATGTGACGGCGATGGTTGTGCAGGCGGAGGCGGCCCGGTATCTGACCGCCGCGCCGGAGCGTCTCGACCAGACGCTCACCGCGGTCACCGACACCGGGCGGCGGGCCATCTCCGACCTGCGTCATCTGCTCGACCTGCTCAATCCCGACCACGGCACCGGTGCCGGTACCGGTACCGGTACCGGTACGGGTGGTACGGGGGTCAGGGCGCCGGTCGCCGGCCGGCTGGTCACGCTGGTGGAGCAGACGCGGCGGGCCGGGCAGCCGGTGGAGTTCACCGAGGAGGGCACGCCGACCCCGTCGGCCGGCAGCGCCGACCTGGTGGCCTACCGGGTGGTGCAGGAAGCCCTCACCAACGCCCTCAAGTACGCCCACGGCAGCCGCACTTCGGTGCGGGTGCGCCATGGCGAGAAGGAGATCACCGTGGAGGTCGGCACGGACGGGCCCGGTGCGGCCCCTGCGTCCCGGGGACCCGGCGGGAGCGGGCGCGGGCTCGCCGGTCTGCGGGAGCGGGTGGCCCTGCTGGGCGGCGAGTTCAGCGCGGGCCGGCAGGCGGACGGCGGGTTCGTCGTCCGGGCCCTGATACCCCTGGGGAACCCGGCGTGACCGCCTCGGGCGAGGCGGCACCGATCCGGGTCCTGGTCTGCGACGACCAGGTGCTGATCCGCACCGGCCTTGCGACGATCATCGACGCCCAGCCCGACCTGGAGGTGGCGGGCGAGTGCGGGGACGGGCAGGCCGCGGTCGACCTCGCCGGCCGGCTGCGCCCGGACGTCGTGGTGATGGACGTCCGGATGCCGGTCCTGGACGGCATCGAGGCCACCCGGCTGCTCGCCGGTGCCGGGGTGCCGCATCCGGTGAAGGTGCTCGTGGTGACGACGTTCAACCTGGACGAGTACGTCTACGAGGCGCTGCGCGCGGGCGCCAGCGGCTTCCTGCTCAAGGACGCGCCGCCGGACCGGCTGCTGCACGGCATCCGGACCGTGGCCACCGGCGCGGCCCTGCTGGACCCGGAGGTGACCCGGCAGCTCGTGGGCCGCTATGCCGCCCGCATCCGCCCCGTCGACGGCTCCACTCCGCAGGGCGTTCCGCTGACCCCGCGCGAGCTGGAGGTGCTGCGGCTGATCGCGGACGGCCTCTCCAACGGCGAGATCGCCGCGGCCCTGGTGCTCAGCCCGGAGACCGTCAAGACCTTCGTGTCCCGCATCCTCGCCAAGCTGGGTCTGCGCGACCGCGTCCAGGCCGTCGTCTACGCCTACCGCCAGGGCCTGGTGACCTGACCCGCCGCTACAGCACCCCGCCGGCCTCGTCCTGGAACAGCTCCGTCCAGTAGTGCCAGTCGGCGTCCGTCGTCGCGGGCGTGGGGTCGATGGTCGCGAGGGTGTGGAGCATGGTCGCGGCGAGCTGGTCGTAGGCCTCCGTGGTGAGTTCGTGGTGCAGGTGCTCGTCGATGGTGCGCTCGTGGTGCAGGAGCCAGAGGGTGTAGGCGAGCGTGGAGATGTCCGTGTTGAGGGGGTAGAGGGTCGCCTCGGGCTCGGAGAAGTTGAGGATCGCGCCCGTGGTGCCGTCCACGACGAGGCTGTTGTCCTCGACCAGGTGACCGAGGCGTATGAGCCGGTCGGCGTGGGCCGGGAGGTCGTCCAGGGGGAAGCCGCCCGGGTGGATGTCGGTGAAGTACTCCCGGAGCGTGGGCAGCGGGGCGTCCGGGTCGAGGTGGAAGAGGACCGCGTCCTCCGGGAGGCCGGTCTCACGCAGGAAGCGGCGGGTCGGCTGGTGGGTGAGCGTGGGCGGGAAGTCGACCTCCTCGAAGCGGGCCACCCGGCCCTGCCCGAACTCCTGGTCCAGAAGCCGGGCCGGCAGGTCGACGGCCAGCCCGGAGCCCGTGCCGGGGCCCGCGACCAGGCTGAGCGGGCGGATCAGGGCCGTCGCCTTCCAGTACGGCGGGACGTGGCCGGCCGTGCCCTCCTCGAAGAGCTCCAGGAGCTTGCGGGTCGCCTCGGTCGCCGCCTTGGTGCCGTGAGTCCCGGCGAGGGAGGCGAAACGGCCGCGCAGGCCGGTCAGTTCCTCGGTGACCGCGGCGAAGCGCAGCAGCGTCTCCAGCGAGGGTGCCAGCGGGCGCGGGTCGGTGGGGTCGATCAGGTAGGCCGAGGTGATCTCGCCGGTACCGCCGTCGAGGAGGATCGACTCGGTGTCCAGGCCGACCGGGGCCAGCAGCTCCCCGATCACCAGGCGGTCCCGGAGCTCCTCCGCGAGCCGGGACGGGCCGTCCGTGACGTCCGCCAGGGTGCGCAGGCCGACGGTGCGCAGCGGCTCGAACGTCAGCAGGCCGCCGCTGTCGGGCAGTCCGGGGCCGGTGAGCCAGCTGCGGGTAGGTTCGTGCGTGATGTAGCGGTCCATTTCAGCCTCGGTCAGCGTGATCGTCGCCGCACCGCTGCCGGTCGTGCCGGTCGTGCTGATCGTGCTCATCGCTGCCCCCGCGATCAAAGAGTTCAAGCCGTGCAAGTGGATCAAATGGGTCAGGTGGGTCAGGTGGGTCAAGTGATGCGTCGTGCGTGGAAGTCAGCAGGGCATGGCGGGTTGTCCGGGCTTCCCCTCCGGAACGGCCGTCCCCACTGCCCAGAACACTACGCCGCGGCACTGACAACGCCCCGCAGAAGAGACGTCAGGCGACCCTCGTCCGTTCCGTCCCGGTGAGAATCGCCTCCACCGTCTGTGCCACGGTGAGTGCCGAGGTGTCCAGCCACAGTCCCAACGGCTCGGTGCGCAGGCGTAGTTCCGCGTCCAGGTCGGCGATCGTCCACCCGGCCCCGTAACCGGTCTTCGACCGCCCCGCCTCCCGCCGCGCCACCGCCTCGGGGCTCGGTGCGAGGACGACGACGTGCAGCGGGCGGGTGCGGATCCGCTCGACGTACGACGCCAGCTCCGGCCCGATCAGCACGTCCTGGACGATCGCCGTGAAGCCGGCCTCGGCGTACGCGTCCGCGGTGGCCGCCGACAGCCGGTAGCGGAGGTGGAGCTGGGCCGTGGCCTCCTCGGCGGCGTCGGGGGTGTAGTCCTGGCGCCCCGAGACGATCATGCGGCGGAAGACGTCGCCGCGGACGTGCGCGGCCCGGGGCAGCCGCTCGGCCAGCGCCTGCGCGACCGTGGACTTCCCCGCCGCCATCACTCCGGCGATCACCACGACCCCGGAGAGGCTCACTGGCCGGTGACGACCGCCGCCTGCGGGCGGATCGGGAGGCGGTTGACCGGGCGGCCGGTGGCCGCGCGGACGGCGGAGGCGACGGCCGCCGGGGACGTCACCACCGGCACCGCGCTGACCGACTTGGCGCCGAAGGGGGCGACCACGTCCCGTTCCTCGACGAGCTTGACGATCCGGATGTCGGGCGCGTCGAGGGCGGTCGGCAGGGCGTACCCGGTGAGGTCGGGGTGGCGGATCAGACCGCGCGGAGTGCGCAGGTTCTCCGTCAGGGCGATGCCCACGCCCTGCGTGACCCCGGCCTCGATACGGGCGTTGAGCTGCGCCGGGTTGAGGATCCGGCCGACGTCCTGGGCGACGGCCAGCTCCACCACCCGCACCGACCCCAGCTCGATGTCCACGTCCACCACCGCGCGGATGGCGCAGAAGGCGAGGCCCACGAAGGCGTCGCCCTGGCCGTCGGCGTTCAGCGGCTCGGTCGGATGCGGGCGGCACTGGGCCGTGGCCCACAGCTCCTTGCCGTCCAGCGCCTCGGTGACGGTGGTCGACAGGACGCCGTCGTACGACGTGATCTTGCCGTCGGTGATCTGGAGCAGCTCGGTCGACATGCCGAACTTGTGCGCCAGGGGCTGCAGGAGCTGGGTGCGGACCATCTTGGCGGCGCGTTCGACGGCGCCGCCGGAGACCCAGGTGTGGCGGCCGCGGCAGCCGGCGCCGGCCGGCGGCTGGTCGGTGTCGACGGGCGCGACATGCACCTCGTCGATGCCGAGGGTCTCCTGGACGATCTGGCGGGCCAGCGTGGTGAAGCCCTGGCCGGTCTCCACGGCCGCGCAGAGCACGGTCGCGATGCCGTCGTGGACCTTGACGGTGGCCGTCGAGACCTCGTCGGCGCCCTCCGCGCCGAGCATGTGCACCATGCCGAGGCCGTAGCCGACACCGCGGCGCACCGCGCCCGGCTCGCCCGCGCCCTCGGGGCCGCCGGGCAGCAGCCACTCGTCCTCGGGCGAGTCCTTGGGCAGCGCGGGGAGCGGGAAGTCCCGTACCGCCTGGAGGAGTTCGGCCACCGGGGCCGGGCAGGTCACGGTCTGGCCGATGGGGAGCACGTCCCCGGTGGCGAGGGCGTTGCGCAGGCGGATCTCGGCCGGGTCGAGGCCGAGCTTCTTCGCCAGCTTGTCCATCTGCGCCTCGTAGGCGGCGCACACCTGCATGGCGCCCTCGCCGCGGACGTGGCCGGAGGGCGGGTTGTTGGTGCGGACCACCCAGCCCTCGATGAAGGCGTTCGGGACGACGTACGGCCCGCAGGCGAAGGAGACGGCGGCGGCCAGGGACTCGGCGGAGGTGTCGGCGTACGCGCCCGCGTCGAGCAGGATCTGCGCCTCGACCTTGACCAGCTTGCCCTCGGCGTCGGCGTGGTGCCGGTAGCGGAGCAGGGTGGGGTGGCGGTGCGCGTGGCCCAGGAACGACTCCTCGCGGGTCGCCGTGAGCTTGACGGGGCAGCCGGTCTTCAGGGCGAGCAGGCCGAGCGGCAGCTGGAAGCCCTGGTCCTCGCGGTCGGCGGTGGCGCCGGGCACCCCGGTGACGACGATCTTCACCTGTTCGAGGGACAGGCCGTAGCAGGCGGCGGCCGTGTTGCGGTCGGTGTGCGGGTCGGTGGAGGCCAGGTACAGCTCGACCCCGCCGTCCGGGCGGGGCACGGCGAGTCCGGCCTCGGCGCCGATGGGGGCGGGGTCGGCGCGGCCGATGCGGTACTGGCCCTCGACCACGATCTCGCCGGTCGCGTCCGGGTCGCCGTGCTGGAGCGGGATGTGCCGGATCAGGTTGCCGTCGGGGTGCAGCGGCTCGGCCTCGAAGGACTGCTCGGGGTCGATGACCGGGTCCAGCACCTCGTACTCGACGATGACGGCGGCGGCGGCCATGCGCGCGGTGTCCGGGTGGTCGGCGGCGACGGCCGCGATGGGCTCGCCGTGGTGCCGTACGACCTCGGAGGCGAAGACCGGGCGGTCCGGGGTGCCCCGGCCGTGGCGCGGGGTGCCGGGGACGTCCTCGTGGGTGACGACGGCCCGTACGCCGGGCATCTCGCGCGCGTGGCTGGTGTCGATGGACACGATGCGCGCGTGCGGGTGCGGGGAGCGCAGCACGGCCGCCCACAGCAGGCCCTCGGCCCACAGGTCGGCCGCGTACGGGAAGGTGCCCTCGGTCTTCGCGCCCGCGTCGGCGGCCGGCAGCGACACGCCGAGGCCGTGCGGCAGCGGCTCGGGGGCGGGGACGGGCGTCTCCGCGGCGGTGGTCGTGGTGACGGTCTCGTTGGTCACGCCTGGCCTCCGTCCGGGCCGTAGGGCTGGTCGTCGTAGCTCTGGCTCTGGTCGTCGAACGTCTGGTTTCCGCCGAACGTCTGGTTCCCGCCGTAAGACTGGTCGCCGCCGAACGACTGGTTGCCACCGAACGTCTGGTTCCCGCCGTAAGACTGGTCGCCGCCGAACGACTGGTTGCCACCGTACGACTGGTCGTACGACTGCTCGTGCGGGACCCGGATTCCGGCCCCGAAGGTGCCCGGGGAGTCGAACGCCGACGCGTTGACGCCGCCGGCGCCCGGTCCCGCCTGATGCGGAATACGTGCCTCGTCGCCGTCCGTCTCAGCGTCGGCGGCGGAGTGTGCCTCGCGTTCGGCGACGACCTCGTTGACGGCGTCCAGGACGCCCCGGTAGCCGGAGCAGCGGCAGAGGTTGCCGCACAGGGCCTGGCGGGCCTCCAGTTCGGTGGGGGCCGGGTTGCCCGCCAGCAGGTCGTGGACGGTCATCGCCATGCCGGGGACGCAGAAGCCGCACTGGACGGCTCCGCAGCGGGCCAGCGCGCGCTGGACGTCCGAGGGGCGGCCGTCCTGGGCCAGGCCCTCGACCGTACGGACCTCGCTGCCGGCCGCGGTCACCGCCGGGACCAGGCAGGAGGCCACGAGCCTGCCGTCGACCTGGACGTTGCAGGCGCCGCATTCGCCCTGCGAGCAGCCGTCCTTGGCACCGGCGAGGCCGAGGCGTTCACGGAGGACGTACAGGAGGGACTCGCCGATCCAGGCGTCGGTGACGGGGCGGTCCGCGCCGTTGACGCGCAGGACGTAGGAGGCGAGGGGGTGGTCGTCGACCGCCTCGGCCTCGCCTTCGGCGTGTTGGTTCCCGTCCGCATCGCCCGTGACGGTTTCGTCGTCGGGTGCGGGTGGCCCCTGTGGGGCGGATTCACCGTCGGCGGTCTGCGGGCGGGCCGCCTCGTGGGCCGGGTCGGCTGCGCCGGTATCGAACGCCTCGCCCTCTTCGCCCCTTTCGCCCCCCGTCGGCGCGTCGGCCACAGGCGGCACACCGGCGGCCCCGGAGGCGAGACCGGGGGCTCGCGTGTCGCCGCGGCCCGCGGGGGGCTCAGCGGGCGATCCAGGGGCCTTCGCGGGGTGCTCCCACGCGGGAGCCTCGGTCGCCCAGGGCGCGGACGCCCCGCCCGGCAGGGTCGACGGCGGCGCGCCGCCCCACTGCTCCATGAGCGCGGATGTGGTGAACTCGCCCGATTCGTCCGGAGCGTCGCCGGTCGCGACGGGGATCGACCACTGGCCGGTCACCTCGTGACCGGGCGCGGGCGGCGGCTCCTCGTAGGTCCACTGCTGCGTCGAGGCCGGGTTGTACGTGAACCGGTCGTCGGCGGGCTGCTCCTGCGGGACCGCGTTCGGGTCGGGCCACCGGGTGCCGTCGGCCGGCGCGCCCCAGCCGTCGGTGCCGGGCGCGGCCGTTATCTGCGGCGGCACATAACCGTGCCCGGGCGCGGCCAGGGGGCTGTCGGCGGACAGCAGGGCCTCGATGCCGCCCTCGGGGAGCTTCACGAACGCGGTCGCGCCGTCGTCGTAGTCGCCCTGGGGCAGCGGGTTCCAGCGGCCGCCGCCGCTTGCGGGCGCGCCCTCTCCGTGCTGGTCGTCGGTCATGACAGCGCCCTCCCCAGTGCTCGTCGGGCCAGCGCGGCGACGGTGCGCCGCAGGTGCAGTACGGCGGGCGGAAGCGGCGGCACCGAGCCGTCGGGCTCGGGGGCCGGGTCCGGGATGCAGGCGGCCGCGACGTACTCGCCGAAGGCGCTCAGCGCCTCGGGGACGAGCGCGCGGTCGTTGTCCCAGTCGATCAGCCGGGCCACCCACTGCTCGGCGTCCAGCGGCCTGAGCGGCATCGGCGCTATGGCGCCGACGGCGCATCTGACGCCGCGCCGCGCGGGGTCGAGGACGAGCGCCACGGAGGCCACCGAGCGGCCCGGTCCGGTGCGGCCGGTCGCCTTCAGGAAGACCTGCGGGGCGTGCAGCAGCGGCACCCGCACAAAGCCGATCAGCTCGCCCGCGCGGAGCATCTCCACGCCGGCCAGCAGATGCGACACCGGGATCTCCCGGCGGGATCCGCCCGGCCCCGCGATGATCAGCGTCGCCTCCAGGGCGGCGAGGACCGGCAGCGCATCGCCCGTCGGCGCGGCGGTGGCGATGTTGCCGCCCAGGGTGCCGGCGTTGCGGATGTGCGGGGGGCCGGCGGCGCGGGCGGCGGCGGCGAGCGCCGGGATCAGGGCCGCGAAGTCGGGGCGGCCCATGCGGGCGTGCGTGAGGCCGGCGCCGAGCAGGGCGTTGCCGTCCTGGTACTGCCAGCCGCGGATCTCGCTGATCCGGCCGAGGCCGACCAGGGCGGCGGGCCTGAGCTGTCCGGAGTTGACGGCAGCCATCAAGTCGGTGCCGCCGGCCACCGGGACCGCGGCGGGCATGGCGGTGAGGGCCGCCACGGCTTCGTTCAGCGTCGTGGGCAGCGTGACGGACTGCGCCGCCTGCGGTGCGTGCGTGGTCAAAACCGGCTGCCCCTTCCCGCTGCCCCACCTGGTCCCACCTGTGTGGCCGTACGGTACGTGCTCACAGGGCGGACGTGGCAACTCTGGCACATCTTCGCAAGCCTCGAACGCACGGGTCCGCTAGGAGGCATTCGCCCACCTGATCGGCCACTTGGTCCGTTTCCGCCCGCTATCACCTGTGCACGTCGATTGACACTCTTCGGTGACTCCTGGGGCCTTTTCCCACTACGCGTTCGGAGCGAGGAGAACGACCCGGGAGAGCCCGAAGAGCCCGACCGGAACGACACCGACCAGAGGGCGGACCGAACCGGCGAAAGGCGCGAACGAAACCGACAAAACGCCCGACTCGACCCGAGCCGCCGGGAGGCCAGGGCCGAACCGGCGGAGGACCGGCGCCGAACCGGCGGAACACCAAGGCCGGGCCGACCGAACACCGAAGCCGGACCGGCCAAGGACCCGAGCCGGACAACGACCGAAGACCGAAGCCGAGCAGGTGCAAGGCCGGAGCGGGACCGGCGCAAGGCCAGGGCACGGACCGGCGAAACACCGGAACCGCGCCCGCCCAACACCGAAGCCGAACCGGCCCAACACCGAAGCCTGACCGGCCAAGGACCGAAGTCGAACCGGCAAAGGACCGGAGCCGGGCCGGTCAGGGGGTGGTTGGGGGTCAGCGGTTCGGGGGTGGGCCGGGGAGGGGGCGGCCGGGGACGTCGGGGCGTTGTTGCCAGGGGAGGGGGCCGGTCGGGGGGCGGTAGGCGACGCCCAGGGCGTCGAGTCGCCGGTAGTGCGTGGTCATGCGGCGCTCGAAAGCGGCGAAGTCCCGCTCGCCCGGGGCCGGGAGGGCGCTCCAGGCGACCTCGGCGAAGGCGGCCAGCCGGGGGAAGGCCTGGTAGTCCACGCGCGCGTGGTCCTCCATCACCTCGGTCCAGACGTTGGCCTGGGTGCCCAGGATCCGCTCCGCCTGGGATTCGTCCAGTTCCGGTGGAACGGGCTCGAACCGGTACACGTCCTCCAGGGTGCGGACGTAACCGATCGGCACCGGCTCGTCCGCACCGTCGGCCTGACGGTGATCCAGGTACACGTACTGCTCGGGGCACATGACGACGTCGTGTCCGGCCCGCGCGGCCGCGATCCCGCCGCCGTAACCGCGCCACGACGAGACCGCCGCGCCCTCGGCGATCCCGCCCTCCAGGATCTCGTCCCAGCCGATCAGTCTGCGCCCGCGCGCGGAAAGCCACTTCGCGAAGTGGCCGACGAACCACGCCTGCAACTCGTCCCCGTCGGCGAGCCCGAGTTCCTTGATGCGCGCCTGCGCGGCCGGCGAGACCCGCCACTGGTCCTTGCGGCATTCGTCGCCGCCGATGTGAATGAACTCCGACGGGAAGAGACCGAGCACCTCCTCGAACACCCCCTCGTAGAAGCGCAGGGTGTTGTCGGTGGGGGCGAGTACGTTCGGAGAGATCCCCCAGGAGTCCCAGACGGAGAGGGCTGTGGTGTCGATGACGTCGGTGTTGCCGAGTTCCGGATACGCGGCGATGGCGGCCTGCGAGTGTCCCGGTACGTCGATTTCGGGGACGACCGTGATATGGCGCTCGGCCGCGTAGGCGACGATCTCCCGGATGTCGTCCTGGGTGTAGAAGCCACCGTGCGGCTTCTCCTCCCACAGCGGTGAGGCCCGGTGACCGAATTTCGTACGGGTCCGCCAGGAGCCGACCTCGGTGAGCCGGGGGTGGCGCTCGATGCGGATGCGCCACCCTTGGTCGTCCGTCAGGTGGAAGTGGAAGACGTTCAGTTTGTGCGCCGCCATGAGATCCAGGTAGCGCAGGACGCCTTCCTTCGGCATGAAGTGCCGGGCCACGTCGAGCATGAGGCCGCGCCAGGCGAATCGGGGCGAGTCCTGGATGTGGCTGAGCGGCAGCCGCCAGGAACGGCCGGGCAGCGGGGCACGCCGATACGCGTCCGGACCGAGCAGCTGACGCAGCGTCTGGGCGCCCCAGAAAAGCCCGGCGGGTCCGCCGCCCACCAGATGCACCCCGGTGGGCATGACCGCGAGGCGGTAGCCCTCCGCACCGAGATCCTCGGTGACCGACGCGTCGACGGTCAGCCGGATGACATTGCCGTCCGCGCCTCCGCCGGGCGGCAGCGGCAGGCCGGTGGCCGCCCCCAGGGTGGCCCGCAGCCAGCGCTCCGTACGCTCCGCGCCCTCCCCCGCCGCCAGTTCGGTGTCCGCGCCCAGTTCGAAGAAACCGCCCCCGTAGGACGCCACGTACCGGGGCTCGGGAATCACATCCGCCATGTCAGTCCTTAACCGCTCCGCCCAGTCCCGAGACCAGGCGTCGCTGTACGAGTACGAAGAACACCAGCACCGGAATCGTCATCACCGTGGAGGCCGCCATCACACCGCCCCAGTCGGGGTCGTCGGGCTTGAAGAACACCAGCAGCGCCATCGGCAGCGTGGACTGCGAAGTGTCGCTGATGATGAAGGACTTGGCGAAGAGGAAGTCGTTCCAGGCGGAGATGAAGGAAAACACGCTCGTGGCCACCAGGCCCGGCAGGACGAGCGGGAAAAGGATCTGCCAGAGAAAGCGCGACCGGCTCGCCCCGTCGATGTACGCGGCCTCCTCCAGCGCCTCAGGCACCCCTTTCACGAACCCCCGCAGCATCCAGATCGCGAAGGGCAGCGAGAAGGCGATGTGGGGCAGGATCAGCGAGCCCAGCGTGTTCAGCAGACCGAAGTCCCGCATCTGGAAGAAGAGCGGGATGGTGAGGGCCTCCACGGGCACCATCTGGGCCACCAGAAACATGATCAACAGGGTGGTACGGAAGCGGAACCGGAATCGGGTCACGGCGGTCGCGGCGAGAAAGGCGATCAGCGCCGAGACGATGACCACACTGCCCGCGACGACCAGACTGTTGACGAAGTAACGGCCGAATTCCTGCTGCCCGAACACCCGCCGGAAGGAGTCCAGAGAGGGCGAGAGGGTCCACGGCCGGGGCCGGTCCGACTCGATCTCCCCGGCCGGTTTGAAGGCGCCCAGCACCATCCAGTAGAGCGGGAAGGCGACCAGTACGGCGATCGCCAGCGCCGCCCCCTCGGCGGCCAGCCGCCCCGGCCGCCGTACGAAACCGCGCACAGGATTCACGACGGTCACAGCTCCTCCCCCTGCCGGCGCAGCAGCCGCAGGTAGACCAGGGTGACGGCGAGCAGGACCAGCAGCGTGACGACACCGATGGCGGCGCCAAGACCGTACTGCGAGGAGGCGAAGGCCTGCTGGTAGGCGTACACGTTGAGCACCAGGTTCTGCCCGGCGATCCCGCCCCCGCCGGTCATCACGTAGATCTGCGTGAAGATCTTGAAGTCCCAGATCACCGACTGGACGGTGACGACCGTCAGGATCGGCCGGAGCATCGGCGCCAGCACCGACCGCCAGATCCGCCACTGCGAGGCCCCGTCCAGCGCGGCGGCCTCCAGCACCTCGGACGGTACGGCGCGGATCCCGGCGTACACGGTGACCATGACGAACGGGAAGGAGCACCACACCACTTCGAGCAGCACCAGGAAGAAGGCTGAGTAGCGCCCGTACGTCCAGGAGTGGTCGCCGAGGCCGAGCAGCCGGTTCACCGGCCCGAAGTCCGGGTCGAAGAGGAACAGCCAGACGGTCGACCCGGTCACCGCAGGGGTCGCCCACGCCCCCAGCGCGGCCAGCATCAACGCCAGCCGCGGCAGCGCCCGCACCCGCGTCAGCAGCACGGCGAGCGCACAGCCGACGGCGAGCGTCGACACCACACAGGCGGCGGCGAAGCCGAGGGTGGCCAGCAGCACCGACCAGAACTGGTCGTCGGAGAAGACGTCCGAGTAGTTGCCGAGTCCGACGAAGGCAGTGGGTTCTCCGCCGCTGACCTGAGCCTGGGTGTACCGGAAGACGGAGATCAGCCCGAGTTGGTAGATGGGGTAGACGAGCAGCCCCCCGAGGACCACGAGAGCAGGGGCGAGATACAGCCAAGGGCTCCATCCAGCGCCTCCGAAGGGGCGCTGGGCTGTATTGACTTTGCGGCTACCGCCGCGCGGGCGCGACCAGCCCCCACGCACCCGCAGCCGCGCACGAACCGCGACCCCCGCCCCATTGGGCGTCATCCGGCGGAACCAAACGCCGCGTCCATCTTCTTCGCCGCCTCCTCCGAAGCAGCCGCCACGCTCTTTTTCCCGCTGATGACCTCCTGGAACATCGTCGGCAGCACCAGCGACGAATCGATCTGCGACCACCCGGCAGAGGCCGGCACGAACTTCGTCCCGGCGGACAGGGTCTGTACGAACGGCTTCACGAACGGCTCCTTCGCGGCCGCCTGGTCACGGATGTCCTTGAACGTCGGCAGAAAACCCATCGCGTCGAACATCGCCGCCTGCGTCTTCTTGGAGGTCAGCTCCTCCATCAGCTGGACGGCCAGCGTCCGGTGCGTCGTGCTCTTCAGCACCCCGATGTTGTTGCCGCCCGCGAAGGCCGGCGCGACCGAGCCGGCCGTGGCCCCCGGCAGCGGCACCACCGCGTACTTGCCCTTGACGCTCCCCGCCTCCACGGCCGCATGGCTGAAGTCGCCCCCGATCGCCATGGCCGCCTTGCCGGCCGCGAACGCGGTGACCGTGTCGTTGCCGCCGAAGCCCGCGCACTTGGCGGCCGGGCAGTTGTCGTCGCCGAAGAGGGACGTGTACGCCTTGATGCCCTTCTGCGCGGCCGCGCTGTCGATCGCCGAGGTATACGAGCCGCCCTCGGCGGTGGCCAGTTCGCCGCCGTCGGCCCAGATGAAGGGCATCGCGCCGTAGGTGTAGGCGCCGCCGACGACCAGGCCGTACAGGCCGGGCTTCGCCTTGTGGACGGCGCGGGCGGTGGAGGCCAGTTCCGCCATGGTCGTCGGCGGCTTCAGGCCGAGTTCCCGGAAGACGTCCGTGCGGTAGTAGAGGGCGCGGACGCCGACGTAGAAGGGGGCGCCGTAGACCTTGCCGGCGACGGTGACCGACTGCCTGGCCGTCGGGTCGGTGTCCTTGGCCGCGGGCCAGGCCGCGAACTCCCTGGTGATGTCGAGGAGACCGCCATCGTGGACGTAACCGGCGGTGTCGGTGTTGCCGTACTCCATGACGTCGGGGGCCGAGGCCGGGTCGTTGAAGGCGGCCTTGACGCGCTGCGCGCGCGTGTCGACCGGGATGTACTCCACGTCGACCTTGGTACCGGTGTGCGCCTTCTCGAATGCGGCGACGACCGAGTCGACGACCTTCTGCTTCGGGTGGTTGCCGACCTCCTGGAAGAGCCACACCCGCAGGGTGCCGCTCTTGTCGTCCTTGTCGGAGGCGGAGTTGGAGGAGGTCTGCGGGGCGCAGGCGGCGGCCAGGAACAGGGCGCCGACGAGGAGTGCGGGGACGGGGAGCTTCATGGAGTGACCCTCCGGGAGCGCGCTCAAGCACGGGGTCGTTGCAAGGTATGCAACGGCTGTTTCGCTCTGCACAACATCACGGAGGCTAGGGACTACATGAACACGTCGACAAGAGGTCTCAACCACTCTGTGACCGCGGGACGCACTCCGTGCAACGCGCGGGTACGACAAAGGCCCCGGAGCACGCCAAAGCGTGCCCGGGGCCTCCAAGAGCCGAGCTGTCGGACGGGTGGGTTACTTGTCCTTGCCCTTGCCGTCGCCGTCGCCGCCGGCGCCCATGGACTCGTAGATCTCCTTGCACATGGGACACACGGGGTACTTCTTCGGGTCGCGGCCGGGCACCCACACCTTGCCGCAGAGCGCCACGACGGGGGTGCCGTCGAGCGCGCTCGCCATGATCTTGTCCTTCTGGACGTAGTGGGCGAAGCGCTCGTGGTCGCCGTCGCCGTGGGACACCTGCGGTGTCGGTTCTACGAGGGTCCCCGTACCAGTCCCGCGCTCGGGCTCAAGAGTGCTCATAAATGCCAAGGGTACTGAAGCGTCCGGGCAACGGTTGAGAGAAGGCCCGGCGTCAGTTGAGCGAGGGGTCGTCCGGGTAGGTGGCGACCATCGCGAGCTCGTTGCGCTGGCGGCGCAGCACCGCGCGCCAGAGTCTCTCCGGGGACGGGGAGGAGACGTCGCCGGGTTCGGACTCGACGACGTACCAGGCACCCTCGACCAGTTCGTCCTCCAGTTGGCCGGGGCCCCATCCGGCGTAACCGGCGAAGATTCTCAGGGATCCGAGGGCCGAGGCGAGCAGTTCCGGCGGGGCCTCCAGGTCGACCAGGCCGATCGCGCCGTGCACCCGGCGCCAGCCGAGCGGGGCGCGGTCGCCGTTCGTGCCGCCGGGGATGACCGCCACGCCGAGCGCGGAGTCCAGGGACACCGGGCCGCCCTGGAAGACGACCCCCGGCTCGCCTGCGAGGGAGGCCCAGCCCTCCAGGATGTCGCCGACGTCCACGGGGGTGGGGCGGTTGAGGACGACACCGAGGGAGCCCTCCTCGTCGTGGTCGAGAAGGAGCACCACCGCGCGGTCGAAGTTCGGGTCCGCCAGGGCGGGCGTGGCCACGAGCAGCCGCCCTGTGAGCGAGGACACCTCGGTCATGGCAGACATGATCCCGCATCTTCCCGTCCCGTGGGGAGCCAATCAGGGTGTGGGAGTGAATGCAGCTCAGGGCGGAAGGGAGCGCCCCCGGCGCACGGTGACCGGCGGTGACCCCATGTGCCCGATTAGGCACCGTTCGTGTTGTGACACAGCTATGACGTAGCTGGGTGGTCCTCGGGCTTACGGGAGTGGGCCGATGGGCGATTACTCTGTCTTTCCTGCCCTGCCCAACTCCATGGAACGCGAGATTCATGACCGTCAACGACGATGTCCTGCTTGTCCACGGCGGCACCCCGCTGGAGGGCGAGATCCGGGTCCGCGGTGCGAAGAACCTCGTACCGAAGGCCATGGTCGCCGCCCTGCTGGGCAGTGCACCCAGTCGGCTGCGCAACGTTCCGGACATCCGTGACGTGCGGGTGGTGCGCGGCCTGCTGCAGCTGCACGGGGTGACGGTGCGTCCGGGCGAGGAGCCCGGTGAGCTGGTGCTCGATCCGACGTACGTGGAGAGCGCGAACGTCGCTGACATCGATGCCCACGCGGGGTCCAGCCGGATCCCGATCCTCTTCTGCGGCCCGCTGCTGCACCGGCTCGGCCACGCCTTCATCCCCGGCCTGGGCGGCTGCGACATCGGCGGCCGGCCGATCGACTTCCACTTCGACGTGCTGCGGCAGTTCGGCGCGACCATCGAGAAGCGGGCGGACGGCCAGTACCTGGAGGCGCCGAAGGGGCTGCGCGGCACGAAGATCCGGCTGCCGTACCCGTCCGTCGGCGCGACCGAGCAGGTGCTGCTGACGGCCGTACTCGCCGAGGGTGTCACGGAGTTGTCGAACGCGGCCGTCGAGCCGGAGATCGAGGACCTCATCTGCGTGCTGCAGAAGATGGGCGCGATCATCGCGATCGACACCGACCGCACGATCAGCATCACCGGGGTGGACAAGCTCGGCGGCTACACCCACCGGGCCCTGTCGGACCGTCTGGAGGCCGCGTCCTGGGCGTCGGCGGCGCTGGCGACGGAGGGCAACATCTACGTCCGGGGCGCCCAGCAGCGCTCGATGATGACGTTCCTGAACACCTACCGGAAGGTGGGCGGTGCCTTCGAGATCGACGACGAGGGCATCCGCTTCTGGCATCCGGGCGGCCAGCTGAAGTCCATCGCCCTGGAGACGGACGTGCACCCGGGCTTCCAGACCGACTGGCAGCAGCCGCTCGTCGTGGCCCTCACCCAGGCCACGGGCCTCTCGATCGTCCACGAGACGGTCTACGAGTCCCGCCTCGGCTTCACCTCCGCGCTGAACCAGATGGGTGCTCACATCCAGCTCTACCGCGAGTGCCTGGGCGGCTCGGCCTGCCGCTTCGGCCAGCGCAACTTCCTGCACTCGGCGGTCGTCTCCGGCCCCACCCGGCTCCAGGGCGCCGACCTGGTCATCCCCGACCTCCGAGGCGGCTTCTCCTACCTGATCGCCGCCCTCGCGGCCCAGGGCACCTCCCGCGTCCACGGCATCGACCTCATCAACCGCGGCTACGAGAACTTCATGGAGAAGCTCGTCGAGCTGGGCGCGAAGGTGGAACTGCCGGGCAAGGCCCTCGGCTGACGCCTGGAGGAGACGGTACGACGATGGGGCGGCCCCTGGTGGAGGGGCCGCCCCATCGTCATTTTCGGCGGCATCGGCGAACGCGTCCCGAAGGGGCGCGGGGAACTGCGCGGCCAGCCACGACGGGCCCGCAGTCACCCACGGCGCTCAAGCGAAGCGCCTCGGGCCTACTTGCCCTTGGCGGATTCCTTCAGCTTCGAGCCCGCGGAGACCTTCACGCTGTACCCGGCGGGGATGTTGATCGGCTCGCCGGTCTGGGGGTTGCGCGCGGTGCGAGCGGCACGGTGAGTGCGCTCGAAGGTCAGGAAGCCGGGGATGGTGACCTTCTCGTCGCCCTTGGAGACGATGTCGCCGACGACGTCGGCGAAAGCGGCCAGCACGGCGTCGGCGTCCTTGCGAGTCACCTCGGCACGGTCGGCCAGCGCGGCCACCAGCTCACTGCGGTTCATGTTGTTACTCCCGTGTTCTTCTTGCCATTGAGGCGTGCCACGCGGCGGAGCCGCATGTTGGGCCGGGACGCATCCTGCCCCCACCTGCGGCGGGAACGCCAATCCGGGTGCCGCCAATACCCTACGGGTGGGCCGAAGGGGGGGTTTCACGACGCGCCGGTCGGATGGCGTGGCAAGTTTCACAAACGTTTGCCTGGGGGCTGCTGCCCCCAGACCCCCGCATCATGCGGGTGGGCGTCGTGTTTCGGGTGCCGGCCGGTGGGGGCTGGTCGCGCAGTTCCCCGCGCCCCTGACGGGGCGCTTCCGGCAAGGGCGCTCGTCAGGCGCCCTTCGCGGCCTCCCTGACCGCGCCCGCCACCGCTCCCGCGACCTTCTCGTTGAAGACGCTCGGGATGATGTAGTTCGGGTTCAGCTCGTCCTCCGTGACCACGTCGGCGAGGGCCTTCGCGGCCGCGAGCATCATGTCCGTGTTCACGGTGCGGGACTGCGCGTCCAGGAGGCCTCGGAAGACACCCGGGAAGACCAGCACGTTGTTGATCTGGTTCGGGAAGTCGGAGCGGCCGGTGGCCACCACGGTGGCCGTCTGGCGGGCGATCGCCGGCTCCACCTCGGGGTCGGGGTTCGCGAGTGCGAACACGATCGCGCCCTCGGCCATGGCGGCCACGTCGTCGCCGTCGAGGAGGTTCGGGGCGGAGACGCCGATGAACACGTCGGCGCCGCGCACGGCCTCCTTGAGGGTGCCGGTCAGGTTCTCGTGGTTGGTGTTGTCGGCGATCCAGCGCAGCGGCGAGTCCGCCGGGGCGTCCACCAGGTCCTCGCGGGCGGAGTGCACGACACCGTGGATGTCGGCGACGACGGCGTTCTTCACGCCGGCCGCGAGGAGCAGCTTGAGGATGGCCGTACCGGCCGCGCCGGCGCCGGACATGACGACCCGGATGTTCTCAATCGCCTTGCCGGTGACGCGAAGTGCGTTGGTCAGGGCGGCGAGGACGACGATCGCGGTGCCGTGCTGGTCGTCGTGGAAGACGGGGATGTCGAGGGCCTCGCGGAGGCGGGCCTCGATCTCGAAGCAGCGGGGGGCGGAGATGTCCTCGAGGTTGATGCCGGCGAACCCGGGGGCGATCGCCTTGACGATCTCGACGATCGCGTCGGTGTCCTGGGTGTCGAGGCAGAGGGGCCAGGCGTCGATGCCGGCGAAGCGCTTGAAGAGGGCCGCCTTGCCCTCCATGACGGGCAGCGCGGCCTTCGGGCCGATGTTGCCGAGGCCCAGGACCGCGGAGCCGTCCGTCACGACCGCAACGGAGTTGCGCTTGATGGTGAGGCGGCGCGCGTCCTCGGGGTTCTCCGCGATCGCCATGCACACGCGGGCCACGCCCGGGGTGTAGATCATGGAGAGGTCGTCACGGTTGCGGATGGGGTGCTTGGACTGCATCTCGATCTTGCCGCCGAGGTGCATGAGGAACGTACGGTCCGAGACCTTGCCGAGGGTGACGCCCTCGATGCCGCGCAGCTGCTGGACGATCTGGTCGGCGTGCGCGGTCGAGCTGGCCGCGATGGTGACGTCGATACGGAGCTTCTCGTGGCCGGACGCGGTGACGTCGAGGCCGGTGACCGAGCCTCCGGAGGACTCCACGGCGGAGGTGAGCTGCGAGACGGAGGTTCCGCTCGCGGGCACCTCCAGCCGGATGGTCATCGAGTAGGAGACGCTGGGCGCCGTTGCCATGGCCGACTTCCTTCGTTGTTTCACCGTGTCGCTGGTTTTGCCGTCCGATCGTCGCACCTACCGTCGGGTAGGCGTTAGCCGGGCCTGATTGCGTACGTATTGTTCGCGCAGAAAAGAGGCCCACATCACACGGTGACGTGGGCCTCTTCCTACGTTCATGACACCGACCCGCCATGCTCGCCTCGCGGCAAGTGGTCGCTCGCAGCGACGAAGGTTGGGCCCGGGGGCTTGGATCGGGCCGGTGTCACGACAAGGCTAACAAACGGATCCCGCGCGGCCATTCCCGTCCGCGGACTTCACAGGAAACCTCCGCCGAACGGGCCTGCCGCGGCCGCCGGCACCGGCCCCGCGGTCAGTCCCGGTCAGTCCCCGGTCAGTCCCCCGTCGGTCCCCGCGGTCAGTCCCTGAGCAGGTCCGGGACCCCCGCCGGGTCCGGCTCGTCCCGTTCCCCGGAGACCACCGTCAGCTGCTGGGTCGCCCGGGTGAGGGCCACGTACAGCACCCG
Organism: Streptomyces sp. NPDC054770; assembly: GCF_053611985.1. Taxonomy (NCBI): domain Bacteria; kingdom Bacillati; phylum Actinomycetota; class Actinomycetes; order Kitasatosporales; family Streptomycetaceae; genus Streptomyces; species Streptomyces sp. NPDC054770. Next base: position 19,628 of record NZ_JBSHBL010000041.1, read on the forward strand.
CAGCCCGGCCGGGGACTCGTCGGCGATCTCCGCGGGCGAGACGACGACCGTGGCGTCGTACTCCAGACCCTTGGCCTCCAGGCTGCCGAGGGCCACCACCCGGTCGCCGAGCCCGGCGAGCCAGCGGGCGGCCTCGGCGCGCCGGTCCATGGCGACGACCACGCCGACCGTGCCGTCGACCAGGTCAAGGAGCCGCTCGGCCTCGGCGCGCACGGTCTTCTCCAGCGAGTCGCGCACGACGGAGAAACGCGGTTCGACGCCGGTGGAGCGGACGGCCGAGGGGGCCTTGGAGCCGGGCATGGCGAGGGCCAGCACCTTCGCGGCCAGTTCGGCGATCTCGGACGGGTTTCGGTAGTTCACGGTGAGCTCGAAGCGGCGGCGCGGGCGGCTGCCCAGGGCCTCGTCGCGGGCCTCGGCCGCCTCGTCCGGGTCGGACCAGGAGGACTGGGCCGGGTCGCCGACGACCGTCCAGGTGGCGTGCCGGCCGCGGCGGCCGACCATCCGCCACTGCATCGGGGTGAGGTCCTGCGCCTCGTCGACGATGACGTGGGCGTACTCCACCCGCTCCTGGGCGAGCCGCTCGGCGCGCTCGCGCTGCGACTCCTCGCGCACCGGCATCAGCTCCTCCAGGCCGGTGAACTGGTCCAGCGGGTCCGCCTCGCGCTTCTTCCGCGGGCGGGCGGGGGTGCCGAGGATGGCCTGGAGCTCGTCCAGCATGGCGATGTCGTGCACGGTGTGGCCGTCCCGCTTCAGGGAGCGGGCCACCCGGCGGATCTCGCCGGGGTTGAGGACGCGGCGGGCCCAGCGGCCGAGGCGTCTCTCGTCGGTCATGGCCGTGAGCACTGTCCGCGGGGTCAGCTCGGGCCACCAGGCGTCGAGGAACTCGATGAAGGAGTCCTCGGTGACGATGTCCTCGTCGAAGGAGGAGCGCAGCTCGGCGGCGAGCTCCGGGTCGGTGTGCCGGCCGGCCGCGCCGGAGCGGGCCCACAGGGCGTCCAGCAGGAGCTTGCGGGCGCGGGGGCGCAGCAGGTTGACCGGGGCGGTGCCGCCGAGCGCGTTGTGCCGGATCCGGTCCAGCTCCTCGGCCTCCAGCTCGATACGGCGGTTGAAGGCGACGACCCGGAGCCGGGTCGGTGAATCGTTCAGCTCCAGGGCTCCGCGGGCGGCCTTGCGCAGCACCCGGAGCATCCGGGAGGAGCCCTTGGCGCGGGCGGTGGCCGGGGTGTCGTACAGGGTGGCCTCGGCGCCTTCGGCGAGGGAGCCGATGGCGCGGATGGCGACCTGGCCCTCCTCGCCGAGGGACGGCAGCACGCCCTCGGTGTACGCGACAAGGAGCGGGGTCGGGGAGACGATCAGGATGCCGCCCGCGTACCGGCGCCGGTCCTGGTAGAGCAGGTAGGCGGCCCGGTGCAGGGCGACGGCCGTCTTGCCGGTCCCCGGGCCGCCCTCGACGTAGGTCACGGAGGCGGCGGGGGCGCGGATGACCAGGTCCTGCTCGGCCTGGATGGAGGCGACGATGTCCCGCATGGTGTGGCTGCGGGCCTGGCCGAGGGCGGCCATCAGGGCGCCGTCGCCGATGACGGGCAGGGTGTCGCCGTCGAGGAAGGCGGTCAGCTCGGGGCGCATCAGGTCGTCCTCGACCCCGAGGACCCGGCGGCCCTTGGAGCGGATGACCCGGCGTCGTACGACACGCCCGGGATCCACCGGAGTGGACCGGTAGAAGGGCGCGGCGGCCGGGGCCCGCCAGTCGATGACCAGCGGGGCGTAGTCCTGGTCGAGGACGCCGATCCGGCCGATGTGCAGGGTCTCGGCGATGTCGGCGGTGTTGTCGGCGCGGACCGCGCCCTCGGCGGGTTCCACGGCGGTGTAGGCGCCGTCGGGGCCCTTCTTGCCGTCCTTGCCGAGGAGCAGGTCGATACGGCCGAAGAGGAAGTCCTCGAACTCGTTGTTGAGCCGGTTCAGGTGGACGCCCGCCCGGAAGACCTGCGCGTCCCGCTCGGCGAGCGCGCCGGGTGTGCCCACCTGGCCGCGTTTGGCCGCGTCGTTCATCAGGAACTCCGCCTCGTGGATCTTCTCCTCGAGGCGGCGGTACACCCGGTCGAGGTGTACCTGTTCGACGCTGATCTCACGGTCTCGAACGGAGTCCTGGACAAAGTCCTGTGCGGAGTCCTGTACGGCGTCCCGGACGGAGTCCTGTGCGGAACTCCGTTCGGAGCCGTGCGAGCCGACCGCGGATTGCTGAGCCTGAGCGGCCACCGGGCCCCCTTCTGACGTGCTGGGCAGCCGTCAACCGTACGCGAAGGGGGCCCGCCGAAGCTACGCGCTGACCGAGACGAGCTTCTTCCCGTCGAAGGTCATGACTTCGAAGTGGTCGATCTGGTTGGGAGTGAAGGCGGCCCCGCCGTTGACGTAGAGAGGCTCCTTGGCCTTCTCCGTCTTGGCGTCCGCGATGCCGTAACCCCAGGTCGGGACGGACCACGAGGACACCGTCTCGCGCTCGCCGTTCTTGCCCACGGCGATCAGCGAGCACTTCTGCGGGCCGGTGACGTTCTTGAGCTGGAGGACCGCGTGGGTGCCCCAGTCCTTCTTCTCCAGGGCGACGGTCGCCGTGACGTGGCTCGTCGGGTCGGTGGCCGACTTCTTGTCGGTGATGGTCTGGAAGGCGGCCGCGGCCTGCGGGGCCGCCGTCGCCGTGTTCGACGTGTTGTCCGAGCCGCCGCTCGTCGCGAGGACCGCCAGCGGGCCGCCGACGATCAGCGCGATCGAGGCCGCCAGCGCGAAGAGGTTGCGCCGACTGCGGACCTTCCGCTTCTCGGCGACCTCGACGACGAGCTTCTCCACCATCCGCGGACTGGGCTTGGCGGACAGCGACTCACCGATGGACGGTGTGGATCCGGTGCCCGGCAGGTCCGCCAGGGCGGCCAGCATGGGCTCGATTCCGGCCAGCTCGTCGAGCTGCTGGGCGCACCATTCGCACCCGGCCAGATGGGCCTCGAAAGCGGTTGCCTCGGCATCGTCGAGAATCCCAAGCGCATACGCGCCGACGGTCTCGTGCTCATTGGGCACCGGAGATTCCTGCATGGCACCAGACATACCCGACCCACCTGTGCCGAATCCGCCGTGCCCCCCGTACACACTCATCACGCCGTCACCCCCCGCTCCTCCAGAGCCAGCTTCATCGACCTGAGGGCATAGAACACCCGCGAACGCACGGTGCCGCTGGGTATACCCAGCGTTTCGGCAGCCTCGTTGACGGTACGCCCCTTGAAGTACGTCTCGACGAGCACCTCCCGGTGAGCCGGGGTCAGGTCGTCGAGCGCGTCAGACAGCGTCATCAGCCACAGCGCCTTGTCGATCTCGTCCTCCGCGGGGATGACCTCCAGCGGCGACGGATCGACCTCCTGCGGCCGGGCCTGCCGGCTGCGGTGACCGTCGATGACGATGCGGCGAGCGACCGTCACCAGCCAGGGGCGTACCGATCCGGTAGCTCGATTGAGCTGTCCGGCGTTCTTCCAGGCACGGATGAGTGTCTCTTGCACGACGTCCTCGGCGCGTTGCCGATCACCGGCGACCAGCCGAAGGACATACGCAAGGAGAGGTCCGGCGTGCTCTCGGTAGAGGGCACGCATCAGCTCCTCATCAGGCTCCGAGGGCTGGGACATGCGATGTCGGGCCCTCGATCCACGTTCATTGGCCACGGCCGCATCCTTGCGCACGCCCACCTCCGGTGTCCGGGGGTTCCCCCAGTCGGTCGCTCCCCCACCGGTACGGAAGTGACTCGCGGTGTGTTCAACAAGACCCCACATTTTTCCGCGAGGTGACATGACGAGCGGGACATGACCCCACATTCCCACCGCGTGATCTTTACATTTCCGACACAACGTCGAGGGCGGCCGGGCTGCCCCTACTCGCCCGTCACCAAACGGAGTGTTGTCGAAATCACTTTCGCGGAGCTTCGATGAAGATCCGGCAGAAGCCGCGAATGCGACGGAAGTTGGAGTGCGGAGTGACGGCGGTCACACGAGGGTCACACGCGTTCACGCGGGTTCAAGCGCGGGCGAGTGCGGCTCGGCGCCGGTGCCGGGCCACGCGTTCGCGGTTCCCGCAGACCTCGCTGGAGCACCAGCGGCGCCTGCGGCCCCGGGAGGTGTCCAGGTACACGAGGGGGCAGTTGTCGCCCTCGCACTCCCGGATCGCCGCCCGCGCGACCGGGTCGGTGAGCAACTCCACGGTGTCCCGGGCGACGGCGGCGAGCAGCGCGGCGCACTCCGGCGGTCCGGCCAACTCCCGCACGAGGAGTCCGTCTTCGCCGGGTACGGCACGTGGCGCCGGGGGTGCGGCGGCGCGCGCGAGGTCGTTGACGCGGACGAGTGCGAGGTCGTACGGCCGGATTCCCGGGGCGTTCCGGTTGCCCACCAACTGCCCTACGTGTCCCCGCAGTTCGCGGAAGCCGACGAGCCAGCCGGTGTCGGCGTGGGCCAGCGGGGTGCCCGGCGGGACGAGTCCGGATCCGGTGATCCAGGCCCGCAACGGTTCGAGTCCGTCGAGCCGTTCGCCGGGATGCGTGGTCGCGAGCAGATCGAGGCAGATCCGCCCGGCGTCGAAGCGCAGCTCGTACGGGGCCGCGGCCGTACCCAGTGCCATGTGCCTGTCACCGCCTAGGACAGGAGAACCGTTCTGTTCACAGTGCCCGGTGCGACGGGCGGCCGGAAGTCCTCGTACCGGTGTTCCGGTGTTCTGCCCTTCCGCCGTTCCGCTGTTCCGCTGTTCCGCCGTTCCGCTGTTTCGCCGTTCCGCGGGGTTCCCGTGCGACCCCGCGCCGGGCGGGGCCGCCGGAGCCCGGGGCGCGGGCCGTCCCCGTTCGGTCCGGATACCCCGGCAGGCCTCGCCGCCCCCGCTCCGGGCCGTGACCCTGTGTCCTGCGAACGCACAGCGAGCCGCCCCAGGGGGGGGACCCGCGAGGGACGGCGGTTCAGAAAGGACACGTTCATGAGCATGCGCACCCGGGTCGTCGCGATGGCGACGGCCGTACTGCTGGGCGCCGGTGGCCTGGCCCTGGCACCGGCCGCGACCGCCGCCGCGCCGTACCACGGCATCGACGGCGGCGGCTCGGTCCTCGACGACTGGCAGGACGAGGAGAACCTAGGGGTCGACGACTACGCCACGAGCAACGCGACGGCCCTGTGGGAGACCGTCCTGTGGGCCGACGGCGCCGTGTGGCAGGACGACGACGGCGACTCGCACACCTTCAAGAAGAGCCAGATCGACGGCTCGTTCGGGCCCGAGACCGAGTCGGCCACCCAGTGGTGGCAGGAGCACATCGCCGGCCTGGCGGACAACGACGGCGTGGTCGACGAACAGAGCTGGACGTTCGCCCAGCGCCGGCTCACCGGCCCGGCCTCGGGCGGCGTCGTGACCTACCTCGGCTCCGCGCACAACGCCACCCTCAAGCGGGTCAGCGGCAAGTACAAGGTGCGGATCAAGGGCACGGGTTCCTGGAAGATCGCGTACTACGAGCAACTGGGCTGAGCGCGACCCGGGGGCGGGCGGCCGTCCGGTCGTCCGCCCGGACGGGCGCTCGGCCGTCCGCCCTGCGGGGCAGCGCCCACAGCAGTCCGGCGGCCAGCAGCACGGCGAGGGCGGACGCGGCGAGGGCGGCGGCCCGCCACCGCCGCTGCCCTGTCGCGGACCCGGTCGACTCGGCTGTCTCAGCGGGCGCGGCGGGCTCGACCGCCGCCTCCGCCGCCGGCTCCGAGGCGCTCTGCGGCCAGACCTGTTCGGCCAGTTCCCACAGTGCCAGCAGCCGCGCCTGGTCCCCGCCGGCCAGTCGGCACAGCGCCTGCGCGGCCGCCCGCGGCGGCAGTCTGTCTCCGCTCAGATAGCGCTGCCAGGACGACTTGCTGTACGCGGTACGCCGGGCCAGTCCGGCGAGGCTGAGGCCGGTACGGCCCTTCAGGGACCGCAGTTGCTCGACCAGGTGCCGGGCCTCCCGCGGCAGCGTGGTCGGCAAGGGCTGCCAGCGTGTCATGTTCCGTCCCCGTCCCCCGTGTGCCGTGGTCCGGCATGAGCGTGCCGCCCACCCGCCGGGATCCGGCAGAGCGCACACCCGCGGAGCGGGGCACGGACCGTCGCACGTGCGCGGCCGCGCGGAACGCCCGGCGCGCCCGGGAAGGAACGGACCGAAGTGGCGGGCCGGGAGCCGCCCGCTACGGCCCGTTGCCGGGCGGCGCTCCCCAGAACGTCGTACGCCGGTCAGCCGGTCCGCTCGTCGCCGCTGGCGAAGAACCGCCGCACGTACTCCCCCGCCGGCAGCCCGCTCTCCCGCATGAGGGAGAAGACCTCGGCGCCCTCACCCGGCGTGCCGTCGATGCGGAACGTCGTCCAGGCCCATCGGGGAGACCCTCCGTTCAGCCCTCCGGCAGGTCTTCCGGACGGTTCTGGTCTGCTGCGGCGGACCGCGGCCCGTGTGCAGGTGCGAGGGGCAACGGTGGGAGCAGCGCTCGGCGGCGTCGGCGGCTGCGGGTCAAGCTCGGGTCAATCCGCCGGGCGGCCGTACCTCCCTGGCATGTCCCGTGGAAAACTTGCCCAGTTGCGGAAGTTAAACGAGTGGATCGGCCGACGGGGAGTGGATGCTGTGAGCGCGCGGCAAGTACGGAAGATGTTCCAGCTGATGGCCAGTGGCGAGCCCGTCGAGCTCACCAATGCCTGGGCCTCCGTGAAGAAGCTCGCCCGGCTTGCCTTCTTCGCCCAGCAGTTCGGGTACGAGTACGCCGACGCCCGCCACACCGGCTCCCGCAACAACGTCCTCAAGCTGCTGATCGTGCCCGACCACAGCCCGCAGGGGCGGGCGCGCGCCGCGCAGAACTGGGCGCAGTACCCGAACGCCGCCGACGGCGTCTCCCTGCCTCCTCTCGTCCCCGACGCCGTCGAACTCCTCAAGGCCCGCATCCAGTTCGACCTCACCGGCAAGAACGCCGAGAAGCGGATGCTGCTCGGGGCCGGTGGTCTCACCCTCGGGCTGGTGCTGGCCGCGGCGCGGGCCGGCGGGAGCGCCGGTGCCTTCCTCGTCTCCGGTGTCGTGTGGGTCGTCCTGATGGCGGTCCTGGGGCTCGGCTTCTTCGTCACGCGCGGGCGCAACGCCAAGTTCGCGCAGCGGCTCCAGGCCGCCGGGTTCGTGCCGGTGACGGACCAGAGCGGGCGGGTGCGGTACCTGCCACCGGGCGCGCCCATGCCGATGCCCGCGCCCACGCCCATGTCCACGCCCGCGCCGATGCCCGCTCCGGCCCAGCAGCCCTGGCCGCAGCAGCCCGGTCCCTACGGAGCCGGTTACGGATCCGGTTACGGCGCCGGTTACGGTCAGCAGCCGCCCGCGCCCTACGCCCCCGGCCCCTACGCCCCGCCCCAGCAGCCCGCCGGTCCGTACACCGCCCCTCAGCAGCCCGCCGGTCCCTACGCCCCGGGCCCCTACCAGCAGCAGCCCCACCAGCAGTCCCAGCAGCCGCCGTACCCCTCCCGCTGACCCGGGCCCGTCCCCCGACCTCTCACCCGCCCTTCCCCGGGGGTGAGAGCAACGTTCCTTTCCGGTCACCCACAGCCACAGCGCGGAAACGACGCCTCCCTACCTTCGTGGCCTAGTCACTCGTAGCAGACCGAGCACGCGGAGCACCGTGGAGGCGTCATGACAGCCCCAGCCCCTACCTCACGTAGTCGCTGGATCAAGGAGTGGGATCCGGAGGACGAGGCGTTCTGGAACGCGACCGGCGAGAAGGTCGCCCGGCGGAACCTGGTCTTCTCGGTCCTCTCCGAGCACATCGGGTTCTCGATCTGGACCATGTGGTCCGTGCTGGTGCTGTTCATGGGCCCGGAGTACGGGCTCACTCCCGCCGACAAGTTCCTGCTGACCTCGATGGTCACGCTGGTCGGCGCGGTCGTCCGGGTGCCGTACACCTTCGCCGTCGCGATCTTCGGCGGCCGGAACTGGACGATCATCAGCGCCGGGCTGCTGCTCATCCCGACCGTCGCGACGTTCGCCGTGATGAAGCCGGGGACGTCCTTCGACACCTTCCTGCTGGTGGGGCTGCTGGCCGGTATCGGCGGCGGGAACTTCGCCAGCAGCATGACCAACATCAACGCCTTCTTCCCGATGAAGAAGAAGGGGTGGGCGCTCGGGCTCAACGCGGGCGGCGGCAACATCGGCGTGCCCGTCATCCAGCTGGTCGCCCTCGCGATCATCGGGGCGAGCGGCGGGCCGCGGGTGCTGCTCGGCATCTACATCCCGCTGATCGTCGTCGCCGCCGTCCTCGCCGCGCTCTTCATGGACAACCTCGCCACCGTGAAGAACGACACCGGCGCCGCGATCGACGCCGCGAAGGACGCCCACACCTGGATCATGTCCTTCCTCTACGTCGGGACGTTCGGGTCGTTCATCGGGTACGCCTTCGCCTTCGGGCAGGTGCTCCAGGTCCAGTTCGGCCGTACGCCGCTCCAGGCCGCCTACCTCACCTTCATCGGCCCGCTGCTCGGCTCCCTCATCCGGCCCGTCGGCGGCTGGCTCGCCGACCGGTACGGCGGGGCGCGGATCACCCTCTGGAACTACGTGGGCATGGCCGCCGCCACCGCCCTCCTCGTCGTCGCCAGCATGCAGAAGTCGCTCCCCCTCTTCGTCACCGTCTTCGTCGTGCTGTTCGCGCTCAGCGGGCTGGGCAACGGCTCGACGTACAAGATGATCCCCGGCATCTTCCAGGCCAAGGCCCTCGCCAAGGGGCTCACCGGTGACGAGGCCGCGGCCTACGGGCGGCGGCTGTCCGGGGCCTCCATGGGGCTCATCGGTGCGGTCGGCGCACTCGGCGGCGTCGGCATCAACCTTGCCTTCCGGCAGTCGTACCTCTCCTACGGCAGCGGCACCGGGGCCTTCGTCGCCTTCCTGGTCTTCTACGGCCTGTGCTTCGCCGTCACCTGGGCCGTATACCTTCGCCGGCCGGCCGTGCGGGAGCAGGCCACGGCCGCCACCGAGGCAAAGGCGCAGCTCAGCTACGCCAAGGTGTGACGTAACACCGGTGACATCAACCCGAACCGAGCCTGTCACGCACCGTTGACAGGCTCGTTCGGCATGCGGGTCAGCTAGGAGAGCAGCCATGGACGAGGAACAGCAGCAGCGACCGGAGCCCGGTAGGCACGGCCCTCTCGCGGGGTTCACCGTGGGGGTCACGGCCGCGCGCCGCGCCGACGAGCTCGGGGCCCTGCTCCAGCGGCGCGGTGCCGCCGTGCTGCACGCCCCCGCCCTGCGCATCGTGCCGCTCGCCGACGACGGCGAGCTGCTCTCCGCCACCAAGGAGATCATCGACCAGGCGCCGGACGTGGTCGTCGCGACCACCGCGATCGGCTTCCGGGGCTGGATCGAGGCCGCCGACGGATGGGGCTTCGGCGAGCAGCTGCTCGGGCGGCTGCGGGGCGTGGAGCTGCTGGCCCGTGGGCCCAAGGTGAAGGGGGCCATCCGGGCCGCCGGGCTGACCGAGGAGTGGTCGCCGTCCTCCGAGTCCATGGCCGAGGTCCTCGACCGGCTCCTGGAGGAGGGCGTCGACGGCCGCCGGATCGCCGTACAGCTGCACGGGGAGCCGCTGCCGGGGTTCGTGGAGTCGCTGCGGGTGGCGGGCGCGGAGGTGCTGCCGGTGCCGGTGTACCGGTGGATGCCGCCGGAGGACCTCGGGCCGGTGGACCGGCTCCTGGACGCCGTCGTCTCCCGCTCGGTCGACGCGATCACCTTCACCAGCGCGCCCGCCGCGGCCTCGCTGATCTCCCGCGCCGAGCACCGCGGGCTGCTCGCCGACCTGCTCGCCGCCCTCGGTCACGACGTCGTCCCCGCCTGCGTCGGACCGGTGACGGCCCTGCCGCTCCAGGCCCTCGGCGTCGACACGGTCCAGCCGGAACGCTTCCGGCTCGGCCCCCTCGTACAGCTGCTCTGCCAGGAACTCCCGTCCCGGGCGCGGGCGTTGCCCATCGCCGGGCACCGCGTCGAGATCCGGGGGCACGCGGTCCTCGTCGACGGCGCGCTGAAGCCGGTACCGCCGGCCGGGATGTCCCTGCTGCGTGCGCTCTCCCGCCGCCCGGGCTGGGTGGTCGCCCGCGCCGAACTCCTCCGCGCCCTGCCGGGCGCCGGCCGCGACGAACACGCGGTGGAGACGGCGATGGCCCGCCTGCGTACGGCCCTGGGCGCACCGAAGCTGATCCAGACCGTGGTCAAGCGGGGGTACCGGCTGGCGCTGGACCCGGCGGCGGACACGAAGTACGCGGACGCGTGAGAAACCGGCCGGGTCGACCGACCTGGCCGGACCCGCCGACCTGTCTCTCGACTCTCTCGACCTCGGCGACCGGTAGCTTCCCCCGGAGCCGGACCAGCTGGAGTACACCGGGGGCCTCCTCTCGGTGACTCGTGATCGGGCAGCCGTCCCCGTTTGACCTTGACACGGTGACAAGGTCTTCACTGCTTCCCGAGGAGGTGGTCCCGATGACCATGACGGGGCAGGACAGGGATGCGGCACGAGCGCTCCAGGGGCTGGAGGACACGCGTTCGTCCGTGCGGCTGCGGGCGGCTCTGGCGGTCGGGACAGCACCTGACCCGTGCTTCGTCGACAAGCTCGTCGAGCGATGCGCGATCGAGCCCGAGTTCTTCGTCCGGGACATGCTGACCTGGGCGCTCACCCGCCACCCGATGTCCCTGACGCTCCCCGAGCTGCTCCGCGAAGTCCGTTCGGAGTGTGCGCAGGCACGCAGCCAGGCGCTGCACACGCTGTCCAAGATCGGGGACCGGCAGGCATGGCCGGCGATCACCCGGGCACTGTTGTCCGACGCCGACGACGAGGTGGCGAGGAGCGCCTGGCGGGCCGCGGTCGTGCTCGTGCCGGGCGGCGAGGAGTCCGCCTTGGCCGCGGTGCTGGCAACGCAACTCGGGCGCGGAGAGCGGGAGACACAGCTGAGTCTGAGCCAGGCGCTGGTCGCGCTGGGCGAAGTGATCGTGCCGGCGCTGCGTGCCGCGACGACGGTCTCCGACCCGCGTGTACGTGCGCACGCGCTCGCCACACAAAGGCTGCTGCGCGACCCGGACGCCGGGTTCGAGTCGGCGATCGAGGAGGCCAAGCGCGTCGTGGCCCTCACCGGGGCCCCCAAGACAGACGATGAGAACTGTGCTGATCGGTGAGGTGTCGAGACGGTCCGGGGTCAGTGCCCGCATGCTCCGGCACTACGAATTTCTCGGCCTGTTGCGGCCCTCGGGGCGTACGGGATCCGGTTATCGGGAGTACTCCGCGGACGACGTCCGGAGGATCTTCCACGTCGAGAGCCTGCGGTCGCTGGGCCTGTCGCTGCGTGAGATCGGGCGCGCGCTGGACGATCCCGGTTTCACGCCCTCGGCGCTCGTCGGCGACCTCATCCGTCAGACGCGCGACCGCATCGCGGCCGAGACCGAGCTGCTCACGCAGCTCGGCCGGATCCATGCCGCGGACCCCGTCGGCTGGGAGGACGTGCTCCAGATCGTCGCCCTCCTCCAGGCACTGGGGTCGAAGAGCGCCGACGTGCGTCAGCGCGCGGTCCTCTCCTCCGGCGACGAGGTGCCGGTGGAGGCTCTGGTCGAGGCGGCGCTCAGCGAGACGGAGCCGAACGTCGCAGGGGCCCTGCGATGGGCGCTCGCGCGATCGGACAACGGCGCCCAGGCGCTGCTGGCGGAGGGCCTCGGCTCACCCGTGGCCGCGGTGCGGGAACGTGCCGTTCAAGCCCTCGTCGAGATGCCTGGCGATGAAGCTGTCGCCCAGCTGCGGGATGCCCTTGCGAACCCCGACGCCGTGGTCCGCGGGTATGCGGCTCTGGCGCTCGGTACACGTGGTGTGGCCGACGCGGTCCCGGCGCTCATCGACATGGTCGTGGAGGGAAGGAACGACACCGACGCAGCCGATGCACTGGGCGTGCTGGCGTGCGACACCGCAACGGCGGATCAGCTCGCGACCAGGCTCGTCGACCGCCTTGCCGACAGCGCCACCAAGGCACCTGCACGCGGGCGGCTGACCCAGGCACTGGCGGACATTCCGGGGACGACGGCATCACGTGCCCTCGTGGCACTGTCACATGACGAGGACCGCGCGGTTGCGCTGACTGCCGCATACCTTCTTCAACTCCGCGACGCACGGTGACGAATCCCTCCTCGGCCACCCCGCACGAGGCTGGTTCCGGCCGTGACGCCGTGAACTGCCCACTCGACGAGGGACCGCTCCCGCCGTCCTGGAGGGCAGCGGCCGACGCACGCCTGCTCCTGCCGGTTGGCCCGGGCTCAGCCTTGCTGAAGGTGCTCGCTGTACTCGTCTTCGGCGTCTATCTCCTGGTCGGGTCGATCGTCGTGTCCCAGGTGGGATGGATCCTTCCCCCGGGTGTCACCACCCTGGTGGCTGTCTTCGCCATCGGATTCAGTTGGATGCCGCCGGCCGTGACCCCGTGGGAAGAGCTGGGATTGGGAGGCGTTGTCGGAGACCGCTTCACTCACATCGTCCCTTGAACTCCCGCAACCCGAACTGACGGGTTCGCCGGTACGCCGAAGGCGTCGGCGCCTCTTGGCAAGTCGCCTGAAGGGCTGTGCACCACACCGCTCAACGGCCACGCCTCCGTGCCTCCGCGACGGTCACTTCCAGTGCAGCGACTTGGTGACCGCCTCGAACAGATCGACCATGGCGTCGGCGAACATGTCCAGGGGCGTCGAGAAGGTGAGCAGAAGAACGGCTTCGGTACCGGGGACGCCGACGGCGTAGTCGACCACGGTCACGGGTAGTTGGTCACCGGAGGAGTCATCGGCATCCGGGACCGTACGGGTGCGTCGCATGGTCGCCGGGCCGACGAAGGGGAGTTCGACGGTGGCGATCTGCTGAGAACGGCCTCGGGCGTCCAGACGGAAATCCTGCTCTGGAGGGACGACGGTGACCAGGAGCGAGGAGGACAGAGGTACCGGCCCGATGGAAGTCGTAGAGATGTAGAGCTCGACACCACCATTCTCGTAACCCTCTTCGGCACGAGCGAGAAGCGCTTTGCTGAATTCTCGCTTGAGCAGTACGGCGTCGTCCCGACCGTCAAATACCCGTTCGGTCAGTGCTCTGATCGGTCCTTTCCAGCCGTCGGGCTCGAGCGGAATCCGGAACCAGCCGTCCGGAACGACGAGGCCGTAGTCGGCAGGCGGGACGAGTTCGCCATCGGTGAGTCCGCGGGCGACGGCGTCTGGCATTCCTCAGCCTTCCTTGACCTCGGCGAGCTCCAGCGACTCGGCCAGCGTCTGGGCCAGCTCCAGCAATGCTTCACCGAAGACGAGATTCGTCCACGACATGCGGAATACAATGATGTTGTCGGCCTGCGGCGGAATCACCGCGTAAGTAACCGTCTCCATCATCGTCTTCTTCTTGAAGAGCGAGCCGGTCACGACCGAGAGAAGCTCCTGGACACGTACACCGTGACCGGCCGGTAGATTCACCTCGGTCACGCTGCGCCGCTCAGGAGACGTGGGCAGAACATCGCCCAGGAGGTCGGGGAGTCGGTCCACGGAGCGGTACCCGTCCCCGTCGTAGTCATGAACCTCGTAGACGGCGGTCAGCGCTTTGGCCGCGTCGATCACGTAGGCATAGGCGAAGGTGGGGTCGCCCAGGTCAGCCGTCTCCGCCACACGTGCCAGCACCGCGGCCAGTTCGCGAATCTCGCTCCGCGGAGCATCTGCGCCCAGGTATTGCCGGGCGGCCTGCTTGGCCCAGTCCCCGAACTCCGCACTCTCTCCCACGGGAAGTCTGATACTGCCCTCGGGCTCGGAGATCAGGCACTGCCACATCACGTCGTCACTCACTGGGAATTCCTCCTGGCCGTCACGAACCCACCGTCCAAGCGGTCTTCCACTTGTTGTACGGATTATCCCATTCCGTGAGGCCGTGGAGCTTGTCATTCCCGTCGATGACGGTCGCCGCGGCGGTGTAACCGAGCCACCTCTGGCCTGCGGATCGCACATAGTCGGTGAACTTCACACCGCCCATGCTTTCGAACTTGCCGAGGATCGGGACCTCTTTGAGTGCCTTGCTGGACTCGACCCACTCCGGATTACCGAAGGGCCGGGCCCCCCGCCAAGCATCCCTTCCGAAGAGCTTCCCCACGTCTTTGAAGTCCTTGAGGCCCTTCACGGCGTCCACTGTGTCACGGTAGATCACCTGGGGATTCAGGACGTGCTGGAACTCCCGCAGTTTCCCGAAGGCCCCGGGCAAATCCCCAGCGAGTCTCTGCGACGCCTCCTGGGCGGCCTGATTGGCGATCTTGGTGGACTTGCCCTTCAACGTGTTGGCGGCCTTCGCCGATCTACCGGCCAGTGAGTTGGCGGCGAGGAAGTCGGCGCGGGCCGAGCGGCTCGCCGTCTGCACGCCCCGCACGCCCGCCGCAGCCGCCTTGCCGGCGCTCAGCGCGGCGCGCCCCAGCCCGAGCGTGAGCAGGGCCACGCCGTCCAGGACCAGGTCGGCGATGCTCGCGTCTCCTGAGAAGACGAGCACCAAGTGACAGGCAAGGGACACCACCGTTGCGAGCAGAGCGATCGCGTCCAGTACACCCGCCAGCGCCCAGCCGATCACTGGGATCCAGCCCACCAACAGGGAAGCAAGGGCGCAGGCTGTCGCCACCCAGCCCGCGATGTCCGCGATGCTCTTGAGCGCTCCCTTGATGTTCTCCCAGGTGGAGTCTTTCAGTTTGTCGTGGTCGATGAGCGCCTCAAGGGCCCGGGCCGCCTTCTCCCCGGCCCGGTTGCGGGCGTTCTTGGCGGCGTGCACCCGCTGGATGGCGTCCTTGACCCGACCGTCGGCCTCGTCTCGCTTCGAGGTCAGGTCGTGCTTCTTCTGCTCGTAGTCGCCCGCGGACTTGTCCAGGGCGTCGAGCGACTTGTCGAGACGGTCTCGCTCCTCGCAGTCGCGCTCGGCGTCGTTACGGGCCTTGTCCGCCGCCTGCTGGGAGGACGCCAGGACCGAGGCGTACTTCTCATCCGGCAGGTCCGTCTGCTCGCCCAGGAGATCGGCAGCCGTCTCGAAGCGGTCCAGGACCTTCTTCAGCCGTCCAACGGTCCCCTCGGCCGTCTTGCGGAACTCGTCAGCTGCGTCGCTCTGCCAGCCGTCCACTCCACAGAGGGCTTCGATGTTGCCCGTCTGTCTTCTGATGGCATCGGCCACCGAGCGGAATCGCCGGCCCAGCTTCGCCACGGCCTCGGGGTCCCCGGACACCGGATCGGAGTCCAGCTCGACCGGTGACCAGTCCTTCGGTCGGGACATCATCACCCTTAACTCTTGGGCTTCTTCTCCTGCTTGCGGACCGCGTTGGCGAGATCGGTGTCTATCTGCTCGTAGGCCTGTGCCGCTGCCTTCGTGATGGCCGCGAGCTTGGTCAACTCCCCTTCGAGCTTTCCCCGCTTGTAGTCCCAGTTGTCAGCGAAGTCGTTGAGCCGGTCCGTGAGCTCCTCATGGCCGACGACCTCTCGGCTCCAGCCGTACTTGTCCTTGTCATCGAGCCCCTGCAGTTCCTCGACGATCTTCTGGATGCCCGTGGAAACGCTCTTGAGGATGTCGAGATCGTCGATCCTGGTCCTGTCACCCACGGCGCCTCCTACGGCCGGAAAGCTCCGGCCGACTCATCGCTCACCTGTTGACGGACTGGATCTCCTGCACGGTGACATCCTGAGTGGCCCCGAAGGTCCCGTCATCCAGGGGTCCGCCCGTTCCTCCCGTGCCCGT
The DNA here is from genome assembly GCF_053611985.1 of Streptomyces sp. NPDC054770. NCBI lineage: Bacteria > Bacillati > Actinomycetota > Actinomycetes > Kitasatosporales > Streptomycetaceae > Streptomyces > Streptomyces sp. NPDC054770. The sequence continues at coordinate 35,401 of NZ_JBSHBL010000041.1, forward strand.
CCAGCTGATCTTCCAGGTGATCGTGGCCTTGAGCGGGTACGAGCCCGTGCCCGAGGACCGCAGGTACTTCACCCCACAGGGTGGCGTCTCGCCGGCCTTCCCCTGGGCGTAGGCCTCACCGATACTGCCGTTCTTGAACTCGCAGACGCCCGAGGCGGGATACGTCACCGCATCCGAGGTCCCAGGATCGATCTTGAGGGAGTACGGGGTGGCGGTGGTCGTGGCACTGATACCCAGCACGGGAACGGACGCAGTGACGGAGACCGGCTTGAACTCGGCACCATCCAGCCAGGCCCAGGTGGGAAGGTTGACCTTCGTCTCGTTCGCCGGGGCCAGGGTCACCTTCGTACCGGGGACACGGATCTCGTTGTAGGCAAGCTGCGAAAGGATCTCCGGAGTGACCGCCTGAGGTATGTCCGCCGGTGGGGCGTCACCCGTGTCCACCCAGAAGATGGGCTTCGTGCAGTCGAGCGCACCGGGGTCTCCCTCACGGCCCTTCGTGACGTACGAATCCCACCAGTAGCCCTTGCCGGCCTTGTCCTTGTTGAAGTCCTTGTACGGCTTCCCGTTGACGTAGCGGTCGCGCTGCTGCGCATCCCACTCGTAGCCCGTCGAGTCGACCGCCCAGATCGGTGTCAGGTAGGCCTCAAGCGCATCAGGTGAGTACTTGGGCGCGTAGTAGCAGGCCGGCGGGGTCCAGGTGGTGGTCGGCGTCACCGCGCCGGTCGATGCCCCGGAACCGTTCTTGGAGAGGTCGTAGACGACGCCTGCCGCCGCCGAGATATCGCCCTTTCCATCGCTTTTGCCGGAAGCATTCGTTTTGGGGTCGCTGTTCGTGCTGCCCCCGGGCCCATAGCCCGCGAATGCCTGGGCCGGACAGGCCAACAGAGCCACTGCGGCAAGTACGACAATTGCCGAGTTCCGGAACTTCATGGCTGGCATACGGAGCTCCCCCGCTGCGACGTCAGCTTCTCAGTGATCCAGACACCCTGCTTGTTGAGTTGAAGCAGGCTGCTGTAAAGGACGTAGTCGCCCTTCGAGGCCTTGGTGACCTCTGTCTTCCCAGTCTTCAAGCTCTTGTTGTAAGCCTTGGTCTGGTCCTCGCAGTAGACAAGACCCGCGGTCCCGTCGTCGTTGATCTGAACCTTGGCATCGAAGTAGCGCTTGGCTCCGGTGACTCGGTCCTTGTAGTCGACAAACCCCTGAATGAACTTCTGGCTACCGGCAGCCGCCAAGCCCTCGGAGTAGAAGCGGTAGGCCTTGTCGAGCGGAGCCTGCTTGGCGATCGCCATGTCCACGGCCTTGATGAACTGCTCGGTGTCGCCGAGGACAGCATCCTTCTTCTCGTTGCCCGTCTTCGCCCATTCAAATGTGTACGTCAGATCCGACGGCAACGTGATCTTCGGACGACCGCCGGTCGCCGCCGAAGCCGAAGCACTCGGCGAAGCCGACGCCGAGCTCCCCGTATCCGCCCCCGCGATCTTGTCGTTCGACTTGGAGCCGCCTCCGCCACCTCCGCCGCAGCCGGCAAGCAGCAATGCGGCCGTCACACCGGCGGTGGCTGTCGTGAGCAGGCGGGAACGGCGGGTCACGGTGGGCTCCTGGTGGGGCGATTGGGGTCTGCGAAGCAGCGAATACGCTAGCGGGGTCCATCCGGAACGCACCAGAGCGATTTGCTGCGACCCCGCCGCACGAAACGTGCATGGCAGATCATAGCCGGGCAACTCAACACCCCCACCTCGGCTTTGGTGCCGTCCCGTGACATGTCCGCAACCCTCAGTTGGCCCCCGCAAAGGGCAATCTGTCAATGTCCCGACAAAACCTGCCTCAGTGCACCAACACACACCCTGAAGGCACTGGTAGCCCCCGGCGACCGATCACGGAGCAACCTTCACTTCGCATTGACGCAACCTGTAACTTCACGTGTGCATAGATTTGTTGATGGGGCGTACGCGACGGGGGTTGCGGGGACATGGCGGGCTACCGACCGGCGGACTGGCATCCACTCGACCTCGACAGGGACCCCACCCCCGGCGACCCGCAACGCGTCCGCACCCTCGCCACCCAGCTGCACGGCTTCGCCGACGACGTCTCGGACGCCCTGCGGCTGGTGAAGGGCATGGCCGGCGAGGACACCCTCCTGCAGTGGGCGGGCAAGTCGGCGGAGGTGTTCAAGGAGCAGTTCAAGGACGTTCCGAAGAACCTGAAGAAGCTGAAGAAGTCCTACGAGCTGTGCGGCGACGCCCTCGCGGACTACTGGCCGAAGCTGGAGCGCGCGCAGGCGCTGGCGGACAAGGCCCTCGCCAAGGCGAAGGAGGCCCAGTCGGACCTGTCCTCCGCCAAGTCCCGCCTGTCCTCGGCCGATTCCTGGGTGACGCGGGCGACGAAGGAAGCGGACAAGTACAAGGACGACCCCACCAGCAGTAAATCGAGCGCGGACAAGCCGGACGAGGGCAAGGTGCGGGCGGCCACCCGGGACGTGCAGAGCGCCAAGTCCGCGCACACCCAGGCCCAGTCGGACGTCACGACCGCGCAGAGTGCGCTGGACGCGGCGAAGAAGATGGCCGAGGACGCCCGGAAGATGCGTGACGACGCGGCGGGTGAGGCGAAGCGGAAGATCGACGAGGCGTCGGATGCCGGTATTCCGAACCGGCACTGGTGGCAGGACGTCGGTCACTGGTTCGAGGACAACTGGGACACCATCGTCACCGTCTGCAAGGTCGTCGTCGCGGTCGTCGGGATCATCGCGATGATCATCGGTGGGCCGATCCTCGGTGCGATCGTGCTGGTGGCGGCGCTCGTGGTGCTCGCGGACACGCTCTACAAATACTCCCAAGGGCAGGCGTCGCTGTGGGATGTCGCGTTCGCGGCGCTGGACTGCATACCCGGCGGCAAGGGCATCACCAGCCTCGGCAAACTCGCCAAGGGCGTGAAGGAGATGAAGTTCCTCAAGGGCGGCCTCAAGGCCATGGCGGAGAGCCTTGGCAAGAAGGGGCTGCGTAAGGAGGCTGACGATGTGCTCGCCAAGAGCAAGCCGGGCAAGGGGCGGTGCCTCAACGGCGACCCCATCGACATGGTCTCCGGCGAGATGTACATGGCCGAGACCGATGTCGAGCTACCCGGGCTGCTTCCGCTTCTCCTACGGCGCACCCATCTGTCCACGTACCGCGCGGGTCGTTCCTTCGGCTCGTCGTGGGCCTGCACGCTCGACGAGCGCCTGGAAGTGGACGACCGAGGCGCCGTCTTCGCCACCGAGGACGGCATGATCCTCGTCTATCCCGTGCCGGAACCCGGGGGTTCGGTAATGCCGGCGGAGGGGCCGCGGTGGCCGCTGGACTGGGACGGCACTCCCGGTGCCCCGGTACGGATCACCGACCCGCTCACCGACGTCACCCGTCATTTCGCCCCGCCGCAGCGGCCCGGGCCGATCGACGAGCCGTTCACCCTGCTGCTCACGGCGATGACGGACCGCAACGGATACCGGATCGACTTCGACCGTGATGCCGACGGCGCACCCGTGGCCGTACGCGACTCGGGCGGCCGGTACGTGTACGTGGACACCACCGACGGCGGACGCGTCACCGGTCTGCGCCTGCGCAATCCTGAGGACGGCCCTGGGGGGACTGTCCTGCGGAGCTTCGACTACAGCTCCGTCGGCGATCTGACCGGGATCCGCGATTCGGGCGAGCTGCCCATGAGCCTCGCCTACGACTCCGGCGGGCGCATCACGTCGTGGACCGACCGCAACGGCTACCGCTACCGCTTCGGCTACGACGGGCTGGACCGCTGCGTCCGGGGCGAGGGTGCCGACGGCAGCCTCGCCTGCGCTGTGGAGTACGACGACGAAGCGCGTGAGACGCGCTACACGGACGCGCTTGGCCAGACCACCACGTACCGCTACAACGAGCTCTACCAACTGGTCGCCGTGACCGACCCGCTCGGGCACACCGAGTTCTCCGAGTGGGACCGTTTCGGACGGCTGGTCGCACGCACCGACCAGCTGGGCCGCACCACTGGCCTCACTCTCGACGCGCACGGCCAGCCCACCCGGATGGACCGGCCGGACGGCTCCGTCATCGAGGTGGCGTACAGCGACGAAGGTCTGCCCGTCGCCGTCACGGAGGCCGACGGAGCGCGCTGGGAGTGCACGTACGACGACCGAGGCAACCTGCTCACCAGCACCGATCCGCTCGGTGCGATGAGCCGCTACACCTATGACGGGCGCGGGCACCGGACCACACGGACCGACGCGCTCGGCAACACCTTCCGTTTCGACACCGACGAGGCGGGGCTGCCGATCCGGGTCGTGGACCCACGCGGCAGCACCGTCGCCGTGCACCGGAACGCGTTCGGCCGCATCGTCCGGATCGATGACGCAGTCGGCGGGACTCTCCGCCAGGGATGGAGCCCGGAGGGCCGGCTGCTGTGGCGCGAGCACGCCAACGGCGGCCGGGAGACATGGTCGTACGACCCGCAGGGCAACCTCAGCGAGCACAGTGACCGCGGCGGGGCCACGACCGCCTTCGAGTACGGCGCGTTCGACCTTCCTCGCGCCAGGACCGATCCGGACGGTACCCGCTACCGCTTCACCCACGACGCCGAACTACGACTGATCGGCGTGACCAATCCGCTCGGCGACATCTGGACGTACCACTACGACGCGGCGGGCCGTCTCGTCGGCGAGACGGACTTCGACGGCCGGACGCTCACCTACGCCCACGATCCCACCGGCCGGCAGACCGAGCGGAGGAACGGCATCGGGCAGACGGTCCGGATGACCCGTGACACCGCCGGCCGCGTGGTGGAGACCCGCACGGACGGCGGCGCCGTCATCTCCCTGCGTTACGACCCGGCCGGCCGGCTGGTCGAGGCCGCGGGCCCGGAAAGCGTGGTCGCTTTCGGCTACGACGCGGTGGGCAGGGTGCTCACCGAAAGCGTCGACGGCCGCACAGTCACCAGCGCGTACGACCCGCAGGGCCGCAGGGTGCGGCGGACCACTCCGTCCGGCGCCACCTCACACTGGTCGTACGACTCCGTGGGCCTGCCCGTCTCACTCGTGACCGCGGCGGGCGAGCTCACCTTCACCCACGACGCGGCCGGCCGGGAAACCGCCCGCGGGCTGGCCGGCGCCGCCACGCTGACCCAATCCTGGGACGCCGGACACCGCTTGGTGGAGCAGATCATCCACTCGGGGACCGGTGCGGGCGGCCCCGGTGCCGGCACCGTGCTGCAGGCCCGCTCCTATGCCTACCGGGGCGACGGATACCTCACCTCGGTCGACGACAGGCTGGCCGGCGCCCGGAGGTTCGACCTGGACCGGGCCGGCCGCGTCACCCGGGTGTCGGCCGCGAACTGGACCGAGACCTACGCGTACGACGAACTCGGCAACCTGACGACCGCGAACCATCCCGGAACCGGGGGACAGGACGCGCAAGGCCCGGTCGGGCGCTCCGGCACGAAGGTCACGTCGGCGGGCCGCACCACGTACGAGCACGACGGTCAAGGACGCGTGGTCCGCATGATCCGGCGCACGCTGTCCGGGCTGCGGCGGATCTGGACCTACGCCTGGGACGCCGACGACCGGCTCGTCGAGGCCGCGACTCCCGACCGGGGCATTTGGCAGTACCGCTACGACGTCCTCGGCCGGCGTACCGCCAAGTGGCGGGTACACGAGGACGGTTCGGTCACCGACGAGACCGCCTTCACCTGGGACGGAGCCAACCTCGCGGAGCAGCAGGCGCTCCGGGACGGTGTGGTGGAGACCGACACGTGGGACTGGGATCCGGGTACCCACCGGGCGGCGGCCCAGACGCGGGGGCGACGCAGCGCCCTCGACGCGGACGAGGTCACCAGGCGGTTCTACGCGATCGTCACCGACTCGGTGGGGACGCCCAGCGAACTCGTCGGCGAGGACGGCACGATCGCCTGGCGGGCCGCCACCAGCCTGTGGGGACAACCCCTGGCCGGCGCCGACGGCGGCCTGTGCCCGCTGGCCTTCCCAGGCCAGTACCGCGACCCCGAAACCGGCCTGCACTACAACCTGGCCCGCTACTACGACCCGGACACCGCGCAGTTCCTCTCGCCCGACCCGCTCGGACTGGTCCCCGCTCCGAACCACCACGCCTATGTGGACAACCCGCTGCGCTGGTCCGACCCGCTGGGACTGGAGGACGAGAGCACCGAGCCCGCCCGCGTATACGACGACTCGACGTACAGCAAGCACGGTTCGGGCAGCAGTTCATCGGCCAAGGGGGAGGTCAGCCGCGCGCCTTCCAACGGTCAGGCAGCCCTGGACCGGTCCATCGCCCTGGGCGACCCGAACAACCCGGACAAGTTCCGGCGAATCGGTGTGGACCACGTCAATAACGAGATCGTGGTCCTTGACCGGCACGAAAAGATCCTGGACAAGGACGGAAACGTCGTCAAGGAGGTCTACCACGGCCACGTCCGAGCCTCCTACCCGTCGGGGGGCATCACCCAGGGCGATCTGACAAAGCTGAAGAGGGCGGGAATGATTGACAACATCAAAAAGCAGCGTGTGCTCCCGCCCAAGTGCGACGCATGACGGACGGAGGGGGAGGAATGGCCATGGCGTCCCGGTGGGACTGGAAAACCGGCGAAGGCGTTTCACATATCGATGACCCTGCCGAGGTGGATGCCGCGTTCGAGCGCGGCGAATGGCCTCTCGGTTCGGCGGTGATCGGACTGGCTTTCAACTGCTCGCCGGAGGATGCCTCGCCTCGGATCGTCAGGGCGATGCACTTGCCGGATCCTGACCAGCGTGGGTTTGCGTTCGTCGCGGCAGGTGCTGTGGCCCGGCTGCATGGAAGGCTCACGCCGGAACTGTATGCGGCGCTGCGAGCCGAGGGGCCCGGCGGCGTTGCGGAGCACCCCATCAGGGACACGCTGGCCTTCGTGTCTTTCCGGGATTTGCCGCCGTGGTTCAAGCGCCGGTGGGTCTATGTCACCGTGCGAGACAAGCTGGAGTACTGGTGGCTGCGCTCCCAGGACGCGGTCGGCGATGCCTGGCGGGCCCTGCGGCGACGCCGCGGCTGAGCCGACCGACAGCGGAGCAGTGCCGCACCCTGGGAACGTTCTTGATCAACTGGATGCGAGAGCGGTGGTGCGGGATGGGGAACCATCGGACCCGGTCCTGGTCCCCGGAGACCGACGGTGTCCTTCGCCGGGCGGGCCGACGACCGGGTCGAGCGGTGCCCACGGACACCTGGGAGTGGATCCTGCGCGAGCGCGGTTCCTTCGTGCCCCACGAGGTCGCTCGGCGTTTCCTCCGCGCCTTCGGCGGGCTGGTGACGTACGGCTGGCCGGCCGATCCAGTCACAATCCGGTCGGCCATCCGGTTCGGTCCTCTCCATGCCGAGTGGGAGGACGAGACGTACGCCCGGACGAGTCGGCAGGCCGGGACATCCCCGTACCCCGTGTGCATCGCGGACGAAAGGGGCAGTCGCCTGGGCATCGCCGAGGACGGGCCGCAATACGTCAGCGACACCTTGGTGTGGGACTCGACGGTGACCTGACGGTCGTAGTAGCGGACGGTTCCGGTGACCGTCAGTCCCGCGTCCACGGAGGACTGCACCCACTTCTGGGCCGCTGCGGCGCCCTCTCCCTCCGTGTAGTACTCCAGGGCGGGAGGCCGCGGATCCTGCGCAACGATGGCCGCATCAAGTGCCCGGACGAACTCCGCGTTGCCCTTGAGGATCGCGTTCTTCGGACGCCCCGACTCGGTCGCCGACGCCGAAGCATCGGCCGAAGGCGAAGCAGACACCGGCGCCCCCCGCGTTCGTGCCCTTGCCGTTCGGCTCGGAGCCACCCCCGTTCCCCTCCCCCGCAGCCGACCGGCAGCAACGTGGCCGTCATGGCGGCGGTGGCGGTCGTGAACAGGTGGAGACGCATCAAGACGGGCTCCTGGCGGGGTGAGTGAGGCCGCAGTTACGTAGCCAGGGGTCCCTGTGCAGAGCAGAAGGCGTTCACTCACGTTCGCCGGCGAACCCGTCCCCGTCGCACCCCGTCCGGCCACACCCGCGCCCTTCTCCCCGCCGCCACGTCCTCCACCCAGCCGAACGCCAGCACCGCCGCCGCGATCAGCGGCCAGACCGCCACGAACATCCAGAAGCCGTACGTCGAGTCCAGCAGGGACGCCGCGCGGTCGGAGGCCATGAACGGCAGGTTGTAGGCCTGGTCGATGATCGGGACCGTTGCCATGATCAGCATGTTGTGCCAGAGGTAGATGGTCACCGCGCGGTTGTTGGACAGGGTGATGAGTCGGTCCCAGCGGCGCAGGCCACCCGGCAGCTCCCGCCAGGACGGGGAGTACTGCAGCAGGATCAGCACGGCCCCGAACGACCAGCACGCCTGCGCCGCCGGGATGTCGTTGAGGTCCCAGCCGTCGGGGCCCTGGTGGCCCGCCGCCCACCACAGGCCCACCGCCATGACCAGGCAGGAGAGGGAGACCGCCGCGTAGCGGGGGACGCGTGCCAGTACGCCCTCGTGGTGGGCGAAGCCCAGGATCCAGCAGCCGCCGTACACCGCGAAGTCGGTGACCGCGTTGCCCGTCTCACCGGGGATCCTCACCAACCCCGTGCCCACCACCGCCGTCAGCGCCAGCGGGGCCAGGACGGTCGGCAGTGGGGCCTTGCGGAATGCCCACAGCAGCGGTGGCGACAGCAGGACGAACCACAGGTAGGCACGGAGGTACCAGAGCGGGCCCGCCGCCTGTTCCGGCCAGGTGTCGTCCAGCAGGCCCGACGCCGAGCCGAGGTGTTCGGGGTACGGCGGGGCGCCGATCGGTAGGACGTAGTCGAGGAGTTGGGAGCAGTTGGTCCAACCGCCGCCCAGGTCCGGGTCCTTCAGCGGGTTCCAGCCGGCCGTGAGCATCATCGTCAGCAGGACCGCGCTGAACAGCCAGAGGGGTGGGAGCAGACGACGGAGTCGGCTCCGGATCACGCTCGGTGCCGGGCGGTTCAGGCTGCGCGCCATCAGTGAGCCGGCCAGCGCGAACATCACGCCCATGGAGGGGAACAGGACGGTGAGCCACGGCCAGCCGAAGAGGTGGTAGACCACCACACGGAGCAGGGCCAGGGAGCGGAGGAGGTCCAGGTAGCGGTCCCGGCCGCCGCCGGCTCCGGCCCGCCCGGGCGCGACCGGGGTCGTCTCTGCCTGTGTCATGCCGCCTGCCTCTCCCCGGTGGTGCCCGGCGCCGCCCCCACCACTCCCGTCCGCCGCAGCTTCTGCCAGCGCAGCCGGCCGCCGGTCAGCGCCGTGATCCAGGACTGGAGCAGGACGACGTACATGAGCTGGCGGTAGAGGATCTGCTGGAGCGGCAGCGAGACGAGGTGGGTCATGCGTTCGCGGTCGAGGTGGAAGGCGTAGGCCGCGCAGGCCGCCTGGACCGCCAGGACCCCCAGCCAGGCGCCGATCGTCTTCTGCGTCGGGCCGAAGACGATGCCGTAGAGGAGGAACGCGTCGATCAGGGGGGCGAGGAGCGGGGCCACCACCATGAACAGCGACACCAGGGGCAGGCCGACGCGGCCGAAGCGGCCGGACGGGCCTCGCTCCAGCATCGCCCCCCGGTGTTTCCAGATCGCCTGCATCGTGCCGTACGACCAGCGGTAGCGCTGGGACCAGAGCTGGGAGACGGACTCCGGGGCCTCCGTCCAGGCCCGGGCCCGTTCCGCGTAGACCACGCGCCAGCCGTCGCGGTGGATCGCCATCGTGATGTCGGTGTCCTCGGCGAGGGTGTCGTCGCTCATGCCGCCGACGCGTTCGAGGGCGGTACGGCGGAAGGCGCCGACCGCGCCGGGGATGGTCGGCATGCAGCGCAGCACGTCGTACATCCGGCGGTCCAGGTTGAAGCCCATCACGTACTCGATGTGCTGCCAGGCGCCGATCAGCGAATCCCGGTTGCCGACCTTGGCGTTGCCGGCGACCGCGCCGACGGCCGGGTCGCCGAAGGGCTGGACCAGCTCCCGTACGGTGGCCGGTTCGAAGACCGTGTCGCCGTCCATCATCACGACGATGTCGTGACGGGCGTTGCGCAGGCCCCGGTTGAGGGCGGCCGGCTTGCCCGCGTTCTCCTGGCGGACCACCCGGACGCCCGGCAGGTGCAGGTTCTCCACGATCCGTGCCGTGCCGTCCGTCGAACCGTCGTCGATGACGAGGATCTCTACGGGGTGTTCGCTCGCGGTCAGTGAACGGACCGTGTTCTCTATGCACTTGGCCTCGTTGTACGCGGGCACGAGCACCGACACCGGTTCGGTCACCGGGCGGCGGCCCCAGCGGAAGCCCTTGCGGCGGACCCTGCGGGTGTGCAGGAAGGAGAGCCAGAGCATCAGGGCGAACCGGGCCAGCACCGACGCGCCGATCACCGCCAGTCCGACCACCAGCACGTCCGTGATGCCGTCCGCCGCCTGGACCAGGAGGATCCAGGCCTTGCCCTGCCAGAGGTCGCGGCCGGTGACCGGGGTGTGCGCGCTCGGTGCGTTCAGGGCCTCGGTGAGGTTGTCGAAGGTGTAGCCCTGCTTCTGCAGGAGGGGGAGCAACCTGTCCAGCGCCTGGACGGTCTGGTGGCGGTCGCCGCCCGAGTCGTGCATCAGGACGATCGCACCCTTGCCGCCGCCCGGGGTGGCGTTGCGGACGATCCGGTCGACGCCCGGTTTGCGCCAGTCCTCGCTGTCCCGGTCGTTGACGACGGTGATGTAGCCGCGGCTGCCGATGTACTCGGTCACCGGCCAGGAGAGGTTGTCCATCGCGTCGGCGGAGGAGGAGTACGGCGGGCGGAAGAGGGAGGTACGGATGCCGGCCGCGCCGGTGATCGCCAGCTGGGTCTGGGACAGCTCCCAGTCGATCCGCTTCTTCGACTGGTACGACAGGTCGGGGTGGCTGAAGGTGTGCACGCCGACCTCGTTGCCCTCGGCCACCATGCGCCGGACCAGCTGCGGATAGCGGGAGGTCATGGTGCCGGTGACGAAGAAGACGGCGTGCGCGTGGTGCTTCTTCAGGACGTCCAGGACCTTCGGGGTCCAGGTCGGGTCGGGGCCGTCGTCGAAGGTGAGGACCACGCGGTGGTCGGGGATGCGCAGGGACGTCGTACGGCCGCCCCGGGTGTCGATGACCGGGCCGCCGTCCAGGATCTTCTCCGGGACCTGGTCGGAGGCGGCCTCGGGGCGGATGCGGTGGTCGGCGAGGAGCTCGCTGTGCACGTAGCCGCGCAGCATCAGCATCGCCATCAGGGCGACGAGGACGAGGACGGGCAGCGTCAGCCGCATGGGCAGGCGGCGGCGGGAGGCGTCGGCGGCGGTCCCGTGGCGCCTGGTGCGGGGCGCCATCAGAGGACGCGGGCGGGAGCGGAGGCGGCGCCGGTGCCGGTGTGCGGGGGCGCGCCCTGCGCGACCGGGCCGCCGGTCGGGGCGGCCGACTCGCTGGGCGAGACCGGTGGCGGCGACGAGGCGGGAGAGGCGGGGGCGTCCGAGGAGGGCGCCACCGCGGACGGCGAGGCGGACGCGGACGACGACCCCGGCTTCGGCGAAGAGCCCGTGCCCCCCGCGGACGACGTCGCACGCGCGGACGCCGACGCACTCGGCCGGGCGGTCGCCCTTCCGGCATCGGGCGCCCGGGAGGAGGTCCCCGCCGACGGGGTCGTACCGCCGCTCGCTGCCGGGCCGGCCACCGAGGCGCCGTCGTCCGAGGACCGGGGCGGGTGCGCGGGCCGCGGCGAGTCGTCGACCTTGCCGGCCGGCCTGTCGCCGTGCTGCCCGGGCACCGGCAGCCAGGGCGCGTCGGAGCTCCCGGAGAGCAGGGTGACGACGATGACGACCGCGTAGACCGCGCAGACGAGGCCGACGGCCATCCCGAACCTGCGGAACCGGCGGCTGCGGCGGCCCGACTCGTCGACGAAGACGGGGACCGGGACGCCGGCAGCGCCGGAGGCGCCGGAGGCTGCGGAAGCACGGGAGGCCTCCGCCGCGGCGGACCGTATCGGGCCTGCCGGCCCGGTCGGCTGTATTCGTACGGCACCCACGTCGTTCTGGACCGTCACCTCGTCGGGGTCGTGGACCAGGTCCGGGGCCGGGTCGTGGACCAAATCCGGGGCCGGGTCGCGCAGGAACACCGGGATCGGCGGCTCGACCACGCTCCACGGGTCCCGTAACGCCCCGGCCCGCAACACCTCGGTCCCCCCGGCGGCCCCGGTCACCCCGGCGGCCCCACTCACCCCGGTCGCCCGGACGCTCTCGCTCGCTCCGGCGACACCGGCGGTTCCGGCCGCTCCGCCGCCCTCGGCGTCCGCAGCGGCCGTCTCCGCCCCGTCGTCCCCCGTCACAGGGATATCCCGGGCATCCAAGGCCACCTGCGGCAATTCGGGTTGGGTTTCTTCTCGCCAACTTTTCACGCGCGTACATCCCCCCACGGGACTGTTCCGGGCGCGTTGACGAACCCGAGCACACGTCACCGGAACGGGCCCCCACCCGCTCCGAACGCCCCCTTCCGGCTCTCCGCGCCCGGGCCCATGAAGCTAGCGCACGGGGCAGAGCCGTGTTTCCGATGTGTCATTTGTGGTCGTCCATCACCTCTTGATCACTGGCCGGAATCCATCCACCGGTCGGCCACTGAAGCCAGCCTTCCGCCCGCCCGATCTCGACGGCCGCCCGTCGCAGCGCGTCGACTCCCGGATGGACCAGCCCCTTTCGCCACACGAGCGACACGGGCGACAACGGGACCGGATCGACCAACGGCCGCGAAACGCTTCCAGGTATGGCCGGAAATCCCACTACCGCGAGAATGGGATACCGATCCTTGGCCATGACTCGCCGGAACTCCTCCTCCCCGACGGCCAGCGGCAGCGGCGGCGCGACCGCGACACCCCGCCCCTCGAAGAGGCGAAAGGCCAGGTCGGTCCATTCCAGGGTGCGTTCGTTCCCGGCGCCGGCGTACACCGTCTCGCCCGCCAGCGCGGCCAGCGGCACCTCTTCCAGCGCCGCGAGCCGGTGATCCGAGGGGAGAATTACGGCCATGGGTTCGAACCGTACGGGCTGTTGTTCGAGCCCGGCCCGCAGCGCCGGATCCAGTCCCGCGAACCGCCCGAAGGACGCGTCGAGCCGTCCCGCGAGGAGTTCGGCCGCCGCTCCGGTGAGCCCGCTCTCGTAACGGGCCATCAGCTCGCAGTCGGGGGCGAGTTCGCGGGCGCGGTGCAGGACCCGGCGGGCGGTCTCCAGGCCCGGGGAGTTGAGGTCCACCAGCAGCGGCCGGGCCTGTCCGAAGGCGGCGAGCAGGGCGTCCTGGGCGGCCAGCACCCGGCGGGCGTACGGCAGCAGCCGGGCGCCGTCGGCGGTGAGGCTGACCTGCCGGGTGCTGCGGAGGAACAGCTCGGCGCCCAGCTCGCGCTCCAGCCGCCGCACATCACGGCTGAGCGCCTGCTGGGCGACGTACAGCCGGGCGGCGGCACGGGTGAAGTGCAGTTCCTCGGCGACGGCGACGAAGACACGCAGGAGCCGGGGGTCGATGTGGGCGGGAGAAGCGGCCATCGGGCGAATTTACCGGTGCCGCACCGGGCACCTCGCCGATGCCCCGTCGGGCAGTCGCCGGTGCACCGGCAGGGACATCACCTGTGCACCATCAGGCACTCTTACCGGCAACGCGGCAGGAAACGGCAACTAGACCAATCCGCAAGCAAGTTGACAACAACGAGACGCCGCGACGCGGCCTGGGCCCGGGCCCGGCGCCAGTACCATCGGCGCCCTGGCGCCGCCGGACGCGTTCGCCACCGCTCTCCTGGAAGGACGCGACAACCGTGCAGTCTCCACTGCCCCGGCGGCCGAAGGGGCCATCGGCCATCGCCGCGGCCTCCGCCTCCCGCACCGCGCCGGGCGCCGGCCCCGGTTCCGGTTCCAAGGGCGACTCCGCCCCTCAGCAGCAACCCGACCCGACCGAGCCGCCGATGTCCGCGGCGGCGGCCGCGTTCGCGGCGGAGAGCGCGGGCGCCGCTCAGCGCACAGCCGTCACGGCCGACCCACCGCGCGTCGGCGGCGAGCGCCCGGAGCAGGAGAGCGAACGGAGCCGGAAGGCCACCGGCACGCCGCCGGACCGGACGGGCGGCCGCACGGCCGAAGCCGCCGCCGGACCGGGGACCGACACCGCTCTGCGGCCCCCGGCCGGTGGCACCACCCGGCGCCGGACGCCCCGCCGGTTGCCCCGGGCGGTGCTCCTGACCGGGGTGTCCGTGGTCGTGGCCGCGCTGATCGGCGGCGCCTTCCTCATCGGCCGCGCCCACGACGACGACAGGCGGTCGTCGGACTCGGCATCCGGCACCGTGCCGGGCACGGCGGGGGACGGCGGCTCGTACGACAGCACGCCGAGCCTGCTCGGCCCACCCCCACCGTCCATATCGCCGTCCGCCTCGCCGTCCGCGTCACCGTCGACGGACGCCACCGGCGCGTCGTCACCGCCACCGGCCACGAAGTCCGCCAAGGGCGGTGGCACCTCCGTCCACGTACAGACCGCGCCGTCCGTCGCCTCGGTGGCCGGCGCCGGTCCGACCCGGGCCGGGTCGGGCGGCAGCGACGACGGTTCCTCCTCCTGCACCTCCGCCGCGGGCTCGGGCGCCATGACCGACTACTCGGTCTGCGTGTCGTCCGGGAAGGTCACCTTCCAGGTCACCTTCCACACCTCGCAGTCCTACTACCACGTCTTCTTCAACACCGACGGCAACACCTCGACCGGCTACCAGCTCCCCTATCCTCGCCCTCGGCCCTCGGCGCCGACTACATGATCGAGAACGGCGGTCTCTACCGGAGCCGGTCGACCGACTGGAGCTGGACCGAGACCGCGACCCGTCCGAAGCGGACGGTCGACGGCTCGACGCAGACCTGGACCCTGCCGCTGAGCGGGATCGGCTCACCGACCGGCGCCCAACGGATCGAGTTCAACGCCGGATCCGACTACACCCCGGTGATCGCCTTCAGCGCGCAGTAGCCCTATTCACAACACCAGTGCGTGAATCGGCGCCGAGCAGGTGTTGGACCTCTTGATCGGCCCGGGGCGACGGTGGTGTCCATGCCACAACCGACCGAACCCGCCGCACCGAACATGCACACCGTCACCGCCGACTCCCTCGTCACCGTCGACTTCGGCCCCCGCTTCCACCGCCGTTCCAGTCTCCGCTCCGGTCCCCGCCGCCACCCGCCCGGCCCCTACCGCCGCCTCTTCGCCCGCCCCGGCGCCCGGGCCTTCACCGCCGGGAACCTGCTGGCCCGCCTTCCCATGGGCATGTTCAGCGTCAGCGCGGTCGTGATGATCGCAGGGTCGCGCGGCTCGTACGCCCTCGCCGGTGCCGTCACCGCGACCGGCCTCGCCGCCACCGGGCTGGCCGGGCCCTGGATCGCACGGCTCGTCGACCGGTACGGGCAGGCCCGGATCGCCGTACCCGCGACCGTCACCGCCGTGCTCGGCAGCCTCGCCCTGCTGCTCTGCGTCCGCTACGGCGCCCCGGACTGGACGCTGTTCGCCGCCTACGCGGCCACCGCCACCACCCCCAACCTCGGCGGCATGTCCCGGGCTCGCTGGGCGCACCTGCTGCGCGACGACCCGGGCGCCCTGCACACCGCGAACTCCTTCGAACAGGCCGCCGACGAGCTGTGCTTCATGCTCGGCCCGGTCCTCGCCTCCTTCCTGACCGGCACCTTCTTCCCGGAGGCCGGCACGCTGGTCGGCGCGGTGCTGCTGCTCACCGGCGCGCTGCTGTTCGCCGCCCAGCGGGCCACCGAGCCGCCGACCCGGGCCGGGACGGGCACCGCGCGCACCCCGCTGCGCGTCGGCCCCCTGCTGGCCTGCTTCGTCGCGACCGGCGCGGTGTTCGGCTCGATGGAGGTCGTCACCATCGCCTACGCCGACGCCCAGGGCCACCGCTCGGCGGCCGGTGCCGTGCTCGCCCTCCAGGCGGCCGGGTCCTGCGCCGCGGGCCTGCTGTACGGGGCGTTCAGGCCGACGGGCCCGGCCGAACGCAGGCTTCCCGTCTGCTTGTCGGCGATGGCGGCGCTGATGTCCCTCCCCCTGCTCGCCGCCCGCGCCTTCGACAGCCTCTGGGCGCTCGCCGCCGCCCTGCTCGCGGCCGGGATGGCGACCGCCCCGACCATGGTCACCGCGATGACCCTGGTCCAGGACCGGGCCCCCGCGGACCGCCTCAACGAGGGGATGAGCCTGGTCGTCACCGCCCTGCTGACCGGCATCGCCTGCGGCTCCGCACTCGGCGGCTGGGCGGCCGAGCACCTCTCCCCGACGGCCGCGTTCACCGCACCGCTCGCCGCGGCGACCACGGCATTCCTCGTCAGCGCCACCCGTCGAATCGCTTCCGGCAATTCCCGCCGCACCCATTGACGCCCTCACAGCCCGCACCTACCGTCCTGCGTCGAAGCGCTTCGACGTCCGGCATCGAACCGATTCGACGCGGGACGAGCACCATGCACCATCCATCCGACTCCCCTGGAGGCACTGGATGTTGACGGCACGAAGGCGCACCGCGACCGCGGCGGCGATCCTCGCGGGATCGCTGCTCCTCGCCTCCTGCGGCGGCTCGGGCGGCAGCACGTCCGACGGGAAGACGCTGCGGCTGTGGCACTACGAGGGTCCGACCAGCGCGATGGGCGTCGCCTGGAACGAGGCCATCAAGGAGTTCGAGGCGACCCACCCGGGCGTCAAGGTGAAGTACGAGGAGAAGAGCTTCGAGCAGATCCAGAAGACCGCGCAGATGGTCCTGAACTCCTCAGACGCCCCCGACATCATGGAGTACAACAAGGGCAACGCGACGGCGGGCCTGCTGTCCAAGCAGGGCCTGCTCACCGATCTGACCGCCGAGGCGACGAAGCGCGGCTGGGACAAGAAGCTCAGCGCGGGCGTGCGCACCACCAGCCAGTACGACGCCGACGGCGTGATGGGCTCCGGCAAGTGGTACGGGGTGCCCAACTACGCCGAGTACACCATGGTTTATTACAACAAGGACCTGTTCGAGAAGTACGGGATCGCCGAGCCGAAGACGTTCGACGACCTGACGGCGGCGATGGACACGTTCGTCGCGAAGGGCATCACCCCGCTCGCCGACTCGGGCTCCGAGTACATGGCCCAGCAGTACCTGTACCAGCTGGCCCTCTCGAAGGCCGACCGCTCATGGGTCGACGCCTACGAGCTGTACCAGGGCAAGGTCGACTTCCATGACCAGGCATGGACGTACGCGGCGACCACCTTCGCGGACTGGGTGAAGAAGGGCTACATCGCGAAGACGTCGTCCGGCACGACCGCCGAGCAGGCCGGGGTCTCCTTCATCCAGGGCAAGTCACCGATCCTGTTCTCCGGCAGCTGGTGGTACGGCCGCTTCCAGTCGGACGCCAAGTTCGGCTGGGGCAGCTTCCTGTGGCCCGGCTCGGACCTCACCCTCGGCTCCGGCGGCAACCTGTGGGTCGTACCGAAGAACTCCGAGAACAAGGACCTCGCCTACGACTTCATCGACATCACCATGTCGAAGAAGATCCAGAACCTGCTCGGCAACAAGGGCGGGGTCCCGGTCGCCGCCGACGCGAGTGCCGTCACCGACCCCAAGTCCAAGGAACTCATCGCCGACTTCAACACCGTGAGCAAGCGGGACGGCCTCGCCTTCTACCCGGACTGGCCGGTCGCCGGCTTCTACGACACCCTCGTCTCCGAGACCCAGAAGCTGATCACCGGCAGCGAGAAGCCGGACGCCTATCTGAGCAACCTCCAGACGGCGTACGACAAGGGCACCAAGTGAGGGTGCGCCGGGACTCGTACGCCCTCTTCCTCCTCCCCGGCGCCCTCGCCTTCCTCGCCGTCGTCATCGTGCCGTTCCTGATGAACACGGGGGTGAGCTTCACCGACTGGCAGGGCGTGGGCAGCCCGCACTGGTCCGGGCTCGCCAACTACCGTGAGCTGCTGCACGATTCCGAGTTCTGGGCGTCGTTCCGGCACAGCCTCTTCATGGTCGTCGCGATGGCGGCGGTCCCGACCGCGCTCGGACTCCTCCTCGCCGCCGCCCTGTTCGACTACATCGGCAAGCACTTCGGCACCCGGATCGCGGCGGTCCTGCGCGCCTGCTTCTACCTCCCCCAGGTCCTGCCGGTCGCGGTCGCCGGCATCGTCTGGAGCTGGATCCTGGCCCCGGACGACGGCTCCCTCAACGCCCTCCTGAAGGCGGTCGGCCTCGGCGGCTGGCAGCAGGACTGGCTCGGCGACCCCGACCTCGCCCTCTACACGGTCATGGGCGTGCTGGTCTGGGTGCAGCTCGGCTTCCCGCTGGTCGTCTTCATGGCCGGGCTCGGCCGGGTCGACCCCCAGCTGTACGAGGCGGCCGAGCTGGACGGCGCCGGCTGGTGGCGCCGCTTCCGGCACGTCACGCTGCCGCAGCTCCGCCCGGAGGTGTACGTCGTCCTGACCTGGTGCACGATCGCCGCGCTGAAGGTCTTCGGCGCGGTGTACGTCCTGACGAAGGGCGGCCCGGGCGGCGCCACCGACGTCCCCTCCTACTTCTCCTTCACCACGTTCTTCGAGAAGACCCAGGTCGGCTACGGCTCGGCGATCTCCACGGTCCTCACCGTCCTCGTCCTGGCCCTGGCCGTGGTGGGCCTGAAGCTGCAGAACCGCGCGGAGGACGCATGACGGCCGTACGCCGCTACCCGGTACTGGTGGCCCTCTGCCTCGCCGCCCTCTTCATGGTCGTCCCCTTCCTGATCGTGACGATGAACGCGGTCAAGTCCCCGGCGGAGTACTCGCAGAACGGCCCGCTCAGCCTCCCGCACGGCCTCTACCTGGACGGCCTCAAGGACTTCTGGCAGCGCGTCGACTACACCCGCAAGCTCGTCAACTCCACCCTCATCAGCGGTTCGGTGGCCCTGCTGGCCACCGCCCTCTCCGTCCTCAACGCGTACGCGATCGGCATCGGCCGGATCCGGGGCCGTACCTGGGTCCTCGCCTTCTTCGTCCTCGCCAACCTGCTGCCGCAGGAGGCGCTGGTCTACCCGCTCTACTACCTGAGCAAGGAGGCGGGCCTCTACGACACCCGGCTCAGCGTGATCATCGTGTTCACGGTGATCCAGTCGGCCTTCGGGACGTACCTGCTCTCCGCCGTCCTCGGTCAGTTCCCGCGCGAGATCGTCGAGGCGGCCCGGATCGACGGCGCGAACAAGTGGCAGATCCTGGTCCGGATCGTCGTACCCGTCAGCCGCCCGACCCTGGGCGTACTGCTGGTCTTCTTCTTCGTCTGGACCTGGAACGAGTTCCTGCTGCCGCTGGTCATGCTGATCTCCAACGACAACCAGACGGTGTCCGTCGCCCTCGGCGTCCTCCAGGGCCAGCGCCTGATGGACGCCACCATGACCAACGCGGCCGCCCTGCTCGGCGTGCTCCCGGCGGTCGTCTTCTTCCTCGTCTTCCAGCGCACGCTCACCCGGGGGATCGCCGTGGGGGCCGTCAAATAGGAGGTTCGTGAGTGAAGTTCACCGACGGCTACTGGCTGCTGCGCGAGGGCGTCACCGCGGCCCACCCGGTCGAGATCCTCGACGTCACGGCCGCGGAAGGCGCCCTGGAGATCCATGCGCCGACCCAGCCCATCCGCCACCGCGGCGACCTGCTGAGGGGACCGGTCGTGACGATCAGCGCGCACACACCGATGCCGAACGTCATCGGCGTCACCTTCACCCACTTCGAGGGCGAGCAGCCACGCGGCCCGCGGTTCGAGCTCCGGAAGGCCGACTTCGCGTCCCAGGTGACGTACGACGACGAGTACGCGACCCTGGTCTCCGGCTCGCTGACGTTGCGGCTGAGCCGTACGGCCCCCTGGCGGCTGGACTTCCTCGCCGGCGGCCGCACCCTGACCTCCAGCGGCCCCAAGGGCATGGGCATCATGCGGGACACCGCCACGGGCGCCCACTACCTGCGCGAACAGCTGGGCCTGAAGGTCGGCACCTCGGTCTACGGCCTCGGCGAACGCTTCGGCCCGCTCGTCAAGAACGGCCAGGTCGTGGACATCTGGAACGCCGACGGCGGCACCGCCACCGAACAGGCCTACAAGAACGCCCCCTTCTACCTCACGGACGCGGGCTACGGCGTCTTCGTCGACCACCCGGGGAAGGTGTCGTTCGAGGTCGGCTCGGAGGCGGTGTCCAGGGTCCAGTTCAGCGTCGAGTCGCAGCAGTTGACGTACTACGTCATCCACGGCCCCACCCCGAAGGACATCCTGCGCACCTACACGGCCCTGACCGGCCGCCCGGCGCTGCCGCCCGCCTGGTCCTTCGGGCTCTGGCTGTCCACCTCCTTCACGACCTCGTACGACGAGAAGACGGTGACGTCCTTCATCGAGGGCATGCGGGAGCGTGAACTGCCGCTGTCCGTCTTCCACTTCGACTGCTTCTGGATGCGGGAGTTCAACTGGTGCGACTTCCGGTGGGATCCGCGGGTGTTCCCGGACCCGGAGGGGATGCTGGGGCGGCTGCACGAGCGCGGGCTGCGGGTGTGCGTGTGGATCAACCCGTACATCGCCCAGCGGTCGCCGCTGTTCGCCGAGGGGAAGGCGCTGGGGCACCTGCTGCGGCGACCGGACGGCAGCGTGTGGCAGTGGGACCTGTGGCAGCCGGGGATGGCACTGGTGGACTTCACGTCCCCGGCGGCCCGTGACTGGTACGCGGGCAAGCTGGCGGCGCTGCTCGACCAGGGGGTCGACTGCTTCAAGACCGACTTCGGGGAGCGCGTCCCGGTGGACGTGGCCTGGTCCGACGGCTCGGACCCCGAGCGGATGCACAACTACTACACCTACCTCTACAACCGGACCGTCTTCGAGGTGCTGCGCAAGCACCGGGGGGAGGAGGAAGCGGTCGTGTTCGCGCGGTCGGCGACGACCGGGAGCCAGAAGTTCCCGGTGCACTGGGGCGGGGACTGCGAGGCGACCTACGAGTCGATGGCCGAGTCGCTGCGCGGCGGGCTCTCGCTGGGCCTGTCCGGCTTCGGCTACTGGAGCCACGACATCGGCGGCTTCGAGGGCACCCCGACGCCGGCGCTGTTCAAGCGGTGGCTGGCCTTCGGGCTGCTGTCCTCGCACAGCAGGCTGCACGGGTCGTCGTCGTACCGGGTGCCGTGGCTGTTCGACGAGGAGTCGGTGGACGTGCTGCGGCACTTCACGCGGCTGAAGCTGAGCCTGATGCCCTACCTGTACGAGGCCGCGCGGACCGCCTCGGCGGAGGGGGTGCCGGTGATGCGGGCGATGGTGCTGGAGTTCCCGGAGGATCCGGGGTGTGCGCATCTGGAGCGGCAGTACATGTTGGGGGCGGATCTGCTGGTGGCGCCGGTGTTCGAGGACGAGGGATATGTGACATATTACTGTCCCGCCGGCACCTGGACCCACTTCCTGACCGGCCACCAAGTCACCGGCCCCCGCTGGGTCCGCGAGCAGCACGGCTTCCTCGGCGTCCCGCTCCTGGTCCGCCCCGGGGCCGTGATCCCGGTCGGCGCGGTGGCGGACCGCCCCGACTACGACCACGCCGACGGGGTGACTCTGCACGCCTTCGGCCTCGGTCGCGGTGACCGGGTCACGGTCCCGGTCGGGGACGTCACCTTCACCGTCGTACGCGAAGGGGACACCCTGCGGGCCTCGTGCAGTGATCCGGCGGCGGCCTGGAACCTGACGGCCGGCGAGCGGACGGCACACGCCCGGGCCGGGACCGGGTTCCTCTCGCTGGAGCTGGGCCGATGGTGAAGATCACGGACGTGGCGCGGCACGCCGGGGTCTCCCCCAGCACGGTGTCCTACGCGCTCAGCGGCAAGCGCCCGATCTCGGACGAGACCCGGCGCCGGATCGAGGCGTCCATCCGCGAGCTGGGCTACCGCCCGCACGCCGGCGCCCGCGCCCTGGCCAGCAGCCGCTCCAACGTCCTCGCCCTGGTGATCCCGCTGCGCGCCGGCATCCACGTCCCGGTGGTCATGCAGTTCGCGGTGTCGGTGGTGACGGCGGCCCGCCGCCACGACCACGACGTGCTCCTCCTCACCCAGGAGGAGGGCGAGGAGGGCCTGCACCGGGTCGCCGACACGGCGCTGGTGGACGCCCTGATCGTGATGGACGTCCAGCTCCACGACCCCCGGCTGCCGCTGCTGCGCGCACTGGAACGGCCGTCGGTACTGATCGGTTTCCCGGCCGCCACCGAGGGCCTGACCTGCGTCGACCTGGACTTCCGGGCGGCCGGTGAGCTGTGCGTGGAGCGGCTCGCGGGGCTGGGGCACCGGGTGGTGGCGCTGGTCGGCTCGCCGCCGGAGGTGTACGTCCGGGAGACGGCGTTCGCCCAGCGGGTCGTCCAGGGCTTCACGACCGCCGCCGACCGCAACGGCATGGCGTCCGCCGTCCACCCCTGCGAGGCCACACCGGCGGCGGCGCGCCGGGTCGCCGAGCAACTGCTGCGTGAACAGCCTGCGTTGACGGGGGTCGTCGTCCACAATGAGGCGGTCCTGGAACCCCTCGTCGACGCCTTCGAGCAACTCGGCCTCCGCGTCCCCACCGACCTGTCGCTCACCGCGATCTGCCCGGACGAACTGGCCGCGGGGCTGCGCGTCCCGGTGACGTCCGTGCCCCTGCCGGCCGCCGAACTCGGCGAACGGGCGACGGAGTTGCTGATGCGCAAGCTCGGCGGCGACCCGGACGTACCCGAGGCGACGCTGCTCGCACCCCGGCTGACGGAGCGGGCGAGCACGGCACCGCGCGAGGCACCCTGACCGCACACACGAAACGGCGTTCCGCCCCGGGAGCCACCCCGGAGCGGAACGCCGTTGGTGCGGAACCGGATCCGCGGGCTACACCTGCCGGTCCCCTTGCCAGGTGACCGACGTCATTGTGGTCAGGCCGCCGTGTGCCACGCCCTTGTAGGTCACTCTGCGGGCGGGGCCGGACTCATGGGCGACGCGTTTCGTCAGTTCCGCGCCCTCGTGGAACAGCCGCTGCCACTCGTCCTCGTACTTGGCCTCGTCCCGGTCCCGCAGATACAGGTTCAGGGTGGTGTCGATGGCCTTCGCCCAGGTGTACAGATCGGCGACGAGGCCGTCGGACAGGGCCAGTCCGGCGGCGGGGTCGTCGGGGAAGAAGTCCCCGAAGCCGTCGGCGCGCAGCGGACCGTACTGGTACTCGCCCTCCACCGTGAGGTCGAGCGGATGCGGCGGGGTGCCGTGTTCGTCGTGCTCCCAGTGCAGGCGGTCACAGCCCCAGCACAGCCATTTCGCCGTCCGGTGCCGCTCGTCCCAGTAGCGCACCGACCACTCCGGCCCGAGCCGCCTGGCCAGCCGCCGGGCGGTCGCCAGCCCCCGCTCGACGTGCTTGCGCAGAGCGGGGCGGGAGCCGGAACCCTCCGGCGGGCGGGACAGCGACCAGGAGCGCAGCTCGTCCGCCAGGTCCGCCGGGAGGGCCAGCCGGTCGTCGTCCAGCGGGACCGCGCGGGTGAATGCGCCGAGGTCGTCGTGGGCCGCCCGGTCCTCCGGCTCGTACAGCGGAGACGGCTCGCCCCGCGCCTGCACGAGCAGGCTCCGTGGTTCTTCGGACGTCATGCGATGTTCGCTCCGATCACGTATCCGTTGTCGCCCACGCTAACGGCGACCCGCTGGGTCCTGCCGTTGAAGACGACCTCGAAGATCGGCCGGCCGGCCCCCTGGGTGCCGACCCTCGTGCCCTCGGTCAGGGCCTTGCTCACGAGCGCCGGGATGTCCTCGATCCGGACGCCTGCGGCGGCGAACTCTCCGGCGTGCCGGAAGATGATGTGGGTCAGGCCCGCGTTGACGTTGCCCTTCTCCAGCCAGGCGAGGTTCACCCCGGGCTTGGCGTACTCGATCACCCAGATGGTCTCCGCCTTCTTGTACTTCACACCCGCCTGGTCGAGCCGGGCCAGCAGCTTGGGGTCGAGGGTGCCCCGGGCGATCTTGGCCCGTTCCGCCACGCCCTTCGCGATGCGCAGCGCGAGTCCCGCCTCGCTGGAGGCGTCGGCGAGCGCCTGGGCGGCACCGGACTCACCGTAGATCTTCTTCAGGTCCGCGAGGACCTCCGCGGCCTTCTCCCCGGTCTTGATGGCCTCCTCGACCCGGGCGGCGAGCTTGACCCCCTCGGCGAGCTTCTCGGCCATCGAGGGCGGGACGGCCATCGCGGCGGCCCAGGCGCAGCTGGACTTGTCGCCGTGGTAGCACCTGGCGACGTCGCCCAGCACGATCTCGTACAGGACCGCGCCGGCCTTGTCCCCGAAGAGGTTCTGCCAGCCGATGCGGGTGATGTCACCGAAGCTGAAGTGGTGCGTCCACTCGTTCTTCTGGTCCTTGAGCGTCACCGTCTTGAGGAAGATCCAGTCCGCCTTGGGGCAGCCTGCCTCGGTGGCGGGGACGTCGGGGTCGGCGCAGTAGTAGTAGCTGGCCGTGACGTTCAGGTGCAGCTCGTACGTCACCGTGCAGCCCTGGGGTACGTAGTCGCACTCGTTGAGCTGCTTGCCCGGCGCCGCCTCGGTGACCTTCTCGATGACGTAGAAGACACCGTCGATTCCGGTTCCGGAACCGGTCGAGACCGTCTGGTTGGCCTGCTCGCGCTCGGCTGCGTCGGCCGCCTGCTGGGCCGAGTCGGCGTACTTCTGGGCGTCCTTGGCCGCCTCCTCGGCCGCGGTGGCCTCGGCGTCGGCGCGGTCGGCCGCGGCGCGGGCGTCCTTCGCCGACTGCTCGGCCTCGGCGGCCGCCGTACGGGCCGCGTCCGCGTCCAGGGCCGCCTGGTCGGCGGAGTCCCGGGCGTCCTTGGCGTAGCCCTCGGCGTTGCCGGCCGCCCGGTCGGCGGCCGCCGCGTCCGCGGTGGCCTGCTGGTCGTACTCGATGGTGCGCGCCAGTGACTTCTGCGCGTCCGCCGCGTACTGCGCCGCCTCGGAGGCGTAACCCAGCGCCTCCTTCGACGACTTGCGGGCGTCCGCCGCGTGACCGGCCGCCTCGGCGGCGATCGTGTACGCGGCCTTCGCGTCGCCGGTCGCCGCGTTCGCGAGGCTCTGTGCCTGCTCGGCGTTCTTCTGCGCGTTGGCGGCGTGCGCCTCGGCGACGGCCTGCTGCTGCTCGGCGATCGTCTTCGACGACTGGCCCGCCAGGACGGCGAGCCCGGCCGCGGAGTCGGTGTCCACGTAGGGCGAGCCGAGCTGGATCGCGTCGTTGGCCGGCGCGGCGACCTGCTGCGCGGAGGCTCCGGCGGCCTCGGCCGCCTGTGCGGTCGTGTACGCGTGACCGGCCGCGTCGGCCGCGCCCGCGACCGCCTTGGCGGCCTCGGCCTTGGCCGCGTCGGCCTGCTTCCTGGAGTCGGCCGCGTGCTGCTCGGCCTCGTCGGCCAGCTTGACCGCGGTACGGGCCGCGGCGGCCGAGTCCTGGGAGGCCTTGATGGCGTCGGCCGCCGCGCTGGTCGCGGTGCGCACCGCCGCGTCGGCCTTCAGCTTGGCCGCCTGGGCGTCGTCCGCGTCGGAACGGGCCCGCTTCGCCGCCGCCTCGGCACGGGTGGCCGCGGCGTCGGCGTCGGCCGCGGCCTGGCCCGCCGCGTCGGCCTCGGTGCGGGCCGAACCCGCCGCCGTCTCCGCGTCGTCGGCCGCCCGGTCCGCGTCGTCCGCCGCCGCCCGGGAATCGGTCGCGGCGTCGTCCGAGTCGTGCGCGTCGGCGTAGGCGTCCTTGGCGTCGGCCTTCGCGCGGGCCGCGTTCGCCTTGCTCTGCGCGTCCCACGCGTCGTCCGACTTGCCCTTGGCACGGTCCCGCGCGGCCTCCGCGTCCTGGCGCTTGGCACGGGCGGTGGACTCGGCGGTGTCCGCCCGGCCCTTGGCCTCGGCGGCGGTCTTCGCGTACCCCTCGGCGTTGGCCTTGTGCTGCGCGGCCTCGGCCTGCTTGGCCGCGGCGGTCTCCTTCTCCGCCTTCGCCGTCTGCTCCTCGGCCTCGGCGGAGAGCCGCTTGGCGTGTGCGGTGGCGGCGGCCGCCTTCGCGTCGGCCTCCGCCTGCTGGGTCTCGCCGAGCTTCGCCTTCGCCGTGTCGCGCGCGGCCTTGGCGGTCTGCGCCTGTACGGCGGCTGCGTCGGCGGCGGCCTTCGCCTGTGCGTTGGCCTCCTGGGCGGCGGCCGTACGGAACGCGGCCTTCGACTGCGCGGCCTGCGTCACCGCGCGGGCGGCGATGGTGGCGCTGTCCCCGGCGGCCGCCTTGGTCGCCGCGTAGGCGGTGTCGCCGGCCTTGGACAGGGCGTCGAGGGCGGCGGCCGACGCCTTGGTGACCTGGGCCTTCTGCTGCCCGACGAGCAGGCCCCGGCCGCGCGGGGCGCCGGCCTGGTCGGCGACGGCGTAGGCGGCCTGGGTGGCGGTGTCCGTGTCGGTGGCGGCCTTCTTCGCCGCGGTCACCTGCGTCTTGAGCAGGTCGAGCTGGGTCTTCGCGGCGGTCTGGGCGTCGGTGACGCCCTTCTTCGCCTTGTCGAACTGGGCCTTGGTCGGATAGTCCAGCTTGTCGGTGCCGTTGTGGCCGGAGGGGGCGAAGTCGAACTTCTGCGGGTCGGTGCCCTTGCAGTCCCACATCCGGGTGTCACGGCCGTTGTCGTAGGTCGCGAGGTCCAGGCAGTTGCCGGTGGCGGGGTTGTACAGGCGGCTGGTCGCGTGGGTGCCGTACTCCCACTTCTGGGCGGTGCTCTTGGTGTTGCAGGTGGCGATCTGCACCACGGTGCCGTTCGCGGCGGCGCCGCCCTTCACCTCCAGGCACTTGCCGGAGTTGACGTTGACCAGCGCGTCGCCGCTGATCGCCCACTTCTGCCCGACCGAGCCGTTGCAGGTGTAGATCTGCACCGGCGTGCCGCTGTCCTTCTTGCCGCCGCCCACTTCGAGGCACTTGTCGGCGGCGCCGTGCGCGTGCACGATCATCGGGCTGTCGCCGATCCAGCCGGGGCCGCCGGCGGACCAGTAGTCCTGCCAGCGGGCGAGGCGGTCGGCGATCCACGACTGGCCGAGCAGTTCGCCCAGCGCCTTGGAGCCGGTGGCGAGGGCCTTGGTGGCGTCGCGGTTCGCGTTGAGGATCCGGTCGCGCTGGGTGCTCTGGGCGGCGATCTCCCGCTGCCACTCGGCGGACGCGTCCGCGACCTCCTTGCCGAGGACCCGGTCCGGGTCGACGGGGCCGCGCCAGTCGCAGGAGGCGAACCGGGTCTTCAGGTCCTCCACGGCGATCCGGTACTCGACGCTGCCCGGCTCGGGCGCGGTGCGCGGGAAACCGCCAAAGGAGAGGAAGACACGGGCGTCGTCGGTGCCCGTCGGCTGCATGGACGAGTTCACCAGGCCGTCCCACGCCTGGTGTTCGGCGTACGCCTGCTGCCACTGCGGGCCGGGGAGCGAGGGGTCCGGGTCACCGCCGTAGAGCGGGGTGCCGAGGTCCTTGACCGCCTTGAGCGCGGCGGCGTCGGCCTTCGGGGTCGGATCTTCGTAGAAGTCGTCCTCCGCCTTCCAGAACTGGGCCTGGATCCACTGGCTCAGGCCGGTCTGGGCGAAGAAGCTCGGGCCGGTGCCGGTGGTCCCCGGCGGCCAGTGGAACCCGGTCTCGGTGAATCCGGCCGGGGTGCTCAGGCCGTCGAGCGGCTTCTTCCACACGTCGACGTACGCGTCGAGGGCGTCGCCCGCCTTGTCGGCGGTGTCCTTGTCCTTGTCGTACGCCGTCGACAGCGGCGTGGTGTTCCAGTACTCGCGGTTCGCCGCGGTGTGCAGCTTGTCCGGGGTCTGGTCGAGCCCGTCCTGGGCGGTGCCGAACATGGCCGCGCCGCCCGTGCGCAGCACCTCCGTCATCAGGCACTGGTCCTGGCGGAGCTGCTCGGCGGCCTTGGCGTCGAAGCCGTCGTAACTGTCGGCCACCGGGCTGAAGTCGGCGGCCCGGTCGTGGGACAGGTCCGGGCGGCCGGCGACCGTGGCGAGGACGGCGAGGGCGAGCACGGAGGGGACGAGTCGTCTGAGACGGCCGGCTTTCCGCGCAGCGGGCATGACAAGCCCGGGTCTGGAACGCAAGAGGACACCCCGTTTTCCATGAGGAGGGCAGACGGGGGCCCGGCTCGAAGAGGTGACGTGTGCCGTGGCGGCGGTCGGACCCGCCTGCCCCTCCCCATGGCGACGACGTTCCCCCGGTCGCTGATGGTCGTGCGCGGCGGCGGAGTGGTCGGCTCGGCCCGGCGCGCGCACTGGACTTTAGTAAACTTATGCGATGTCTGTGAAGAGTTTTTGACCGGCCGGGGTCAATCTTCACAAGAGCGCGCCGTGACCCCGCACACACGACGAGGGCCCGGTGGTCTGTGACCACCGGGCCCTCGCAACATGGAGACTGTGGAGATGGCGGGAATCGAACCCGCGTCCAACGGTGCGGAACCAGGGCTTCTCCGTGTGCAGTTCGCTGTGCTTTTCTCGGCCCCGGCAATCACGCGAACAAGTCGCCGACGGGCCCAGTCACTGTTAGATTTCCCTCTTCACCCCGTGACCGGGATCAAGGTTTAGTCCCCTAGCTGATGCCAGGATCCGGGTCGGGAACAGCCCCGGGCTGACACTCCCGTATAGGAGGCTCGCTGTCGCTACCTGAGATCAGGCAGCGAGGGCGAAGGCCTGCTGGGAGGAATCGCGCTTGGAAGTGGCGATTATTTTTTTCGGCCTGTGGTTTACGAGATCATGGCCGCTTTCTCGACACGCTTCCCCTGCCTCGACATCCGCTGTCGAAACCGATCATCCCCATGTTGATTTTTCAATCTGCACACCGGCTTCCCCCGGTGTTGGTGCCATCGTACGTGACCAACGCACGCCGGTGCCACTACATTCCCGTGGCCTACGCGTCGCGCTGCCGACGCTTCGCGGCCGCGATGGCGCGCCCCGCCTCCCGGCGGTCCTGCTGCTCGCGCAGGGTCTGCCGCTTGTCGTACTCCTTCTTGCCCCGGGCGAGCGCGATCTCCGCCTTGGCGCGGCCGTCCTTGAAGTAGATGGCGAGCGGCACGATCGTGTGACCGGTCTCCTGGGACTTGACCTCCAGCTTGTCGATCTCCTCCCGGTGCAGCAGCAGCTTGCGCTTGCGGCGCACCGAGTGGTTGGTCCAGGTGCCCTGGCTGTACTCGGGAATGTGGGCGTTGTGCAGCCACGCCTCGTTCCCGTCGATCTGCACGAAGCCGTCGGTCAGCGAGGTGCGGCCCTGCCGCAGCGACTTCACCTCGGTGCCGGACAGGACGATGCCGGCCTCGTAGGTGTCGATGATCGCGTAGTCGTGCCGCGCCTTCTTGTTCTGCGCGACGATCTTGCGCTTGCCGCCCTTCTCGCCGTCCCTGGCTTTGGCGGCCGTCCCCTGCTGCTTCTGCTGGGACTCTTTCGGTACGTACATTCCCTTGGCCATAGTGCTCTCCATTTTCGCACTACGGACGGGGTGCGGGGGAAGCGGTTAAAGGGCTTCCCGTGACGCTTCCTACGAAGGGTCCCCGAGGCCGCTCAGCACCGTCTCCGCCCGCTCCAGCGCCCCGGCGGACACCTCCAGGTCGGGAGTGATGCCCCGGCCGTCGACGGTGTGGCCGGAGGGGGTGCGGTAGTGGCCTACGGTGAGCTCGGCGACCGAGCCGTCGGGGAGGCGGGTCGGCATCTGGATGGAGCCCTTGCCGAAGGTGCGGGAGCCGAGGACGACCGCGCGGCCGCGGTCCTGGAGGGCGCCGGTGAGCATCTCGGCCGCGCTCATCGTGCCGCCGTCGACGAGCGCGACCAGGGGTCTCACGGTGTCGCCGCCGGGCTCGGCGTGCAGGGAGCGCTGGACGCCGTCGACGTCATAGGTGGCGACCAGGCCGCCGTCGAGGAAGGCGGAGGCGGCGGTGACCGCCTCGCTGACCAGCCCGCCGGAGTTGCCGCGCAGGTCGAGGACGATGCCGGCGTCGGCCGGGGCCTGCCGTACGGCGGTGCGCACGAGCTCCCCGGAGCCCTTGGTGAAAGCGGAGATCCTGATGACGGTGATGCCGTCGGTCAGTTTGCGGACGGTCACCGAGTCCGTCGACAGCAGTGCCCGGTGCAGGGTCTCGTCCCACGCGCGCGTGCCGCGCTGGAGGCCGAGGGTGACGGTCGTACCGGCGCGGGCGTCGGTGGCGTCACCGCGCAGTAATGAGACGACGTCGGTGACGGGCCGCCCGTCGACGTCCTCCCCGTCCACGCTGCGCAGCCGGTCGCCCTTCCTGATCCCGGCCTCGGCCGCGGGCGAGCCGGCCTGCACCTTGGTCACGTCGATCCGCCCGTCCGCCGCCCGCCGGGCCCACAACCCCACGCCCGTGTACTGGCCGTCGAGCGCTTCCTCGAACTCCTGGTACTCGCCCTCGGAGTAGACCGCGGCCCACCGGTCCCCGCTGCGGCTGACGGCCCGCTCCGCCGCCTCCATGGGGGACTTGCCGTCGGCCATGGCCTCGGCGGCGGCCTTCGCGACATCCTCGTGCCCGGCGGCCGCACGAGCGGCTCCGGCGGGCGTCTTCCGGTCGGACTGCCCGGGGTCGGGGAACGCCCCGGTGGCCGCCCCGGTCACCAACAGCCCTGCGAACACCAACGTCAGAGCCGCCCCCCGGCGAACCCGGCGGGGCTGACAGAACAGCTCTCGGCCTGACATGCCGGTGAGTCTAGGACAAGGCAAGAGGGCCGTACGGGCTGTTGCCCGTACGGCCCTCTTGGCGTGCGTCACACCTTCAGGTACTTGCGCAGCGCGAAGAACGCGGCAAGCGCGGGCATCAGGAGGCTCGTTGCGAGGATGAGCGGGAGCTTGGTCAGCACCGCGTCCCAGCCGATGAAATTGATCAAGTTCAGCTTGTGGGACAGGTCCAGGCCGTGATCGATGATGAAGTACCGGGCGATCACCAGGAATCCGCAGGCGACCGTGCCGCCGATCAGGCCGGCGACGGCGGCCTCCGCGATGAACGGGGCCTGGATGTAGAAGCCGGAGGCGCCGACCAGGCGCATGATGCCGGTCTCCCGCCGACGGCTGAACGCGGAGACGCGCACCGTGTTGACGATCAGCATCAGGGCGACCACCAGCATCAGGGCCATGACCATGCGGGCAGCCCAGTTCATGCCGTTGAGCAGGCCGAAGAGGTTGTCGAGGATGCCCTTCTGGTCCTGGACCGACTGGACCCCGTCACGGCCGTCGAAGGCCGTCGCGACGACCTGGTACTTCTCCGGGTCCTTGAGCTTGATCCGGTACGACTCCTGCATCTGGTCCGGCGTGAGGGAGTCGGCCAGCGGCGAGTCGCCGAACTGCTGCTTGTAGTGCTTGTAGGCCTCGTCCTGCGACTCGTAGGTGACCTTCTCGACCACCGACATCTTGCCCAGGTCGGCCTGGATCTGCTTCTTCTGGTCGTCGGTCACCGCGCCCTTGGCGCAGTTGGGGTCCGACTCGGCGTCGCTCTTGTTGCAGAGGAAGATCGAGACGTTGACCTTGTCGTACCAGTAGCCCTTCATGGTGTTGACCTGGTCGCTCATCAGGAGCGAGCCACCGAAGAGCGCCAGGGACAGGGCGACCGAGACGACGACCGCGAAGGTCATCGTCAGATTGCGGCGGAGACCGACTCCGATCTCCGACATTACGAACGAGGCGCGCATGGCGTCGGGTTATGCCTTTCCGTGGACGGTCGCGGTCAGTGCTGGTAGCCGTAGACGCCTCGGGCCTGGTCCCGGACGAGGCGGCCCTTCTCCAGCTCGATGACGCGCTTGCGCATCTGGTCCACGATGTTCTGGTCGTGGGTGGCCATCACCACGGTGGTGCCGGTGCGGTTGATGCGGTCCAGCAGCTTCATGATGCCGACCGAGGTCTGCGGGTCGAGGTTGCCCGTGGGCTCGTCCGCGATCAGCAGCTTGGGCCGGTTCACGAAGGCGCGCGCGATGGCCACCCGCTGCTGCTCACCACCGGAGAGCTCACCGGGCCTGCGGTCCTCCTTGCCGCCGAGCCCGACGAGGTCGAGCACCTGCGGCACGGACTTGCGGATCTCGCCCTTGGACTTGCCGATGACCTCCTGGGCGAAGGCCACGTTCTCGGCGACCGTCTTGTTGGGCAGCAGGCGGAAGTCCTGGAAGACCGTCCCGAGCTGGCGGCGCATCTGCGGCACCTTCCAGTTGGAGAGACGGGCGAGGTCCTTGCCGAGGACGTGCACCTGGCCGTGGCTGCACCGCTCCTCGCGGAGGATCAGCCGCAGGAAAGTGGACTTTCCGGAGCCGGAGGATCCCACCAGGAAGACGAACTCACCCTTCTCCACTTCCAGGGAGACATCCCTGAGTGCGGGGTGGGTCTGCTTGGGGTAGACCTTGGAGACATTGTCGAATCGGATCACGGATGCACCACGGGTCGCCGGGGGTAGATGAGCGTGACCATACGCGAGTCGGGTGAGGAAGCGCAGGCGCCGGTCACGGTTGGGTGAGGCTTGTGCGCTTTTGTTCCGGGGCAGTCTCTCCGGAGCACCCGGGAGTACCGGGGCGAGGTCTACGGACGGCCGCGCTCTTTCCGGGGGAACCTGGCACAGTGGGAGGGGAACGTTCTCGTTCCGCGGAGCGTTGTGTAGACGATGGCCGGTGCAAGGAGGGCGAGCGCATGACGTACGACCGGTTGGTGTGCGCGAACTGCGCGGCGCCCGTGAGCGAGGGCCGGTGCCCTGTGTGCCGTGCCAACCGCGAGCGTCTTCAGCAGGAGAATTTCCTCGGCGGTCTGAACCCGATGGCGCTGATCGGGCTGCTCGCGGTGCTGATCGCCACGGTGGCGCTGCTGGCGGCGCACCAGACCGCGTAACGAAGCTCACACAAGCAACGCAAGGGCCCGGAGCAGCTGCTCCGGGCCCTTCGCCGTGCGTTGCACATACGCTCCGTGAGCGACCGGCTACCGTCAGGCGGCAGCGCCGCCGCGGCCGCCCATGAGGCGCGGCAGGATGCGGAAGCCGATACCGCCGGCGATCATCGTGGCGGCACCGATGATGAGGAAGGTCGTCTGCGCGGCACCGGTCTCGGCGAGCTGGTCGCCGCCGCCCTGGGCCTGGGTGTTCGACGAGCCGGTGTCGGTGAGGGAGGAGGTGCCCTCCTCCTGCGCGGAGGTGCCGGAGTTGCCGTCGGTGCCGGTGTTGTTGCCACCGGTGCTGCCGCTGCCGCTGGTGCTGCCGTCCGACGGGGAGTCGGTGGTCGGCTCGTCCGTGGGCTCGGTGGGCTCCTGGGTGGGCTGGGTGGGCTCGTCCGAGGGCGTGCTCGACTCGGACGGCTGCGAGCTGCTCGCCGGCGGGCTGGACGGCGGCTCGCTGCTGGCCGGGTCGGTCGGGATCCCGGTGTTACTGCTGCCCGGGTCGGGCGTCTGGCTGCCGTCGAGGTCGGCGTTCACGTGCACGCCGGTCTCGTCGGCTTCGACGCCGATGGAGAGGGCGGAGGCCGCGCCGGCCGCGGTCAGCGAGGCGCCGGCGGCGATCACGGCACCGGCGGCTATCCGCGCGACCCGGATCCGCGTCTTCTTGGTCATCTGGTTGCTACCCCCAGTAGCTGAACGTCAGGATGGCGGCGCTGGGGCCGTGATCGACGGGGAAGGCTACGGATGCGCAAGCCCCCCGGTTCACATGCGCCCCAGAGATACGCATGCCACGCTTCACCCTTCCCATTTTTCAAAGCAACGTCAAGGCCGTTGCGGGCGCGATGTCCAGTTGCGCGCCGAATGCGGGGAGTTGGAGCCTGTGAGTGTGATGTAAAACCCAGACATACGAGAACTGCCGCCACGAGGGCGGCAGTTCCAGATGCGTCGACTCACCGCGGGCAAGTCGACAAAGTTACTTCTCCTGCTGCTTGCGCCAGCGAATACCGGCCTCCAGGAACCCGTCGATCTCGCCGTTGAACACGGCCTCGGGGTTACCCACTTCGTACTCGGTCCGCAGGTCCTTGACCATCTGGTACGGGTGCAGGACGTACGACCGCATCTGGTTGCCCCAGGAGTTGCCGCCGTCGCCCTTGAGGGCGTCCATCTTGGCCTGCTCCTCCTGGCGGCGCCGCTCGAGGAGCTTGGCCTGGAGGACGTTCATCGCGGTCGCCTTGTTCTGGATCTGCGACCGCTCGTTCTGGCAGGAGACGACGATGCCGGTGGGGAGGTGGGTGAGGCGCACCGCGGAGTCGGTGGTGTTCACGCCCTGGCCGCCGGGCCCGGAGGACCGGTACACGTCCACCCGGAGCTCGGACTCGTCGATCTCGATGTGATCGGTCTGCTCAACCACGGGGAGCACCTCGACACCGGCGAAGGAGGTCTGGCGGCGCCCCTGGTTGTCGTACGGCGAGATCCGCACGAGGCGGTGCGTGCCCTGCTCCACGGAGAGCGTCCCGTAGGCGTACGGCACCTGCACGGCGAAGGTGGTCGACTTGATGCCGGCCTCTTCGGCGTACGACGTCTCGTAGACCTCGGTCTTGTAACCCTTCTGCTCCGCCCAGCGCAGGTACATCCGCTGGAGCTTCTCGGCGAAGTCCGCGGCGTCGACGCCGCCGGCCTCCGCGCGGATGTTCACGAGCGCCTCGCGGGCGTCGTACTCACCGCTCAGCAGCGTCCGGACCTCCATCTCGTCCAGCGCCTTCTTGACGGCGGCGAGCTCGGACTCGGCCTCGGCACGGGTGTCCGGGTCGTCCTCCTCCTCGGCCATCTCGAAGAGCACGGCAAGGTCGTCGATCCGGCCGCGCAGCGTGTCGGCCTTCCTGACCTCGGCCTGGAGGTGGCTCAGCTTGCTGGTGATCTTCTGCGCCTCGTCCGGGTTGTCCCACAGGGACGGCGCGGCCGCCTGCTCCTCGAGCACGGCGATGTCTGCCCTCAGCTTGTCGAGGTCCAGAACGGCCTCGATCGACTCCATGGTCGAGGAGAGGGACTTGAGCTCTTCGGATACATCGACGACTGCCACGCCT
Source organism: Streptomyces sp. NPDC054770 (assembly GCF_053611985.1). Lineage (NCBI taxonomy): Bacteria > Bacillati > Actinomycetota > Actinomycetes > Kitasatosporales > Streptomycetaceae > Streptomyces > Streptomyces sp. NPDC054770. The sequence goes on from NZ_JBSHBL010000041.1 coordinate 70,338, forward strand.
CCAGCGTAACGGCTCCGCCAAGCGAGGATGGCCGACGGGCATCGCCCACCCACCCACCCGACTCGGCAGGGGGAGGGGCGGGCGCAGGAACGAGGCGGCATCACGGGGGCAGGGGCCGGGAACCCGCTTCCCCTCACGCCCCATCGAGATCAGGCCCCGCTTCCCTTGCTTCCCTTCGGGGTCCGGGGCGGAGCCCCGTGGCGGCGATCCCGTTGCCTACCGAGTCCGGTGGGCGGGTGCGCGGGTGGGAGGAACCCGGCCGAGCCGCCGGCAGGTCACGGTGCCGACGAGCTGTGGGTCTCCTGCGGCGGAGCCGAGTCGTCGCCCGACGTCGCCAGCCATGCGCCGACCCCCACCGCCGCGGCCACCACCACCCCCGCCACCGCGAACGTCACCTTGCGTCGCCGCGCCGCCACCCGATGCCGCGCCGACCCCGGTCTCGGCGCCCCCGACGCCCTCGGCGCCCGCGCCGTACCCCGGGCGCCGCCCGCCAGCTCGTCGGGGCCCGGCACCCTCATCGACGTGTGCGTGTCCCGGTTGGAGTCCGGCTTCGCGCCCGGCACCAGGGAGACGGCCCCCCGGCGCCGTACCCGCTGCTCCTCGGCGGCCGGCGCGGCCGCGGACGGCTCCTCGGCCTCCTCCGGCGCCTCCGTGTCCGGCTCGTCGACGTCCAGCGGCGGCATCCCCGCCAGCATCGGCAGCTGCTCCCGCAGCCGCGCGGCCAGCTCGGACGCCCGCAGCCGGGACGCCGGCGCCTTCGCCAGGCACTGCACGAGCAGCTGCCAGAGCTCCTCGGGGATGCCGGGGAGCGGGACGACGGTCTCGGTGACGTGGCGGCGCAGGACCGCGCCCGGGTGGCCGCCGCCGAACGGGGTGAAGCCCGCGAGGAGCTCGTACAGGACCGTCGCGAGCGCGTAGATGTCCACCGACGCGCGGGGCGGCAGGCCCTCGACGATCTCCGGGGCCAGGTAGTCCGGCGTACCGATGATCTTCGTGGCGCGGGTCCGCTTCGGGGAGTCGATCAGCTTCGCGACGCCGAAGTCGGTCAGCAGGGCGGGGTGGGAGCCGCCCGGCCCCAGCGGGCCCTGCATGTCGAGGAGGACGTTCTCCGGTTTCACGTCCCGGTGGACGACCCCCGCCGCGTGCGCCGCCGCCAGCCCGTCCGCGACGTCCGCGACGATCGCGACGGCCGCCTCGGGCGCGAGCCGCCGCTCCCGGTCCAGGCGGGTGCGCAGATCCGTGCCGCGGACCAGATCCATGACGAGGGCGAGGTCGTTGCCGTCGACGACGAGGTCACGGACGGACACCACATGGGGGTGCTCAAGGCCCAGCAGGGCCGTGCGCTCCTGCACGAAGCGGCCCACCAGCTCCTCGTCGGACGCGAGATCCTCGCGCAGCAGCTTGATGGCGACGGGCCCCTCCGGCCCCTCGCCCAGCCACACCGTGCCGGCGCTGCCCCGCCCCAGGATCTGGTTGGCGGTGTACCGGCTGCCGATCTTCCGTGCCAAGACTGCTCCTACAGACGCGTGTTGCCGACAAAAGTACGCGTCCGATGAGCCAACCTTCACCACGGAGGCGGAAATCACCCGCCAGGTGTCGACAAATCCCCAGAGTCGCGGTCAGTTCCCGGAGCTGCTGCCCAGGTCGCCGATGAAGTTGCTGACCGAGGTCGCCCAGTCCTTCAGCTGGTGCCAGTAGCCCTTGCCCTCCCCCACCCAGGTGTGCACCGGGGTCAGGTCCCAGATCAGCCAGCCCGCGACGAACAGGATGACGACCAGGAACAGGCAGCCCTTGAGGCAGCCGAGCCCGGGGATCCGCATCGGGTTGGCGCTGCGCTGCCGCGGCTCGCGCGGGGCCCGCTGCTGCGGCTCGGCGGGCGGCGCGTAGCGCTGCTGGGGCTGCTGGGGCTGCGGCGGGGCGTACTGCTGCTGCGGCCGACCGCCGCCGTACCCGGCGGGCTGCTGCTGCCCGTACCCACCCTGGCCGCCTTGTCCGCCCGGTCCGCCCTGCCCGTGCGGCTGCGGCCGGCGTACCGGCTGCTGCTGCGGGGCCTGGCGCGGCGGCGGCTGCTGCGGGCGGGCCACCTGCCGCTGCGGGCGGCGGCGCAGCGGGTCCTCGCCCGGGTCGAGGTACTGGACCTGGGTCTGCTCGTTGCGGTCGCGGGCCGCGCGGAGCTGGGTCTGCCAGGGGTGCGGCTGCTCCGGCTGCTGCTGGCCGGGCTGACCCGGCTGGCCCTGGGGCATCGGCGGCATGACGGCCGTCGGGTCGGCCGCGCCGGTGTTCGGCAGCACGGTGGTCGGGTCGGCGGCGCCGAACGGCCCCGGCCCGCCGGTGTGCGGCAGGACACTGGTCGCGGCGTTCGGGTCGTAGGCCCCCATCGGCGCGCCCGTGTTCGGCAGCACCTGGGTCGGGTCGGCCGAGCCCGGCACGGCGGCCGGCGCAGGGTCGGGGGCGAGCAGCGCGCCGACGCCCTCGGCGGCCGCGATCTGCGCGGAGTTCGCGTGCACGCCGACGCCCTCGGCGACGACCCGCAGGCCGCGCGCGAGGTTCTCGGCGCTGGGGCGTTCGGCGGGGTTCTTGCGCAGGCAGCGCTCTATGACCGTCCACAGCGGGTCGGGGACGGTCGAGGGGCGGCGGGGCTCGGCGCTGAGGTGCTGGTGGAGGACTTCCAGGGCACTGCCGCCGGAGAACGGCGGGCGGCCGGTGACCAGCTCGTACAGCAGGATGCCGGCGCCGTAGATGTCGACGGCGGAGGTCTGCGGGCGGCCCTCGGCGGACTCCGGAGCGATGTACGCGGGCGTGCCGACGAACTCGTGGGTGCGGGTCAGGCCCGGGGAGTCGGCGAGGCGGGCGATGCCGAAGTCGGTCAGCATCGGGTGCATCTGGCCGTTGTACTGGGCGAGCAGCACGTTGGCGGGCTTCAGGTCGCGGTGCACGACGCCGTCGGCGTGGCTGGCGGCGAGCGCGTCGGCGACCTGGGCGGTGAGCAGGGCGGCGGCGACGGGCGTGAGGGGGCCGTTCTCCCGCAGGTAGCGGTGCAGGTCGGGGCCGTCGACGAGGTCCATGACGAGAGCAAGGAGATCGCCCTCTACAACGAGGTCCCGGACCCGGACGATGTTCGGGTGGGTGAGCCGGAGCAGGACGGAGCGCTCCCGCAGGAAGCGCATCACGATGTCGGAGTCGTTCGCGAGCTCTTCCTTGAGAACCTTGATCGCGACGGTCTCCCCGGGCTGTCCGGGCACGGCTGCCTCGGCGCCCGCGGTCTCCCGCTGGCGGGCACGCCAGACGGTACCGGTGGCGCCGCGTCCCAGCGGCTCCTCCAGGAGGTACTTGCTGCCTACCGGCCGCACGTCATCCGCTCCCTAGCTGCTTGCTGAATGTCTCCACCCATGTGTCCGAACCACTGTAGTGCCGTGGTGCCTGGGACCGGGCTGTCGTCCGGCTGTGCTTTCCCCTCCCCGGTAGGGAGGCGATAAGCGCTCCCGAAGCGTTCCCGACGTATCCCCATACGTTGGCGTTCCGGCGTGCGTTCGATGGAAAGACGCTTGCTTCGGTCCGCTGGTTGCCGGGCTCGGACGTGACCGATCTCAAGTGATCGCCCGCACAGTATTGGTCAGGCACTTTTAGGGGCAGAGCTGACCAATCAAGATCACTTACCATCGGGACGTGGGCGCGTTGTCAGTGGCAGGTGCGAGGATGCGTTTGACAGCAGAACTGGCCGACGTGCTCGTGGCGGTGGGGGGAATTCCGCGCCCGCGCAGAAGGGACCGCTGACGGCGATGCAGATCCGGCTGACCGTCGTAGACCCGCTGGGCCCTGCCGCGCAGCGGGGCCGGGTCGTGAGCCGGGACGTGCTGGTGACGGCGCCCTCGGGCACGGACCTGGCCGCGGTGGCGTCGGGGCTCGCCTCGGCGGTCACCGGGGACGGCAGCCTGGGCGGCCGGGAGCCGAGCGGTGCCCCGGTCGTGCTCTACGCCGGGACGGAGCGGCTCGACCCCCGCCGCCGCGTCCTGGGCGAGCCCCCGCTGGTCGACGGCGCGGTGCTGTCCCTGGGCGCGCCCGCGGCCCCCGAGCCGCACCCCGAGCTGGACGACGCCCCGACCCAGCTGCACGTGATCGCCGGCCCGGACGCGGGCGGGGTCCACCTGCTGCACGGCGGCCAGATCACCATCGGCCGCTCCGCCGACGCCGACGTCCCGCTCGACGACCCGGACGTCTCCCGGCTGCACTGCGCGGTCACGGTCGCCGCGGACGGCCGGGTCTCGGTCGCCGACCTGCACTCCACCAACGGCACGGCCCTGGACGGCACCCGCGTCACCGACCACCCGGTCCGCCTCGCCCCCGGCTCGCTCCTGCGCATCGGGGAATCGGCCCTGCGGCTTACGCCGTCCGGGGGGCCGGGGGCCCGGGTGGGCACGGCACCGGACGGGGAGGGGTGCGTGCGGGTGCTGACGGGGGACGAGGCGGCCGACGACGGCGGTACGGCCGCCCCCGTCGGCCGTACCCATCACGCCTACGGCACCGCGGGCTGGGGAGCCGCGGGCGGGATGACCGGCGGCCAGGAGCACGGCCCGGTGGAACCACCGGTCGTGCCGGCGCAGGGGGACGCGCCGAGGATCGAGAGCCGGGGCGGCGGGCTGTCGACGGCCGGCCGCGGCGACGGACCACCACGGACCGTACGGACCGCGCGAGGCAGCGGAGCGCCGACCGGGAGCGACGGGCACCCGGGCGCGTTCCCGTCGTCCGCCGGGCACGAGTCGTCCGCCGGGTACGAGGTCGAGCCGCCGTCCGCCGGGCGCGGGGACGACGGCGACCGCCACGGATACCCGCCGGCCGGACATCACGGCACGCTGCCGGGCCCACGCGGCGGTTCCGCCCCGGTCCCCGGACCGGGCACCGCGTACGGTCCGGGCGCCGCATACGGCGCCGCTGGCAGGCACGGTTCAGGCGACACCCATGCCGGCCGCTCCGGAGCGCTCGGCGGCCCGGGCTCCGGCGGCGGTGCCGCAAGCGCCGCCACCCGCCCCACCGCTCCCGCCCCCACCACCACGCACCGCCCGTCACCGCCGGCCGCCACCCCGCCGGCCGGGCACCCGGCCGGCGACACCCCCGCCGACGGCGGCCCCCTCCCCGACACCCGAGCGGACGCCCCCGGGAGACGCAAGGGCACCCCGCTGCGCGGTACCGACGCCCCCGCCCTGCCCGGCGCCCGCAGGCGCGGCGGGCTCGGGGCCTGGGCACGGCGGCTGGCCGGTGGCCGCGGTGAGCCCCCGTCGGCCGCGGGCGAGGAGACCGCGGCGGAGGACGGCGGCGTCATGTCCGCGGACGTTCCCGCCCAGCCGGAGACCTGGCCCGACCCCGCCGCCCTGCTGCTGACCGCGCTCGGCCCCGGCCCCCGCCTCTGGGAGCGCGGCCCCGGCCACCCGGAGGCGCTCACCGTCCGGCTCGGCACCGCGGACCGCCCGGCGCCCGACGGCTCGGGCCTGCTCCCGGCCGTCCCGGTCACCGCCGACCTGCGCGAGGCCGGCGCCCTCGGCCTGGCCGGCCCGCGCACCCGCCTGGCCGGCCTCGCCCGTGCGGTCCTGGCCCAGCTCGCCGCACTGCACTCGCCCGACCTGCTGGAGATCGTGCTGATCAGCGCGGACCGGGCGCGCTCCCTGGAGGAGCGCACGGCCGAATGGTCCTGGCTCGGCTGGCTTCCGCACGTCCGCCCGGGCCACGCCCAGGACTGCCGCCTGCTGCTGGCCTACGACCGGGAACAGGCGGCGGCCCGCGTGGAGGAACTGCTGCGGCGGACCGAGGAGCTGTCCGCCCCCCGAAGGCCGGCCACCCCGTCCGACCGCCCGGCACCGGTGGCTCCCGCACCGTCCCGCACGACAGCGGACGCCCCGCCCCCCGAAGGAACCCATCGCCCCTCCTGGGCCCGCCAGGACCTCGGCGCCGCCGACGACGGCAGGGGCGGCTTCCCGGGGCCGTACACGGTCGTCGTCGTGGACGGCGACCCCGGCGGTTCCGCGCTGCGCGACGCGGTGGCCCGGCTGGCCGTGGCCGGACCGCGGGCCGGCGTGCACGTGATCTGTCTCGCGGAGACGGCCCCCACCTCGCCCTCCGCCCCGGTCGACCGGACCTACGAGGAGGCGTGCGCGGTGACGCCGACGTTCCGGGAGTGCGGGGCGGTGGCCCTGCTCAGCGGGGACGTGGCGACGGCACTGCACCTCATGCGCGTCTCCGCCGGCCACGGCGGCCATGACGGTCACGCCGGCCCGGTCGGCCCCGGCACCCTGGCCGCGGTGGACGCGGTCTCCCCGGCCTGGGCCGAGCGGTTCGCGAGGGCGCTGGCCCCGCTGCGCCCCGACGGCCCGGCCGGTGACCGGCACCCGCGCGTGGCCGCCCCGCTCCCCCAGTCCGCCCGCCTGCTGGACGAGTTGGGGCTGGCGCGGGCCACTCCGGCCTCGCTGATGGCCCGTTGGGCGGACGCGGCCGACGACACCGAGTCGCCGGGCGGCCGGGCCCGGGCGGTGCTCGGCGCCGGACCGCGCGGCCCGCTCACCGCCGACCTGGTGGCCGAGGGACCGCATCTGCTGATCGAGGGCCCGTCCGGCAGCGGCCGTACGGAGCTGCTGCGGGCGGTGGTGGCCTCGCTGGCCGCCGCCGAGCGCCCCGACCGGCTCGGCATCGTCCTGATCGACGGCCGGGACGGCGTCGGCACCGGCGCCGGGCACGGCGAGGGCCTGCGGGTCTGTACGGACATACCCCATGTCACGACCCACCTCACCGCCAACGACCCGGTGCGGATGCGGGAGTTGGCGCAGTCGCTGAGCGCCGAGCTGAAGCGGCGGGCCGAGTTGCTGGGCCGCTCCGACTTCACCGACTGGCATGCGCGGCACGAGATCTCCGGCCGTATCGTCCCGCAGCGCACCCGCCCCGCCGCCTCGGGCGCCGCCGACATAGAGGCCCCGCCGAGTTCGACGCTCCGCCTGCGCCCGTCGGCCGGCGCCGCGGCCCGCGGGCGTACCGAGGCGCCGCCCCCGCTCCCCCGCCTGGTGATCGTGGTCGACGACCTGGACGCCCTGGTCTCCCCCGCCCTCGGTTCGACGGGCCGGCCCGCCGCCGGTTCCGTGATGCGGGCGCTGGAGGCGGTGGCGAAGGAGGGCGACCGGCTCGGCGTGCACCTGGTCGCGGCGGCCGGCACGGGCGGCCGTACGGCGGAGACGGAGCCGGCCCGGCAGGCCACCCTGCGCATCACCCTGGACACCCCGGCCGGCGGCCCCGACGAACCGGCACCGGGCCGCGGCCGCCTGACCACCCCGGACGGCCGGACCACGGCGTTCCAGACGGGCCGCGTCACGGGCCGTATCCCCCGCACGGCGACCCAGCGCCCCACAGTGGTCCCCCTCGACTGGCACCGTATGGGCGACCCCCCGACCCGCCGCCCGGTCCGCGAACTGGGCAACGGCCCGACGGACCTGGCCCTGCTGGCGAGCGCGGTGGAGCGGGCGGCGAAGGAGGTTTCGGCCGCAGAGGTGCCTTCACTTCTGTAGCGAGGGCACTCCTCCCAGCCCGTCCGGCGTTTGAGGACGAGGCCGTTCAGGCCGAAGCGGGGGTCCGGGGGCGGCAGCCCCCGATGACGCCCGCACCCGGCGCCGGTCACCCATCACAACGCGATCACGATCCCCGGCCCTCACCGGCACGCACCCTTGCAGGCCCCGCGGCGCCCGCGTACACCGGAGCGCACGGGACAGAGTTCTGACGTTCAATGAGGAACGACGAACGGGGAAGTGATGCGCGTCATGAGCAACACCATCCGGACACACAGGGCCCTCGCCACGCTCGCCGCACTGCTCGCGGGATCCCTCGCGCTCGCCGCGTGCGGAAGCAACGACAAGAAGTCCGACGGCGACCACAGCACCGGTGCCACCCAGACCAGCACCCTCACCCTCCCGAAGCTCGACGGCACCACCCTCGAAGTGGCCGCCGTCTGGACCGGGCAGGAGCAGAAGAACTTCAAGCAGGTGCTCGCGGAGTTCGAGAAGCGCACCGGCGCGAAGGTCACCTTCGTGCCCGCCCAGGACCCGATCATCAACTTCCTCGGGTCGAAGATCGCCGGCGGTCAGCCGCCGGACATCGCACTGCTCCCGCAGCCCGGCGCGATCAAGCAGGCCGTGCAGAAGGGCTGGGCGAAGCCGCTGAGCGCCGACACGCTCACGGAGGTGCAGAAGAACTACTCGCAGGGCTGGCAGGACATCGGCAAGGTCGACGGCAAGCAGTACGGCGTCTACTACAAGGCCGCCAACAAGTCGCTGGTCTGGTACAACACCAAGGTCTTCGAGAACGCGGGCGCCAAGGAGCCCAAGACCTGGCAGGACCTGCTGACGACGGCGCAGGCGGTATACGACTCGGGCGTCACCCCCTTCTCGATCGGCGGCGCCGACGGCTGGACGCTGACCGACTGGTTCGAGAACGTCTACCTCTCCCAGGCGGGCCCGGAGAAGTACGACCAGCTCGCCCAGCACAAGATCAAGTGGACCGACCCGTCGGTGAAGCAGGCGCTGACCACGCTCGCCCAGATCTGGGGCAAGAAGGGGTACGTCGCGGGCAACGCGTCCGGCGCGCTGCAGACGGAGTTCCCGGCCTCGGTGACCCAGACCTTCACCGGCGGCGACCAGCCGAAGGCGGCCATGGTGTACGAGGGCGACTTCGTGCAGGTCAACATCGGGGAGACCAAGGCGAAGGTGGGCACGGACGCCAAGGTGTTCCCGTTCCCGGCGGTCGGCTCGACCGCGCCCGTGGTCTCCGGCGGTGACGCGGCGGTCATCTTCAAGGACTCCAAGGGCGCCCAGGCGCTGGCGAAGTTCCTGGCCTCCCCGGACGCGGCGACCATCCAGGCGAAGCTCGGCGGCTACCTCTCGCCGAACAAAAGCGTGCCGAACTCGGCCTACCCGAACGAGGTGCAGCGCACGATCGCCAAGTCCCTGATCGCGTCCGGCGACGACTTCCGCTTCGACATGTCCGACCAGGCCCCGCAGGCGTTCGGCGGCACCCCGGGCAAGGGCGAGTGGAAGGACCTCCAGGACTTCCTGCAGAACCCGACGGACGTCGCGGGCACCCAGGCGAAGCTGGAGAAGGACGCGGCGGCCGCCTACGGCAGCGGAAGCTGACCCGGCGATGGCCGCACCCGCAGCCACGGCCCCCGCTTCTCCTCCCGACCGCCGCAAGAGCGTGACCGGCACCCGCAGGACCGTGGCGGTTCTCTTCCTGCTCCCCGCCCTGGTGCTGCTCGGCGCGCTCGTGGTCTACCCGATCGGGTACTCGCTGATCCGCAGCTTCTACAACGCGAACGGCGACGGTTTCGCCGGCTTCGACAACTACAAGGCGATCTTCACGGACGACGGCATCCGTACCGCCCTGAAGAACAACGTGATCTGGGTGGTGTTCGCGCCGACGGTCTCCACGGCGCTCGGCCTGATCTTCGCGGTGCTGACCGAACGGGTGCGCTGGGGCACGGCGTTCAAGCTGGTCGTCTTCATGCCGATGGCGATCTCGATGCTGGCCGCCGGGATCATCTTCCGCCTCGTCTACGACCAGGACCCGGACAAGGGGGTCGCCAACGCGGTCTGGGTCGGCATCCACGACACCTTCGCCCAGTCCTCCGCGTTCCCGAACGCCCACCCGGGCCGCGAGTCGCCCCTGAAGGCGGACCAGGGCGGCTTCATCACCAGCACGACGATCCACACCGGTCAGACCGTCACCCTCCCGCTCGTCGGCGTCGCCCCCGACCAGATGCCCGACGGCGCCAAGAAGGCCGTGGCGGCGAAGCCCGAGAACGGGAAGATCACCGGTACCACCTGGCAGGACTTCACGCGGGGCAAGGGCGTCGGCAGGCTGGGCGCCCCCGACCCGTCCGAGCTCGGCTACGACGGGATGCGGATCGAGGCGGTCAAGGACGGCAAGGTGGTGGCGTCCACCAAGGCCGCGGCCGACGGCACCTTCACCCTGCCCGCAGCCGCGGACGGGGCCCGGCTCCGGCTGCCCGCGAGCAACTTCAAGCAGCCGTACAACGGCGTCGACTGGCTCGGCCCGTCCCTCGTCACACCGGCCATCATCGGGTCGTACGTCTGGATGTGGGCGGGCTTCGCGATGGTGCTGATCGCGGCCGGGCTGGCAGGTGTGCCCCGGGAGCTCCTGGAGGCGGCGCGGGTCGACGGGGCCAACGAGTGGCAGGTGTTCCGCAAGGTCACCGTGCCGCTGCTCGCACCGGTCCTGGCGGTGGTCACCGTCACCCTGATGATCAACGTGCTGAAGGTCTTCGACCTCGTGTACATCATCGCGCCGGGCTCCTCGCAGGACGACGCGAACGTGCTCGCCCTGGAGCTGTACCGCAAGGGCTTCTCGGAGGGCCAGCCGGGCATCGCCAGCGCCATCGCGGTGTTCCTGCTGCTGCTCGTGATCCCGGTGATGTGGTTCAACGTGCGTCGGCTGCGGCGGGAGGAGCGGCGATGAGCTGGCTGCTGGAGAAGATCAACGGCGGTCTGGTGCGGGTCTTCCTGATCGTCGTCGCCCTGTTCTGGCTGGTGCCGACGATCGGGCTGCTCGCGTCCTCGCTGCGCTCGCCGGACGACATGAGCGCGAGCGGCTGGTGGCACGTGTTCAGCAAGCCGTCCCAGCTCACGTTCGAGAGCTACCAGAAGCTCCTGGAGAACAGCGACATCACCAACTCCCTCTGGAACACTGTCCTGATCACCGTCCCGGCGACGGTCCTGGTCGTGGTCATCGGGGCGCTGGCCGGTTACGCGTTCGCGTGGATGGAGTTCCCGGGCCGGGACTGGTGGTTCCTGACCGTGGTCAGCCTGCTGGTCGTGCCGGTCCAGGTGGCGCTGATCCCGATCGCCGAACTCTTCGGCAAGATCGGCCTGTTCGGGACGATCTTCGGGGTGATCCTCTTCCACGTCGGGTTCGGTCTGCCGTTCGCGGTGTTCCTGCTGCGGAACTTCTTCGCGGAGATCCCGCGGGAGCTGCTGGAGGCGGCCCGCCTCGACGGCGCCGGTGAACTGCGCCTGTTCACGCGGGTGGTGATGCCGCTGGGCGGGCCCGCGATCGCGAGCCTGGGCATCTTCCAGTTCCTGTGGGTGTGGAACGACATGCTGGTGGCGCTCGTGTTCACCAAGTCCGGCACCCAGCCGATCACCGTCGCGCTCCAGACCCAGGTACGCCAGTTCGGCAACAACGTCGACGTCCTCGCGCCCGGCGCGTTCATCTCGATGGTGATCCCGCTGGCCGTGTTCTTCGCGTTCCAGCGGCAGTTCGTGACGGGGGTGATGGCGGGAGCGGTCAAATAACCGCACGTCAGACAACCGCACAAGGGCTCCGGAAAAGGGTCGGGGCTGCCATCGGGCCGCCCCGACCCGCTCACGGAGCGTAACCCATATGACGTAGCGAACCGTAACCAAATCACTCCATTGGCCGTTCCCGGGCAGAACGCCCGCGCCGACCGACCCATGGATGTCCCTTGCCCAGGTTCAGTGTCATTGTCCCCGCGTACCAGGTCCAGGCGTATCTGCCCGAGTGCCTGGACTCGGTGCTCTCGCAGTCGTACCCCGATCTGGAACTGATCGCCGTGGACGACTGCTCACCGGACGCCTGCGGCACGATCATCGACGAGTACGCGGCCCGGGACGCGCGCGTGAAAGCCCTGCACCTGCCGGAGAACCAGGGCCTGGGCGGCGCCCGCAACGCCGGGATGGCGCAGGCGCGCGGCGACTACCTGCTCTTCCTGGACAGCGACGACACGCTGACGCCGGACGCGCTGCGGGCGATCGCCGACCGGGTCAAGGAGACCGGCGATCCGGACGTGCTCGTGTACGACTACGCGCGGACGTTCTGGACGGGCCGGGCGGAGCGCAACAAGGTCGCGTCGCAGCTGACCGAGCAGGGCCCGGCGCCGTTCCGGCTCGAGGACCGGCCGGGTCTGCTGCGGGTGCTGATGGTGGCCTGGAACAAGGCGTACCGGCGGGAGTTCGTCGAGAAGAACGGCTTCGCCTTCCCGCCCGGCTACTACGAGGACACGCCCTGGACCTACCCGGCCCTGATGGCCGCCGGGTCGATCTCGACCCTCGACCGGGTCTGCGTGCACTACCGGCAGCGGCGGCAGGGCAGCATCCTCGGCACCCGGAGCCGCCGGCACTTCGACATCTTCGACCAGTACGACCGGGTCTTCGCGTTCATCGAGGAACGGCCCGAACTCGCTGGCTGGCGGCCGGTGTTGTTCCGCCGGATGGTCGACCATTTCACCACGGTGTTCACCAGGCGGGACCGGCTCCCGAAGGGCAGCCGCGCCGAGTTCCTGCGCACGGCCCGCGCCCACTACCGCCGTTACCGGGCCAAGGGCACCCCGGTGCCGCTGCGCACCCGGCTCCGCCACGGCCTCGTCCACTACGGCCTGCACCGCACCTACCGCGCCCTCCAGCTGGCGATGTCCGCCCGCCGCCGCACCCTCAAGGCCGGCGTCAAGTTCGCCCGCGGCCTGCGCTCGGCCCTGCTCCAGCTGCACTACCGCATCCAGCTGCGCCTCCCGCTGCGCGCCGACCGCGCGGTCTTCGCCGCCTACTGGAACCGCGGCCACAGCTGCAATCCGGGCGCGCTCGAGGAGGCGTTCCGTACCCATGCCCCGCATGTCCGCACCGCCTGGATCGCCCGGCCGGAACACCACCACACGATCCCGCCGGGCCCGCGCCGGCTGCGGCCGGGCACCTTCGCCTACTGGACGGCGCTGGCCCGTTCCAAGTACCTGGTCAACAACGTCAACTTCGACCGGCGGCTGAAGAAGCGCCCCGGCCAGGTGTTCGTGCAGACCCAGCACGGCACCCCGCTCAAGCACATGGGCCTGGACCTCCAGGAACACCCGGCGGCCGCCGCCGACATGGACTTCGAGGAGCTCCTGCGGGGGGTCGACAAGTGGGACTACGTCCTGTCCGCGAACCGCCACACCACCCTGACCTGGGAACGCGTCTACCCCGGCGGATACCGGACCCTGGAATACGGCTACCCGCGCAACGACGTCTTCCAGAAGGCCACCTCGGCCGACGTCACCCGGATCCGGGAGTCGCTCGGCGTCCCGGAGGGCACGGTCGCCCTCCTCTACGCCCCGACCCACCGCGACTACCGGCGCACCCAGCGCCCCGCCCTCGACCTGGAGCGGATCGTGCGCCGCCTCGGCCCGCGCTTCGTGATCCTGGCCCGCGCCCACTACTGGCACGGCGGCCCGCTCGCGACCGGGGACCGGGTGATCGACGTCAGCGGCCACCCCAGCGTGGAGTCCCTCTGCCTGGCCGCGGACGCGCTGGTCACCGACTACTCCTCCCTCATGTTCGACTACGCCAACCTGGACCGGCCGATCGTCGTGCACACCGAGGACTGGGACGCCTACAGCGCGGCCCGCGGCACCTACTTCGACCTGCGCTCCAGCCCGCCCGGCGCGGTCGCCCGCACCGAGGACGAGCTGATCGACATCTTCGCCACCGGCCACTGGCGCGGCTCCCGCTCCGCCCAGCTGCGCGCCGCGTTCCGCGAGCGGTTCTGCCGGCACGACGACGGACGCGCCGCCGAGCGGGTCGTCCGGCACGTGGTGCTCGGCGAGACGGCCGGGCTGCCGGAGGTCGTCCCGCTGGAGCAGCGGCACCCGGTGCCCTCGGCGGCCTCGGGGCTCACCCAGTCCCCGTTGGCCACCGTTCCGCAACCTTCCGGCCATCTGCCCGTCACCGAGAGCCGCTGAACGCCGTTTGCCTTGCAGGGAGTTCCCTCGTGCCCCCCAACACCTCGCGGCCCACCCCGTCCCGGCCGTCCACCTGGCGACCGACGGGAAGGCCGGGCCGCATGCACACCTGAGAAAGAGCAGCATGCCCCGCTTCAGCATCATCGTCCCGTCCCACGGGGTCGCCGGCCGGCTGTCCCAGGCGCTGGACTCGGTCCTCGCCCAGTCCTTCGGCGACCTGGAGCTGATCCCGGTCTGCGACGCGCCCGACGCCGCGGCCGCCTCGGTCGCCGCCGCCTACGCCGACCGGGACTCCCGGGTGACCCCGGTGCACTCACCGCCGTCGGCCGGGCTGAGCGGGGCCCGGAACACCGGGATGCGGGCGGCGCACGGCACGTACCTGCTGTTCCTCGACGGCGACGACGTGCTGGTCCCGGGTGCGCTGGCGCTGCTCGACGCCCGGCTCGCCGAGACCGGTGACGTGGACGTCCTGTATGCCGAGCACGAGCGCACGCCCTGGTGGGAGGGCGAACCGACGAACCCGGCGGCGCCTTTGCTGGCGGGCGTCCCGAGCGGCGCGTTCGCCCCGGACCGGGCGCCCCGGCTGACCGGCGTGGCGCTGCCGGCCTGGAGCGCGGTCTACCGCCGGGCCTTCCTGGCCGAACGGCGGCTGAGCTTTCCGGACGGGCACTTCACGGACCTCGGCTGGGGCGGCCTGACCACCGTCGCCGCCGAGCGGATCGCGGTGCTGCGCTCGGTGGTGGTACGGCACCGGCTGCGCCGGCAGGGCAGCCGGCTGAACCTGCCCGGGCCGCACCGGCACGAACTCCTCGACCAGGTGGAGCTGGTGCTGGAACGGGCCGCCGGACTGCCCGGCGAGCGGGCGCGGGCGCTGTTCGAGCAGGTCTTCGCGGTGGTGCTGAAGACGGCCGCGCGGCCGGACCGGATGCCGTCCGGGCACCGCGCGTTCTTCCGGCGGGCCCGACGGCTGCACCGCGCGCACCGGCCCGCCGGGTTCCGGATGCCGGGCGGCAGCGTGGGGGTGCAGCACCGGCTGCTCGCGGCGGGCGCGTACACGGCGTTCCGGGTCCTGCGCGGTACCAACCGGGTCGCGGCCGGGGCGGCCGAACGGCTGCCCCGCCCGCGCATGCCGCTCACCCGGCTGCGCTACGCCCTCGACCTGCGCCGCCCGCTGGACGCGAACCTCGCCGTGTACTGCGCGTACTGGGGGCGCGGTTACGTCTGCAACCCGGCCGCGATCCACGCCGTGGCCCGCGAACTCGCCCCGCACATCCGCTCGGTGTTCCTGGTCGAGGCCGGCCAGGAACACACCGTGCCGCAGGACGTCGAGTACGCGGTGATCGGCAGCCGCCGGTACTGGCAGGTGCTGGCCCGCGCCAAGTACCTGGTCAACAACGCCAACTTCGCCGAGGGGGTCGTCAAGCGGCCGGGCAGCGTGCACGTCCAGACGCAGCACGGCACCCCGCTGAAGAAGATGGGCGTCGACCAGTCGACGTACCCGGTGGTCGCCGCGCAGACCGGCAGCTTCACCAAGCTGCTCGGCCGCGTCGACCGCTGGGACTTCAACCTCTCCGCCAACCGCCACTCCACCCAGATGTGGGAACGCGCCTTCCCCGGCTCGTACCAGACCCTGGAGTACGGCTATCCGCGCAACGACGTCTACTACACGGCGTCCGCCCACGACGTGGTCCGGGCCCGGCGCAGGCTGGGCGTCCCCGACGGCAGGACGGCCGTGCTGTACGCCCCCACCCACCGCGACCACCACACCGGCTTCGAGCCCGGCCTCGACCTGGAGGCGTTCTGCGAGGCGGCCGGCGAGGACGTCGTCGTCCTGCTGCGCGCGCACTACTTCTACGACCGGGGCAGCGGCCGGGGCAGCGGCCGGGTCATCGACGTCACCGCGCACCGCTCCGCCGAGGACGTCTGCCTGGCCGCGGACGCACTGGTCACCGACTACTCCTCCATCATGTTCGACTACGCCAACCTGGACCGGCCGATCGTCGTCTACGCCGACGACTGGGAGGTCTACCGGCAGACCCGGGGCGTCTACTTCGACCTGATGGCCGAACCTCCCGGGCCGATCGCCCACACCCCGGAGGAACTGGCCCGGGTCTTCCGCGACGGCTCCTACCGGGGTTCGGAGTCCAGGGAGCTGCGGGCCCGGTTCCGCGCGCGCTTCTGCCAGTTCGACGACGGGCTGGCCGCCGAGCGGGTGGTACGGCGGGTGTTCCTCGGCCGGCCGCCGCAGGACATCCCGACGGTGATCCCGCTCGCCGAACGTCTGCCCGCCCCGGCCGCGACCCTCGTCAGGAGCTGACCGACCGTGCCCCGACTCAGTGTGATCATCCCCTGTTTCAAGGTGCAGGGCTTCCTGAGGGAGTGCCTCGACTCGGTCCTGGAGCAGTCCTTCCACGACATCGAGGTGATCGCCGTCGACGACCGCTCCCCGGACGGCTGCGGCGCGATCCTCGACGAGTACGCGGCCCGCGACCCGCGCGTGAAGGTCCTGCACCTGCCGGAGAACGTCGGTCTCGGCCGCGCCCGCAACGCCGGACTCCCGCACGCCACCGGTGACTTCCTCCTCTTCCTCGACAGCGACGACACCCTCACCCCGGGCGCGCTGCGCGCGATCACCGACCGGCTGGCGGAGACCGGCGACCCGGACGTGCTGGTCTTCGACTACGCCCGCACCTACTGGTGGGGCGGGACCCGGCGCAACGCCCTCGCCGAGCTGCTCGGCGCGACGTCGGAGGTGTTCACGGCGGCCGAACGCCCGGAGATCCTCGACCTGTTGATGGTGGTCTGGAACAAGGTGCAGCGCCGGGACTTCGTCGAGGAGAACGGCTTCCGGTTCCCGCCGGGCTATTACGAGGACACCCCCTGGACCTTCCCGGTCATGCTCAGCGCGGCCCGGATCGCCACCCTCGACCGGATCTGCCTCAACTACCGCCAGCGCCGGCAGGGCAACATCCTCTCCACCACCAGCCGCAAGCACTTCGACGTCCACGAGCAGTACAAGCGGGTCTTCGCCTTCGTCGACGCCCGCCCGGAACTGGCGGTCTGGCGGCCTTACCTGCACCGGAAGATGGGCGAGCACTGCCTGGACATCCTCGCCAAGCCGGACCGGCTGCCGCCCGCCGCCAAGGGCGAGTTCTTCCGGCGCACGGCGGAGCTGTACCGGGCGTTCCGGCCCGAGGAGACCGGGGCCGACCTCGGTGTGCTGGGCGGGTCGTACGCCTCGTACCGGCTGCGGCAGCTGGCCGGGCGGGCCGGCCGGGAGAGCGGGCGGCAGGCGCTGCGGGCGCGGCGGGCGGCGGGGGCCCGGGGCCGGCGCGCGCTGACCGGGCTGCGCGGCCTGCGTCCCCTGGACGAGGAGCTGGTCCTGTACTCGGCGGCCTCGCACCAGGGGCTGCGGGGCGACCCGGCGGCCGTGTACCGGGCGGCGCGCGAGATCGCCCCGCGGCTGCGCGGCGTCTGGGTGGTGCGGGACGCGGAGGTCGCGGCGGAGCTGCCGGCCGGCGTCGACCATGTGCTGCTGGACTCCCCGGAGTACCTGCGGCTGACCGCCCGCGCGAAGTTCTTCGTCAACGACGTCAACTGGCCCGGCACGCTGGTGAAACGGCCCGGCAGCGTGCACGTCCACACGCACCGGGGCACCCCGCTCAAGTACCTGGGCGCCGACCTGCTGGGCAAGCCCGGCGCCCGGCTCGGTTTCGACGTGCCGCAGATGCTGCGCCGGGCCGACCGCTGGGACCACAGCCTGGTCGCCAACCGCCACTCGGAGCTGGTGTGGGAGCGGGCCTACCCCTGCCACTTCGCGTCGGCCCGCACCGGCAGCCCGCGCAACGACGTCCTGGTCACCGGCGGCCCGACGGACTTCCGGGCCCGGCACGGCATTCCGGCCGACCACACGGTGGTGCTGTACGCGCCGACCCGCCGCGACTACGTCCGGGGCGGCCACGTCGACCGGATCGACCTGGCCCGGTTCGCCGCCGACCTCGGCGCGGGGCACACCCTGGTGGTCCGCCTGCATCCGGCCCTCGCGACCGGACCGGCGCGCGGGATGGGCCTGGCCGAGCTGCACCGGCGCGGAGTCCTCATCGACGCGACCGGCGAACCGCACGTCGAGGAGGTCATGCTGGCCTCGGACGCCCTGGTCACCGACTACTCCTCCGTCATGTTCGACTACGCCAACCTGGACCGGCCGATCGTCGTGCACGCCGACGACTGGCCCGCGTACACGGCGAGCCGGGGCGCCTATCTCGACATCACCGCCGAGGCACCGGGCCATGTCTCCCATTCCTACCGGGAGTTGGCATGGCTGTTCGCCTCGGGGGGCTGGCGCGACGAGGAGTCGGCAGGGCTGCGGGCCGACTTCCGGTCCCGTTTCTGCGAGTTCGACGACGGCCGCGCGGCCGAACGGGTCGTACGGACGCTGCTGCTCGGCGAGCCGATGCCGGAGCGGGCCCGGGTGCCCGGCCCGGCCGGCGCGCCCGGCCTGCCGGCGGCGACGTGAGACCGCGCACCTGGGTGCTGCTGCTGGCCGCCGTCTTCGCGGTGCTGCAACTCGCCACCGTCACCGGCCGGGACACACCCGACTCCAAGAACTACGTGTCGTACGCGCTGACCCTGGCCGGGGCGGGCAAGCGGGAGGCGGCGGCCGAGACGGCGGACTGGGCGTGCGCGGGCGAGGCGTCGGCGGCGGAGCGCGCGCAGCGCGTGGACGTGCTGCGCTTCCACGCGCCGAGTCCGGCCGGCCGGGTGTTCGCCGACTGCCGGGCCGGTGAACTGGGCCGGGTGGAGCGGCGGTTGCGGGCCGGGGGCGCGCAGACGGACGGGCACATCGCGCCGTTCGTGGCCCCCCGGCTGCGGCGGATCTTCGAGGTGCGGCCGGGCTATCCGGTGTTCCTGGTGCCGTTCGTCACCGTGTTCGGGGTGACGTGGGGGGTGTGGCTGGCGAGCGTGCTGGTCGCGGGCGCGGGCGGGGTGCTGGTCTTCCTGGTGCTGCGGACGGTGTCGGCACCGGTGCCGCTCGCGCTGACCGGACAGGCCCTGTACTACGTCCTGCCGGTCGGCACGACCGCGATGCGGCCGATGGCGGAGGGCCTGATGCTGGCCCTGACCCTGACGGCGGTGTGGGGCTGCGCGCTGGCCCTGACCGGGCGGCGGGCGGAGGCGGGGCGGACGGGTACGGGGACGGCGCTGGTGGCGGGCTCGCTGGTCGCGCTGTTCACCGTGAAGCATTCGCAGGCGCTCTTTCTCGGTGCGTGCCTCACCGGGGCCGCCGCGATGGTCGCGCTGTGGCGGCTGCGGCACGGGCGGCGCCCCGGGCGCGGGGTGACCGCGATCGCGGCGGTGGGCTGCGGGGCGGTCGCCGGCACCCTGCTGCTCGCCCGGCTGCTGCACTACCCCGCCGAGGCGGAGAGCGTGCAGGACCTGCTGACCGGCCACTACACCCACCCGGACCGGCCCCACCCCGGGCGGGAGTTCCTCCATCTGGAGTTCGACTTCTGGGCGGAGTGGCTGCGCCGGCAGCTGACGGAACCCCTGTTCCCGGCCGCGCTGGCGGCCGGGGCGTGGGGAGCTCGGCGGCGGCCCGCCTTCGGTGTCTTCCTGCTGGCGGCCGCCGGGACCGGGATCCTCACCCAGGCCGGGCATCCCGACATCACCATCGGCGGCGACCGGCTGATCGTGCTGGCCTGGCTGCTGCCGGTGGTGGGCGTGCCACTGCTCCTCGAACCGCTGGTGCACCGGCCGGTGCCGGTTCCCGCGCAGGGGTCGTCGAGGGCGGTCGGCATCACTCGATGAGGTGATGGACGGCAACGCCGTCGGGGCGGACGGGAACACTTGGCAAATGGTCCGCCCTGTCCGATTCCTCCGGTGAGCACCGGCGCCCTGCTCCGGCGCACCACCCGCGGCTCCACCGCTCTGCGCGGCGGCCGGGTCCGCAGGCTCACCCCGTACCAGGTCTTCGGCCTGCTGTTCTGGCTGCTGATGACCCTGGCGTACTGGCGGGTGCCGCCGTGCTGCGAGGCCGGGCAGCACGCGGCGGCGGTGGCCCGGCTGCGGGCGGGTCTGGCGGGCCCGGCCGTGTCCCCGTACGTGCTGGCGCAGGGTGCGCTGGCGCGGCTGACCGGGCTGAGCGGCTGGCAGCTGCTGCGGGTGTGCGGCCCGCTGAACCTGCTGGTGCTGCTGACGGGTCTCGGCCGGCTGGTCCGCGTGCTCACCCCGCGCCCGTGGGCTCCGGTGCTGGCGCTGGCCTTCGTGTCCGTGCTGTGGGGGACGCGACCGGCGTGGGGCGGGGACTCGCTGGCTTTGCTGCCGCTGACCGGCAGCCTCGGTTACCCGTCGGCGTTCGCCCTCGGCCTCGCCCTCTGGGCCTGGGCCCTGACCGGCGCCCGCGCCCGCGATCTGCGCCGGGTGCGCTATGTCGGCCCGAGCGGCCTGCGCAGCCTGTCCGGGTACGCGGCCCTCGGACTGCTGTACGGGGCGGTGGCGCTGGTCGACCCGGTGACCGGGGTGGGCGCGGCGGCCGGGGCGGTGGCGTTCGTGGCGGGGTGGCAGCGGGGGTGGCGGGGCGGGGTGTGGGGTCGGTGGGCCCTGATGTGCGCGGTCACGGTGGCAGCGCTCGCTGTCGGCACGCACGCGCGCGTGCTGCCACTGTCGCCGTCACCGTACGAGCCGTACCCGTCATACGCGCCGTACGACGGGCTGACCGGGCTGACCGGGTTGGCCGGCCAGTGCTGGCTGGCCCTGCTCGGGGTGCCGGCGCTGTGGCTGCGGGCCCGGCGGGCGGCCGGGTCGGCGGGGCGAGCGGCGGCGGGACCCGGCGCCTGGCGTGATCCGCTCGTACTGCTGTTCGCTCTGGAGTGCCTGGTGCTGGCGTACAGCCGGCTCGTCGGGGTGCTCGGGCTCGCGCTGCTGGCGCCGCAGTGCGCGCTCGCCGTGGAGCTGGCGGCGCAGCGGCCCTGGCCCGGCCGGCGGCGAGCGCTCGGCTGGGCCGCGGCCGGCGGGGTCTGCCTGGGCTTTCTGGCCGCGCAGGCCGGAGCGGTCGTACCGCGCTCGGTGGACCCGGTCGGCTTCGTGCAGCCGCCGCGCTGGCCGTCGTACGACTGGGCGGCCCGGCACATCGGCCCGGGGGAACCGGTGGCCACGGACGCCTACTACGCCGTCCGGCTGCTTCCCGGCTACGGCATCGACCTGGCCGACGGCCACGACCACCGCTCCCGGGTGCGCTGGCTGCTGCTGACGCGGCGGGAGCGGCTGCCCGCGGAGGCGGTGGTCGTGGACTGGAGCAGGCGGACCGGGGAGGTGCTCGCGCGGCTCACCCGGACGGGGGAAGCGTCCCCGACGCCGTTGACTACTCGATGACCAGCTCGACCGGGATGTTGCCCTTGGTGGCCTTGGAGTAGGGGCAGAACTCGTGGGCCTGGTGGACCAGCTTCTCGCCGGTCTCGTTGGCGAGCGCCTCGGGGAGCTCGACGCGCAGGGTGACCTTGAGCGCGAAGCCGCCGTCGGACTCGTCCTTGCCGATGCCGACCTCGGCGGTGACGGAGATCTCGCCGGTGTCGACCTTGGCCTGACGGCCGATGGCGCCGAGGGCGCTGGCGAAGCAGGCGGCGTAACCGGCGGCGAAGAGCTGCTCGGGGTTGGTGCCCTGGCCGTTGCCGCCCAGCGCGGGCGGGAACGCCAGCGTGAGGTCCAGCTGCCCGTCCGAGCTGACCGCCCGTCCTTCCCGGCCGGTGGCGGTGGCGGCTGCCGTGTAGATGGCGTCCATGGAAGACCATCCCTCTCGAAGTACTCGAAGTATCGGTGTTCCGGCGGCTCCCGTTCCGGCCGCCCTCACGACCACAAGTAGAGCACACAACTCAATTGCGCACAACTAAATGACCCGCAAGCGCTACCCTTGAGCCATGAGCGTGACGACCCCGACCCCCAGCCCCGCCGCCGAGGCGGAGTGGCTCCACCTGGACCGCCAGATCTGCTTCTCCCTGCACGCCGCGTCCCGCGCCTTCAACGGCGTCTACCGCGTGATCCTCAAGGACCTCGGGCTCACCTACCCGCAGTACCTGGTGATGCTGGTGCTGTGGGAACAGGGCGACCTGCCGGTCAAGAAGCTCGGCGAACACCTGCGCCTGGACTCCGGCACCCTGTCGCCGCTGCTCAAACGCCTGGAGGCGGCGGGCCTGGTACACCGCGAGCGCAGCACGCGCGACGAACGCTCGGTGGAGGTCCGGCTGACGGAGGAGGGCACCGCACTGCGGGAGCGGGCGCTGGAGGTACCGCGGAGGATCGTGTCGGCGACGGGGTTCGACGTGGAGGAGATCCGGAACTTGAAGGAGCGCCTGGACCAACTGACGGGAACTTTGGATGCGGCGGCCGCGGAGGAAGGGGCGCGCTGAGCGCCCCTTTAGGGGCGCGGGGCTGTTGTCGATGTGCGGCTGCCGCCGCGTGGGCGCGACCAGCCCCCACCCGCCCGCAGCCCGGACTCCTCCGAACCCACCCGAATCGGCCGCACATACAACCTCACAGCAACCCGATCAATCACCATCTCCTCCCGCAGCACGAACTGCTGGTTCAGCACGGCGAACTTGGCCCGCTCCGTAGCGAGCCGCGGCCGATACCCGCGCACCAGCGCGTACTTCTCCATCACGGCCCACACCTCATCCGCCCCCGCCAACCGCCGCCGTAGCGTCCCCGCCCCCACCTCACGCCCGTACAGCGTCCCGGACTCCGCCCCCGGCTCGGCCAGTGCAACGTCCTTCGTGGCCTTGAAGTCGGCGGGATACGCAAGCTCCGCCCCGCGCGCATGGGCCGGCAGGAACAGCACGGGGTCGCCGGGCCGCAGCGTACGGGCCACGGCCGCCGCGACCGCGCCGAGGTCGTCGGGCCGGGTGCCCGGCACCCGGTCCGCCCGCAGCAGCGGCACCTGGTGGGTGAAGGCGAGGGCGATCGCCAGGACCCCGGCCAGGGTGAACGCGGGCGACCGGGGCACGGCCGCGGCGCCCTGGGGCCAGAGCCGGCCGAGTGCCCTGGCGACCCGGTCCGCGCCGAGCGCCACCAGCAGCGGCCCTCCGGCGAGCGCGTACAGCACATACCGGTCGACGTACAGCGGCGTGAGCTGCGAGGCCAGCATCAGGGCCACCGGCGGCAGCACCGCGAGCGGCAGCGCGACCGCCGCGAGGGTCACCTCGCCGCGCCGGCCCACCAGCCGCGTCAGCCCGAGGAGTCCGAGCGCCAGGCACACCCAGTACACCCGGTCGGTCGGTCCGAGGTACTGGCGCAGCAACTCCTGCGCGGTCTCCACGTCCGGCTCCCGCAACCAGGCCACCTGGGCCGACTGCCCGTGCGAGACCACGACCATCGGCAGCAGCGACAGCGCCACGCCCCCGGCCGCGCAGCCCCACCCCCGCCACACCCTTCCCGACGAACGGGCCAGCGCCAGAGTTCCCGCGTGCGCGAGCAGCAGCAGGACGGCGAACTCGTGCAGCCAGCAGGTGACTCCGAGCACGGCGCCGTACCGCCACCAGGCCCGCCGCTCCTCCTCCCGCACCGCCCGGACGAAGAGCAGCGTGGCGCCGGTGGCGCCGGCGGCGACCAGGGCGTACGAGCGGCCCTCCTGCGCGTAGTGGCCGACCAGCGGGGTGACCGCGTACAGCAGCCCGGCCCACAGGCCGACGCGCGGCCGGGCCAGCCGGGTGCCGAGGACGGCCAGCAGGCCCGCGGTGACGGCCGACGCGCACACCGAGGGCAGCCGCAGGACGACCTCTCCGGGGTGGCCGGGATCGGCGGCGAGGACGACGTGCATCAGCAGGTAGTACAGGCCGTGCACCGCGTCCACGCCGTGCAGCAGCCGCCAGATCTGCGGGACCGTGCGCCGGGCCACCTGGTAGGTGACGGCCTCGTCGCGCCACATGCCGCCGCGGTGCAGCCCCCAGAGCCCGACCGCGAGCATCGCCGCCGCCGGGACGGCCACGGCGAGGACCCGGGTGGCCCCCGGCCATCGGGGCGGACCGCCCAACGGGCGCGGCCGACTCCGTGGAGCCGGCCGGCCGTCCTGTGCTGTTCGTGTCGTTCGCGGATGTGCTTTTACGAGAGGCCCGATACTCACCACGGCCCGATCTTTTGCGATTAGCCAACCTTTGCCGGGTATTGACGGCGTATCGGCATGGATACACCATCCGCGCGGCTTACGCTCGCCGTTGATGAATCGCCGCCCGCACTTCCCGCTCCCGCGCGTCCCGTTCGCCCCGGCTGTTCGACTCCCGCGTCTCCGCCGCCCGCCCGGCCTCACGCGTCTCCTCTGCCTCGCCGCCGCCTGGGCCGCCACGCGCACGCTGATGCTGTGGCTCCTCGCCCACAACAACGAGCGACTCCTGGGCCACGGATCGGTCGCGCGCGAAGTGTGGCGGCTGTACTTCCACTGGTACGGCGTGCTGTCGCACGGCGCGTTCCCGGCGCACGACACGTTGTGGCAGTACCCGCCGGGCGCCGGCGCCGTGCTGCTCGCGCCGGGTCTGGTGCCCGGACTGAGCTACTTCCAGGCGTTCGTGGCGCTCACCCTGGCCACCGACGCGCTGATCACGGCGGCGCTCGCCCGCGCGGGCACGCGCCCCGGCCGCACCCTGCTCGGCGCGGCCTTCTGGACCGGCGGCCTGCCCCTGCTGCTGCACCTTCCGCTCGCCCGCTACGACGTGGAGGTCACCGCCTTCGCCGTGCTCTCCCTGCTGGCGCTGTCGCGCTCCACGCGCGCGTGCGGTGCGCTCGCGGCGCTGGGCGCGCTGGTGAAGGTGTGGCCGGCGCTGGTGCTGCTCGGCCTGGAGCGCGGGCGCCCGACGCGCACGGCGTGGCTGTCCGCGGCCCTGACGGGGACGGTGACCCTCGCCGCCTTCGTCATGTCGTTCCGCAACCCGCTCGCGTTCCTCCGTCAGCAGGGCGGCCGGGGTGTGCAGGTCGAGTCGCTCGGCGGGACCGCGCTCAGCCTCGCGCGGCACGCCGGCTGGCCGGGCACGACCCGCTACCAGTACGGCGCCGTCGAACTGGTCGGCCCGCATGTGCGCGCGATCGCGACCGCCTCCCTCGCGCTCACCGCGGCCTCCTTCGCCCTCCTCCTGCTGTGGCGGGTACGGGCCCGGCACTGGACTCCGGCGACCCCCTACGACGCGGCGCTGAGCGCCGTGCTGCTCTTCACCGTCACCAGCCGGGTGATCAGCCCGCAGTACATGATCTGGCTGCTCGGCCTGGCCGCCGTGTGCCTGTCCTCGCAGCACACCAGCCAGCGTCCGGTCGCCGCCCTGATCGCGGCGGCGACCGCGCTGAGTGCCGTCGCCTATCCCGCGTTCTACGCCGAGGTCGTCCACTGCACCTGGACCGGCTGTCTGCTGATGCTCGCCCGCAACGGCCTGCTGGCCACCGCCGCCGTGCTCTCCCTCACCCGCCTGTGGCGCGCCACCCGCCGCCGGGAGAGCACGCCACGTGTCCGCGCGGCCGCGGTGAGCCAGGCCGGCCGTCCACGGATGTCGGCGGCACCTGCTTCACTGAGGGGTGACCGCGGCTGACGAACACCACGGGCCGACCGACGGAGGGGACCTCCATACATGACCTGGCTGATCACCGGCGGCGCTGGCTACATCGGGGCGCATGTCGTACGCGCGATGGCGGCGGCCGGCGAGCGGACGGTGGTGTACGACGACCTGTCCACCGGCATCGCCGAACGCCTGCCGGAGGACGTGCCCCTGGTGACGGGCTCCACGCTCGACGGTGAGAAGGTCGCGCGCGTGCTGGCCGAGCACGAGGTGACCGGGGTCGTGCACCTGGCGGCGAAGAAGCAGGTCGGCGAGTCGGTGGACCGCCCGCTGCACTACTACCACGAGAACGTCGAAGGCCTGCGTGTCCTGCTTCAGGCGGTGACGGAGGCACGGGTCCCGTCCTTCGTGTTCTCCTCCTCCGCGGCGGTCTACGGGATGCCGGACGTCCACCTGGTGACGGAGGAGACGCCGTGCGTGCCGATGTCGCCGTACGGCGAGACGAAGCTCGCGGGTGAGTGGTTGGTCCGCGCGACGGGCCGGGCCACAGGTCTGGCCACGGCCTCGCTCCGCTACTTCAACGTGGCCGGCGCGGCCCGCCCCGAGCTCGCCGACGTGGGCGTCTACAACCTCGTCCCGATGGTCTTCGAGAAGCTCACGGAGAACGCGCCGCCGCGCATCTTCGGCGCCGACTACCCGACGCCGGACGGCACCACCATCCGCGACTACATCCACGTGGTGGACCTCGCCGAGGCCCATGTGGCCGCCGCCCGCGCCCTCCAGGCCGAGCCGGGCCGCACACTGACCCTCAACATCGGGCGCGGCGAGGGCGTCTCGGTCCGGGAGATGATCGACCGCATCAACGCGGTCACCGGCTACGACCTCCCGCCGGTCGTCGCCCCGCGCCGCCCCGGCGACCCGGCCCGCGTGGTCGCCTCCGCCGACCGCATCACCACCGAACTCGACTGGAAGGCCAAGCACGACGTCCAGGACATGATCACGTCGGCCTGGGCAGGCTGGGTACGCCTGCATCCGGAGTCGGCCCGGACCTGACCCGCCTCCGGAAGCGGCCGGGGCCGACCCCGTACCCTGCGGGCATGCCTCGCCCGCTCCGCCGCGACCGCGCCCTGGGCGCCGTCATCGGTTCCGCCGCCGGTGACGCCCTGGGCGCGCCCTTCGAGTTCGGCCCCGAGGGAACCTTCTCCGCACGGTTCCCGACGGCCGGTCACGGCGGCGAGATGTGCGGGGGCGGAGGCTGGGAACCGGGCGAGGCGACCGACGACACGCAGATGGCGGTGCTCGTCGGGGAGTCCCTGGCGGAGTGCGGCGGGCTGGAACTCCCGGACGTCTTCGGGCGGTTCCGGCGGTGGGCGGCGGCCGGCCCGAAGGACATCGGCCTGCAGACCGAGGCCGTGCTGAGCAGCGGCGACCCGTGGGACCTCGCCGCCGCCCTGCACTTCCAGACCAGCCAACGTGCCGCGGGCAACGGCGCGTTGATGCGCGCCGCGACCTCCGGGGTGTACTTCGCACCCCTGGGCCGGGACGGCACGATGGACGCCGGACGGCGGCTGGCCGCGCTCACCCACGGGGACCGGGCCGCCTGGGAGGGCACCGCGATCCTCCACGAACTGCTGCGGGTCGCCCTGGCCGGAGACGACCCGCTGGCCGCCGTACCGGAAGCGCTGGCAGCGGTCCACCCCGACCACCGGGACCGGTACGCCACCGTCCTCGCCCCCGCCTGGCACCCCGACCTGGCGACCGAGTTCAACGGCGCCGTGTGGCCCTGCCTCGGCTCCGCGGTCTGGGCGCTGCGGACCACCTCCTCCTACGAGGACGCCGTCCGGGCGGCCGTCGACCTGGGCGGCGACACGGACACCGTCGCGGCGGTCACCGGCGCCCTGGCCGGTACCGTGCACGGCGTCGGAGCCGTACCGGAACGGTGGACGGAGGTCCTGCACGTGCCGTTGCCGGGGTTCGGTGACCGGGTGCTGCGGACGGCGGGCCTGGCGGCGCTGACCCGGCGGCTGGGGTCGTGAGGTCGCGTCACTCTGGGGTTCTGCGGGCCTGTTTGGCTTCCTCGGCGATGGCCCAGGCGTCCGCCACCGGGCCCACGTGGGCGAGTTTGTCGGGGTTGAGGACCAGGCGGATCGCCTGGACCCGGCCGTCGAGGACGTCGAGGGAGAAGGTCTGGAGGACCCGGCCGTGGCGGTCACGGAAGATCGCGCCGGGCTGGCCGTTGACCTCGTGGCGCTCGCAGGTCACCTCGATCCGGAACAGCAACGGGATGACGGCGGCGAGGAGACGGGCCACGTTCTGGGCGCCCAGCACCGGGTGGGCCAGCTGCGGGGCCTTGCCACCGGCGTCGCTGACCAGCGACACGTCGGCGGCGAGCAGATCCTGCAGGCCGGCCAGGTCGCCTTCGTGGAGGGCCTCGAAGAAGCGGGCGGCCAGTTCGTCGCGTTCCCTGCGGTCCGCCTCGAAGCGGGGGCGGCCCTCGGCCATGTGGCGCCGGGCCCGGACCGCCAGCTGACGGCAGGCGGCCTCCGAGCGGCCCACCGCCGAGGCGACCTCGGGGAAGCCGAAGTCGAACACCTCGCGCAGCACGAAGACGGCGCGTTCCAGAGGGCTGAGCCGCTCCAGGAGCAGCAGGGCCGCCATCGACACCGAGTCGGCCAGCTCCGCCGACCGCACCGGGTCCTCGTAGGGGTCGGCGAGCAGCGGCTCGGGGAACCACGGGCCGACGTACTCCTCGCGCCGGACCCGGGCCGAGCGCAGTACGTCGATCGAGATCCGGGTCACCGCGGCCGACAGGAACGCCTTCGGCGATCTGACCTCGGTCGGCGAGCCGGCGAAGCGCAGCCACGCCTCCTGGACGGCGTCCTCGGCCTCGCCGACGCTGCCCAGGATCCGGTACGCGATCGAGAACAGCAGCGGCCGCAGCTCCTGGAACTCCTCGGTCCTGTTCTTCATGTGTCCCTCCCCCTTGTCCCGTCCCGTCCCGTCAGAACGAGCCCGGGCCGAACCGGCCCACCGCGACGACCAGCGCCAGCGCGAGATACACCAGGTTCAGCGCCACGAACGCCCGCTCACCACGCCGGCCATGGGTGATCATCGCACCGATCATCAGCAGGACCCAGGCGCCGGCGGTCACCGGCACCAGGACCGGTGCGATGCCGCTGACGGCGGGCAGGACCAGGCCCGCCGCGGCCAGGAGTTCGAGGATGCCGAGCGTCCGCACGAAACCGTCGCCGACGTCGCCGGTCCAGCCGCCGCCATGGGCCGCGGCCAGCTTCTCCCGCGGTACGAACGTCTTGCTGATCCCACCGGCCAGTGCCACCGCGGCGAGCAGTCCGGCGGCGATCCACAGCGCGAGGTTCATCGTCCACTCCCTGATCGAGGATGCCTGCGCCTCTACGACGAGACGGCCGCGCCGCCTGTGACATCCCGGGCCGAGTGGGCTTCCCGGCCGACCGGCTCCGCGGCCGACCCGCTCACAGCGCCTTCAGCGCCTCCGTGGTCCCGCGGGCCAGCGCCGCCAGGTAGCCCTTCGGCAGCTTCGGGGTGCGGATCACCACCGAGCGCCAGTACAGCGGGCCGGAGATCAGGTCCATGGCCAGGTCGTCGTCGAGGCTCTCGGCGAGCTCACCGCGCCGCTGTGCCGCCTCGATGATCTTGCTGGCGACGCCCTCCTGGCCCTCGCGCAGCGTCTTCTGCATGGCCTCGGCGATGTCGGGGTTGCGGGCCGCCTCGGCCTGCAGGTCCGGGATGATCTGCGAGGCGACCGGGTGGCGCAGCGCGCGGGAGGTGACCTCGTACAGCAGTCGCAGGTCGCCCTCCAGGGAGCCGGTGTCGGGGACCGGCAGGCCCAGCACGGCGAGGGCCGAGACGACGTCGAGGACCAGGTGCAGCTTGGAGCGCCAGCGGCGGTAGACGGCGGTCTTGCCGACGCCGGCGCGGCGCGCGATGCCCTCGATGGACATCCGGGCATACCCGACCGCCGCGAGCTCCTCGAAGACGGCGGCCCGGATGGCCTCGGTCACGTCCTCTCGGAGGACGGCCGCCCCGGCGGGGGCTCGTCGGCGCGGACGCGTCTGGGACTCCTCGGCGTTCGTCGTCATGCCCCCAGCATAGGGGCGTAACGACGAAACGGTTGCGTTCCGACGACACCTCGACACGAGGCCGCCACCCGAACGCCGCAACGCCGACCTGCTGAACACGCCCCAGCTCACCGCCGTACCGAACACGTGCCCGCACCGCAACGCAACGAATCGGTCCCGCCTCGACCTCGAACGTGTGACGATCCACAGCCACCCGTGACGACGAAACGGTTGCGTTCCGACGCCGAATCGGCCTACGCTCCCGTTGCGACGATACGGTCCCGTCCCGACGTAAGAAAACGTGAAGAGAAGCGTAAGGAAACTTCGGGTGACGGGCCCGGCCCCAGCCGGACGCCGCAGCACCCCCACCCCCCGAGTGAAAGCAGCGGATGTGACCCAGGTTCTCCACACACCGCCCCCGGCCCCGGTCACGGCCGAGGACGACCTCGCGGCGCTCGCCGCCCGGTACGGACTCTCGGTCAGCGGCGCCCGTCCCTCTCTGCCGGCGTACATCCGCCAACTGTGGGCGCGGCGGCACTTCATCGTCGCGTTCGCCACCGCCAAGCTCACCGCCCAGTACGCACAGGCGAAGCTCGGCCAGGTCTGGCAGATCATGACCCCGCTGCTGAACGCCGCGGTGTACTACTTCATCTTCGGCATCCTGCTGGGCACCAAGAAGGGCGTCCCGGACTACATCCCGTTCCTGGTCACGGGCGTGTTCATCTGGACGTTCACGTCGAGCTCGATCATGACCGGCACCCGCGCGATCGCCGGCAACCTCGGTCTCGTCCGCGCCCTGCACTTCCCGCGCGCCGCGCTGCCCATCTCCTTCTGCCTCCAGCAGCTCCAGCAGCTGCTGTTCTCGATGGCCGCCCTGGTCGTCATCCTGCTCTGCTTCGGCGTGCCGGTGGCCGCCTCCTGGCTGCTGGCGATCCCGGTGCTGATCCTGCAGTTCACCTTCAACACCGGCATGTCGCTGATCATGGCCCGCTGGGGCGCCAAGACCCCGGACATCTCCCAGCTGATGCCGTTCGTGCTGCGCACCTGGATGTACATCTCGGGCGTCATGTGGAACATCGACAAGCTGACCAAGAACCACCACGGTCTGCCGAGCTGGGTGAACCCGGTACTCAAGGACAACCCGGCCGCCGTCTACATCGACCTGATGCGCTACGCCCTGATCGACAGCTTCCACTCCAACCAGCTGCCGCCGCACGTGTGGATCGTCGCGACCGGCTGGGCCCTGGTCATGGGCGTCGGCGGGTTCATCTACTTCTGGAAGGCTGAGGAGACGTACGGCCGTGGCTGAGAACGTGAGCGACACCCCCATCCCCACCGTCGTCGTCGACAGCGTCGACATCGTCTACCGGGTCAACGGCACCGGCTCCGGACGCGGCTCCGCCACCGCCGCCCTCAACCGCATGCTGCGCCGCAAGGACGCCGAGAAGGCAGCGGGCACCCGCACGGTGCACGCGGTCAAGAACGTCTCCTTCGTCGCCTACAAGGGCGAGGCGATCGGCCTCATCGGCACCAACGGCTCCGGCAAGTCGACCCTCCTCAAGGCGGTCGCCGGCCTGCTGCCCGTGGAGAACGGCGCCATCTACACCGACGGCCAGCCCTCCCTCCTCGGCGTCAACGCGGCCCTGATGGGCGACCTGACCGGCGAGAAGAACGTCTACCTCGGTGGCCTCGCCATGGGCATGTCCCGCGAGGAGATCAAGGAGCGCTACCAGGACATCGTCGACTTCTCCGGCATCAACGAGAAGGGCGACTTCATCACCCTCCCCATGCGCACCTACTCCTCCGGCATGGGCGCCCGGCTCCGCTTCTCCATCGCCGCCGCCAAGGACCACGACGTCCTCCTCATCGACGAGGCCCTGGCCACCGGTGACGCGTCCTTCCGCATGCGGTCCGAGGAGCGCATCCGCGAGCTGCGCCAGCACGCGGGCACGGTGTTCCTGGTCAGCCACAACAACAAGTCCATCCGCGACACCTGCGAGCGGGTGCTGTGGCTGGAGCGGGGTGTGCTGCGCATGGACGGGCCGACCGAGGACGTCCTCGCGGAGTACGAGGCCTTCACCGGCGACAAGTCCGACAAGACGAAGGCGGCGCCCAAGCAGAAGACCGCGCCGCCGAAGCAGGCCGATGCCCCGAAGGTCGCCCAGCCTTCCTGAGGCGGACCGAGCAGACCGAGCAGGCCTACGACCGTGAGCCGCGCCGTTGCCCTACGG